>NZ_JADPIU010000005.1:0-89842 GCF_023073075.1 Bradyrhizobium sp. 61 | reverse complement strand
GATGTGGCGGCCAGGCGTTGACCACGGACAGAAGCATGAGTTCGGCGGCGTGACGTTCACTCGGGAGGCTTGACATCATCGGGCCCATTACAGAAGGGCATGTACTCATTAACTTGCAGATGTCCGAGCTTCAGGGCTAAGCGGAAATATTGAGATCGATCAGAGTATACCGGTTTACCTGCTTAGGCTCTTAATCTGTTCCCTCATGATGCAGATCGAGCCCTGAATGGCTTTGAAGATCAAATGCATGCAGTTGTTGCCGGTCTAGAATGTTGATTTCGCGATGGTTGACCTCCGTAAACTCCAGTACGCCCGCCCGACGCAATCGCGACAATGCGCGGGAAACAGTTTCGATGGTCAGCCCAAGATAGTCCGCAATATCACGGCGCGTCATTGGCAGCGCCATCACAGCGGTAGCGCTGCTTCGCTGATCCATCTCTGCTAAAAAGGCCGCGACCCGTTCGACGGAATCCTTGCGGCCCAGAAGAAGCATGTGATCTTCAGCATGTTGCAGATTTTGGGTGGTTAGGCTGAGTAGTTCTCTCGCGAGGACACTGTCACTCTGGGCAACCTCATCAAGCCTTTGGCGGCTCAACAGCCGAACGGTGGTCCGAACTACAGCTTCTGTCGTGAACCGGTGCAAATCTCCGTTCACCAATCCGAAGATGTCCCCAGGCAGATGAAATGCGCCTATCTGTCGCCGCCCATCGTTGAGCATTTTGTAGCTCCGAGCGGCGCCTCGCTTAATCTGGTATATGTACTCGGCAGAATCTCCCTCGGCGAAGATTACAGTGCCTTTCTTGTAGGTGAACTCGCTCAGGCAAACGAGCTGATTTGAGCTACTCGATATACCAAAATCACCGAGCCTGGTTGGCCGATGAGCACCATCGCTGGAAGTGCGCATAAACATGGACGCCCCCAAACTTGAACCGCTTTAATTTTCGAGCCTAATTCATGCCTGTCCCCAAGGTCATTGTACCAAAGGGCATGAGGCAATTTGTGCGCTGTTTGAGATTTAGAGAACAACGGGGGGTCTTAAGCGTGCTCGCAGTCGCAATATGAGAAATGAGATTTACGCGCGCTACCTCGCGAGCGATGTCGGCTGATGGGCCCTTTTGCGACCTCGGGCTAGGTCCACTCTTCCGCAGCTGTTGGGGGTTGAGCGGACATCAGTCGGCCAAGCCGCTTAATGAGTACACGCCCTTAGTAAGCGGTCTATTCAGCAGTACCTTCTCCAATTTTAGAGTCAGCTGTTCTTCACCGGGCGGCGTCAGCTTCACGTAGGTGCCGCTTTCATGCTTCGATAACCAGCCGCGCTGAATCGCAAATTTCAGCCCGGCGCCGAACTCGCTGCCACTGCCCTTCAGCTTGAACAAGAAGGGCGCGTTGATCCTCTCGATATAGATTCGGCCGTCCTGTATGGCCTCGACGCTGGCTGCGAGCTCGACGAGCTTGCGAGCGGCCGCCTCCGGATCTGCATAGGGTCGTTCTTCGGTGTGCTTCATAGGCGTGTCCCATTGGCCGCCTGCGCGGCGGTGATATGTGCGCGGTGCTGGTAGCTCTCCGCCGGTCTCCAGCTGTCGAATGTGGTCCCGCAGACGCAGCGCATAAGCGTGCTCCGGATCTCGCTGTCGAGCTTCTCGCTCCGCGCCCGCTTGGCCGCCATCGCGGCGCGCCAGTCGCGGTCTTGGCGCCATTCGGCGAAGGCATTGTGGGTGATGTTCGGCTTTAGATCCGACCAAGCGGTCTCGAAAGCCTCGCGCGCGGCTTCGAAGGTAGCGGCTATGCCACTCCGCCATGTGCTTGGCTCCATGCCGGGATAGAAGCCGACCGACCAACCCCATTTATCGGCGTGCACAGGCACGCCGGTGCGCACGCCGATCGCGCCGATGCGGACGTCGGTAAAGTAGATATGCCAGGTCTCCTCATGCGGATTGTCGGCGCGGCGGCGGGTGAGGGCGGTGTTGATCATGGCGACAGGACAGGGGCTAGCCGAGCCTTGAGCCAGTCGCTGGGGCTTGCGCGCGGGTTTGGGCCGAGCCCAATAGGTTGGTCAATAGGCTGCCCAGAAGCCGCCGTACCGATGCGCAGCGGTTCTGGTCGTTTTGAACCCCTCGCTACCGCTTTCTTCGCTAGGCATTTTCAATTGGTCCATTTTCGGGGAATGAATCTTTGCGCAATTATTGCGAGTTGGCCCAAGCCATTCGTGCAGCTTCAACCCTCATTGCGGCCTTCTTGTCGTTCGTCATCCGCGAACGCATGTTCATCAAAGGAGATTGGAATAACAAGAAAAATTATTGCTACTAGCCTTCATCACGTAAATTTTTTCATGACCTCAAGCCCTGCAGCGATGCCGGGCTTTTCTTTTGGTCCGGCGCAAGGATAGGTCGTCTGCCATCCCGTATGATTCCGCGAGCGGCGAAAGCGATCAGCCAACGATTTCCGCAATCTCGATTGGCGCCTTCGCCGCGCAAAGGGCGCGACCAGTGCGCTATGGGTCACACCCGGAAGAACTCGGCCTGAGCATATCAAGTCTGCTTCACCCCCAAGGAGCGGACATCTAGCGGACATGCTGGGTCGACCGCTAAGGGCCACAAGCGGGAGGAGAGGGAATAAGGAACGCCAGTCCGGCCGCGGATTTAAGGACGAAGGCGTTGGTCGCTAGTGGCGCGCTAACAGCTCGCTTACATTTTCCTCACTGGCAGCTTATTGTTATGGTTTCCGAGGGTGGCCCCGGAGAGGGAATGCAGCTTGCGGTTTCTTTTTGAGGATTACGCATTGGATACCGACAGGCGCGAACTGCAGCGCGCAACAGACGTGGTTGTTGTCGCACCCCAAGTGTTCGATCTGCTCGAATACCTGATCCGAAACAGAGAGCGCGTCGTCAGCAAGGACGACCTCATCAACGCCATCTGGAAAGGTCGCATCGTCTCGGATGCTGCGCTGACGACTCGCCTCAATGCCGCCCGGAGCGCAATCGGGGACACGGGCGATAAACAGCAGTTAATCAAAACATTGCCGCGCAAAGGTTTCCGCTTCGTTGGTGCAGTGCAGGAAGCCCGGAGGCCCGCAAATGAGACGATTGGCCCGGTCGAGCGAACAGGCGACACGCCGCCGCGCCTATCCATCGTCGTGCTACCCTTCGCGAACCTGAGCGGAGATCGTGAGCAGGACTATTTCGTGGATGGTGTAACCGAGAGCTTGACCACGGACTTGTCGCGCATCAGTGGTTCATTTGTAATCGCACGGAACAGCGCCGTCTCATACAAGGGTAGAGCAGTCGATGTACGGCAGGTCGGCCGCGAATTAAACGTTCGCTACGTGCTCGAAGGCTCAGTGCAACGCAGCGGCAATCGGCTTCGGATGAACGTGCAGTTGATCGATGCCCAGAGCGGTCAGCATCTTTGGGCCGAGCGCTTCGAGAAGCCTGTCGGCGACCTGTTCGATATGCAGGACGAAATCGTGTCGAGGCTCGCCGGTACATTAGGTGCCCAGCTCATCGAGGCTGAGGCGCGACGAGCCGAGCGTACGCTGCATCCCGATGCGATGGACTTGTGCTTCCAGGGCCGGGCCTGGTTGATGAAGGGGATTAGCCTTGAATGCGTGACGCAAGCGCGGGGCTTCTTCGAGCGCTCGCTGGAGTTCGATCCCGGCAACGTCGAAGCAATGATTGGTCTGGCAAATGTTGATACGGTAGTTGGAGGTAGCTTTACGACGGATGATGGGCCCGCGCGGCTTGCGGCGGCCGAGGCGATGGTGAACAAGGTATTGTCGATTAGGCCGAACAGTGCCTCAGCCCACATGGCTCGGGGGTGGGTCCAGACCTTTACGAACCGGGCCGCCCAAGGCATCCGTGAGTTCGAACTTGCGTTGGCGCTGGCTCCGAATTTGGTCCACGCTCATGCTGCCCTTGGTTTCGCAAAATCCTACATAGGTCGCGCTGCCGAGACCGAAGGCCATATACTCGAAGCTTTACGGCTCTCTCCTCGCGACGTTTTCGCCTACCAGTGGGCGTGTTTTGCGGGCGTGGCCAAGCTGCTGCTTGGTTCAGACGTCGAAGGCGTCAGTTGGCTGCGACGAAGCACCGAGGCGAACCGTAACTTTCATCTCGCTCATATATCGCTCGCCGCTGCCTTGGCCTTGACCGGCGCGCTCGATGAGGCGCGAACTGCTGCGAGAACGGGACTTGCGCTCAACTCAGGTTTCACCATTCGTCGCTTGCTCGCAGCTCAACAAAGCGACAATCCAATTTACCTTGCCGGGCTGCAGCGCTTGTGTGAAGGCTGGCGCCTCGCTGGCGTGCCGGAAGGGTGACGAGCGCTCGGGTCAGAAGTCGACTTCAGCGCGTTCCTGACCTACGTCGGCTTTGGGTCACAAGCGGCTGTCCAGCTGGTGTCAGACCAAAGCCGACAATACGGCGATTGAGACAGATGATAGCTAAGGGCCAAGGCCGAATTACACTGTGACCAACGCAGGGATTTCCGACCGTGTGCCGCGTCTCCCATTTGTCAGCGCCGTTGACGGTAATTGCCCGGAATTGCTGTTCCGCGAACTATTGGGTGGAGTCCTTCCAACCAATCATGATGAATGTGCCTTCGCAGAACTGGTCATGGTGATTGAAGTTCGGCGCATGTGTGACCGGCTGCATTAGCGGTGTCGTGGCGCGCGATGTGGACTCCCGAGGTGAATGGCGACGTTGAAGTTAGCGCCGCCTGCACCTCCTTCCTAATGAACCAATGGCCGGCTACAGCGCGACCGGCGACGGTGTCGTCATGCTGGCGGGAGCGCGGCCGCGGATGGCATTTGGTCCAATGGCGGCAGCAGTTGATTGGCTCGACGCCTACCGAGCTGGCGATGTCGAAGCGATCGTGCAGATGTACGCCGATGGCGCTGTGACCGAATGCGCTTGCGACGGCGTGACCATCGTAGGCCGCGAGAGCTTACGCTCCTACTGGAAGCGCCGCTTGAAGGAATACCCAGCGTCGGGGCTTGATGATCTACAACCTAGCGAAGACGGCGCGACGATCTTCTATGTGGCTCGCGATGGCATCGTCAGCGCAACCCTTGAATTTGATGACCGCGGGCGCATCGCCGTCCTCCGTTGCGGGCCCATGAAGCAGGACCGCCTCAGTCGGCCGCCTCTTTTAGGGCGTGTTCTCATAAATCCGCGATGTCCGCCTATTCGCCAACAGCGGCACAGATTCCGCAATGCACATCTGGCCGAAGCTACCGGATGCTTGCGATGAAACCTTACGCCTCATTGCCGAGGTGCCCATTTCCTTGGTCCAATGGCTCCTGACTTTCATTTAGGGACTTGCCTTGAACAGTTTCCAGATAGGCGTTCATTTCGTGACGCTGGCGGCGGCGTTCGCGCTCGCCGTGCCGATTGGGTGGGACCGCGAAAAGCGGGCGCGCAGTGCGGGGCTCCGTACTTTTCCGCTGGTCGCGCTGGCCAGTTGCGGCTTCATCCAGGCCAGCGAACATCTCTTGGCGTCCTCGCCCGACGGGATGGCAAAGGTCATCGAAGGCCTAATCACCGGCATTGGCTTCATCGGCGGCGGCGCGATCCTTAAGCAGGGCAATATGGTACAGGGTACCGCGACCGCCGCGAGCCTGTGGGCAACCGGCGCGATCGGAGTCTCGGTCTGGCTCGGCAGCTACGATGTCGCGGTGACGATCGCGCTGTTCACCTTCCTGACGCTCCGGTTGTTAACTCTCGTCAAGGAAGAGGACGACCTTCAGTGACATATTTCTAAAACTGCCTGGACATCGCCGCATGTGTTCGGTTCTTCACCTTGATCCATTCTTTTGTGCGGCCGGCGATGTAGCGGCGATCGCGGCGTTTCGAAACCAATCCTTCAAGGCCCATTGCACAGGCAGCCTTAAAGAGGTCCGGCCCGACCTCTCCGCCCGCAAACGGTGCAACAAAGATGCCGTCCGGCCGGACGCGTAACAGGCGCGCTAGGTTGGTCTTGCGCATAGTCAACGGCAGCTGGCGCAGATCCTCGCCGCCAAGCGCCATAAGAAAGGGCCGCATTGCCGGTTCTGACCCGAAGCCGACCATCTTGTCCTCAGGGGCCCAAAACGGACGTCCATTCGTTTGCGTCGATCTGACACCAAGTCCGCGGGCGAGACAGAGGAACATCAATTCAGCGCGCCCGTTGAAGCCTTTCATCGAGAGGAGGCCAAAATGAAGGCGGCCACAATTCTGGTTCTCGGTTCCCTCGCCATTGGCTCAGCAGCGAGAGCAGACCAACCCGGACCTGACTGGATGCCGATGGAGCAAGTGAAGGCCAAGGTCATGGAGTCGGGCTATTCGCAGGTCACTAAGCTTGAAGCCGACGACGGCCAATGGGAGGGCGAAGGCATCAAGAACGGACAGAAGATGGAATTCCATGCCGACCCTAAGACCGGCGTGATCGTGCGCGAAAAGCCAGACCACTAGCTTTGAGAAGATGCAAGGTGGGTGGCCAGTTGTGCTTCGCATTCTGGCCGCCTCCCTGGGGGCATTACAGTATTGACGCATCAGCATCTGGCCCGAAACGACAATCGGGATCGCATTGCAAATGCGCACCAAGGATGTCACCAAGGCCGCCGCGCTCTGCATGCTCAAGAATGGTCTTGCAAGCTATAAGGAAGTCGCCGAGCTTTCCGGTCCATCACGGCAACTCATTCGCATTTGGGGCGGGAAGGTTGGTGCATCGGGAGCCCGAAAACGATATCTGAAGAAGGTCTGGACCCGCGCTAAACGGTTGCGCGGTTGACCGCTGGGTTCGAGGCCCGCAGTTGCGAGCGCGTGATCTACTTCGGAAACAACTTGTCCCGGATGTAGCGCGACGTGGGCGTGAGTCTGATGCCGCGCGGCTTGCGCCAAGACGCTTTGTCGATCTCGTTCTTATCGCCGATCCTCAGGGACCCGGACGCCTTCTTGGCCACAAAGATCGCGTCGCTCATCTGTCGTCCGGATTGACGGTTTCTTCCCTTTACCTCTTTCCAGAGCTTCACTGGCCCAAGTTTTAACTTCGGTAGTTCCTCGGTGATCTCGCGGCGTAGACACTTCCTCTCACTTTCACCCGCACGCTTACGGCCGCCCGGAAACGCCCAGCGCTTATCGCGCCGTCGTCGGACAAGAAGTACTCGCCCATTCTTCGCGGCAACAAGTTTCGAGGATTTAGCCATCTTCCTGCGAATCGATTTCACAATCCGACATCAGTTTACAGCGGGGTTCGCCCCGCAGTGAAGAGCATCGTTTCCCTATGATTGCGGAGCAATCGGTTTACGTCCAAGTCGCTGGTTCGCGCTGGGCCTGACGACTGGTCGCTGTGCGTATCGGGCGGGTGAGCGCCGAGGCGGCTCGCCCCTATCGGGATCATCATCGTGTGGACCCGCCAATGAAGTCGCCAGCGACCGTTCGGCGCTACTGCGATCAATCCCGGGCGGAGAATATCCACCGGCGCAAGGCTTGAGCCGGTGGGGCGTGGCGGTCCCGGTGTCTCAGCTCCTCCCAGCCCGGCGCTTGGGGCCGCTTTAGGGCGTGCACTCATAAATCCGCGATGCCCGCTTATTTCCCAACCGCGGCGGAGAAGAGGACATTGCACGAGGTCCGTTAAGGGCCCACAAACCGACATCCAATCAAATCGACCCGAGCACGATCTGCCATAAGTGCCGAATTCGGGAGACCCAATTGCGGGGGAGGAGGGTGGTGCGTTTGGCAGCGTCGGTGCTTAATCGCACGGTCCCCCCAACCCGCCTTCGGCGAGCGAGCAAGCCCGCCATAGCGTTGGCGTTGGCGGCAACCTGAGCTGGGATTGCGCTCTGACGAGGGCTAATGCGCTAAGAGAACGGGGCGTACCGAAGCGTTCTTAAGGATATGGCGCGTGGCCCCGCCCAGAAACATCTCGCGTAGGCGGCTATGGGAATAGGCGCCCATGATCAGCAGGCCGGCTTCATGCTCTGCCCCCACCGCGAGCAGCGTATCACCCACCGAGCGCAATTCCGGTGCAACCACCTGCGCGGTCGCATCGATGCCATGACAGCGCAAATAGGCAAGCACCTCCGCCTGCGAGGCTTGACGATTGCTGCCGTCCCGGTCAACGCTTATGACCCGCACTGATTTGGCAAGTTGCATGAACGGTATGGCAGCCGAGACCGCGTGCCAGCATTCCGGGCTCTCGTCCCAGGCGATCATCACGCTGTCGGTCAGATCACTCTGCGGGCGAGCCGGCGCCAACAGCACGGGGCGACGGGTCCGCAGCAGCGATTGCTCGGCAATGGCCATGAGCGATTCCATCACGCTGGCGCTTGCGGCGACCATTAGGTCGAAGGCAGCGGCCCGTTGCACCGCGATTTCCACATACGATCCCTCGGCTTCGCGCCAGGATGCTGCGAGCGGGCGGCCGGGCTCGTCGCTCGCCGATAGCATCGGGATGCCGACTACCGCGCAGGCCCGCGCGAAAACCTCACGCGCATCCCGCGCAGTTCGCTCCCGTTCCTCGGCGTGCCAATTTACCGGGACGGTCGCCGTTCGTCGTCCCATTTCGGTGGCCATTAGATCGGTGGCCATTAGGTCGCGCGTGACTGGCGGCGGCTCACTGATGAACAGTGCCTGGACGTGAGCCACCAGCGCCTTGGCGGCAGACAGGGCCGTTTCAATTTGACCGGTGAGACCGGCTGAGCCGGGAAGTGGAACCAAGATTCGTTTGATACTCATGAAGAGCCTCCTGCGATGCCGCGGTTTGCGACGACAGACGGCATATGTGTGTTGAGTGTGTGTTGAGCCGAAAGCGAAATCGCGATACCGCCTAATTCATAAACTCCCGGAATCACCCCAAGGTTCCGGAGACCCGCAGGTGTGCCGGTTGCCGACTTTGGTCGTCGATGTCCGGTGTGGTCAGAAGCCGACTTCGGGCCAACGGCCGGGATACGGCTGCTATGGGCCTTGGCGGATGATGCGGCCGAGAAGGCGCGTGGCGAAGGAACGACTCTCCGAAGCCCGAATTGGCTCTTTGAGATAAATTGGCCCGGCGGTCCTGCCCTTTGTGCCTCCTGCGCAAGGCAGGACCTGCGCTCTGGGAGATTTCATGATGGCCCACCCAACCGAGGAGCAGATACGGAAGCGCGCGTTCGAGCTGTGGGAGCAGGCGGGCAAACCGGAAGGACGCGAAGACGAGTTCTGGGACCAAGCGCAGAGGGAATTACAGGGAGCAGAAGAGCGTGGTGACCCCAACAAAGGGGCCGACATTTAATAATAATTCCGTTGTCGCCCTACGCTGGCACCGCACCAGTCTTAGTGCGCCGCGCCCTCGGCGTTAGCCGAGCGGGAGCATGCTCCGACCGTGCGCTGAGGTGGGTTACTCGAACGTGCATGCGTCGCATTTGTTAGCGGCCACCCGTCTCGCGCAAATGTCCGAGTTGGGTCAAAAGGCGAAATTGCCGGACTTCTTTGCATAGGTCCGCTTTATCTCGAGAAGCGGCAATATGAGTGCACGCCCTAATCCCGTATTCGTGTCAAAACTCTCTGGACATAGCGGGGTGTGTTCGGTTCTTCATTTTGATCCATTCCTTTGTGCGGCCGGCGACGTAGCGGCGATTCCGCCGTTTCGAGACTAATCCCTCAAGGCCCATGCCGCAGGCTGCTTTGAAGAGGTCCGGCCCAATTTCTCCGCCCTCAAACGGTGCGACGAAGATGCCATCGGGGCGGCCGCGTAGCAGGCGCGCCAGGTTGGTCTTGCGCATCGTCAACGGCAGCTGACGTAAGTCTTCGCCGCCGAGCGCCAGAATGTCGAACGCATAGAGCTGCACCTCGGCGCGAGTGCAGGGCGTTGAAGTCTGAGACGCCGTCGACGCCGAGCACTACGGCTTCACCGTCGACGACAAATTGCTCCTCGCGGTTCTTCAACGCTGCCTGGAGGATCCAAGGGAAGCGGTCGGTCCAGTTGTGACCATTCTTGGTGAGCAGCCGAACGTCGCGGCCTCGCCGTTCTACGCGCAGGCGTTAGCCGTCGTATTTGATTTCGTGGATCCAGTCGGGCCCGGCCGGCACCACCTTAGCGGCGGTCGGCAGGCAGAATTCGAACTCTTTCGACATAGGCGACAGATAGGCGCGGCTTCCTAGATTGCGAATCCGGAACCGCCCTAAATCGATTTCGGCTTGACTGGTAGCGTCAGGTGTAAAAATACTCGCGCAGCGTGCTGTTCGCCGGGAGGCGCCGGATGGACTGGATCGCTTATACGGTCATCGGGCTGCTGCTGCTCTTTGTGGCAGGTAAGTTGTTTTGGAAATGGCTCAACCGAGGGATCTGGCGGAGTTAACGTTCCGAAACGACGTCAGTGCCGCCATCCGTTCTTGTCGACCTCGACCCGAAAGCCTTCCGGTATCCGCGGCACTTCACCTTCGCCAGCAGTCTTGCAGGCGGGGCAGGGTGTGCCAGCGCCGCCACAGGTGCAGGCGCGTGGGCCCTCCCAGGGACGGTCCGGGTGGTTCTCGCAAACCCAGCCGAGATCGTCGCAGTTGACGCACGTCGTGGTGCCGGCGCCGGCCGCCGCCGGCTTGTCCTCGCTGGACATCAGGCGACCCCGTGCAAGGGCAGCGCGAGCTGCATGTCGAAGCGCCTTGTGGCGTTGGCGGCGACGAAGTCTTGCAGTGCAGACGAGACCTCGGCGTCCGTGTCGGCTGCGCGCTGGGCAAGTGCGTCGGCGACCTCGGAAGTCGCATCCCGCGACCACCCCTCGACGGCATTGAAGGATACAATTCGGATCGGATAGGCGTACTGGCCGGACAGGAGATTTTGCAGCACGCCCTCGAGGTCGGTGTCGGCTTCATCCGTCTCACGCCAGGCGCAACGCGCGCGCGCGCCGAAGTCTTCAAGCACCAGATAGATGTCACGGTCGAGGCGATCGGTCGGCACGATCGAGGGCGAGGAACGCATACGCTACTCCGATACGACAAGGGCGAGAGACGGCCCCGGCTCCAGGTGGGTCAAGGGGTTAGGCCGGGGCCGCTCCACCAGCAGCGACGACTCAAAAATTCGGGCGCCGTTGTAGTTCCTGTGCTAGCCGATGGGCCGTGCCGCGCCGAGCCGATCGTGCGGAACGTCGCAGCACAGGCCGCAGGAGCTGTCTTCAGGCGGCGCCCTGCGGCCTCTCATTTGGCACTTTCTTTTTGCCCCCGCATTGTACGCGATGGACGACGCTGATTTTGTCAGATACCTGCATCAAGCGCAGAATTGCTTGCATGAGGCTGAAAGGGCGACACGTGAGGTCGACAAGGAGGCGTGGCTGAAGCTTGGGGAGGAATGGATGCAGATGGCGCGCAAGGCTCGAAGGCAGAGCCCGTCAGAGCACTAAGCCACGCGGGCGTCTCCGGGCCCAAAGTTCAATCTTAGGAACTGAATCTGGCTGCGCCAGTTGTGGATTCGTTTTTTAACAAATCCAGGGGTGCGCCATGGGAGAGCGCCGCAGAGTGAAGCAAACCCGTTCCCTTGAAGAACGAATGGCCGAGCAGGCCGCCAAGCTCAAAACGATGGCCGATCGGTTGCCGGCTGGGGCCGAGCGCGAGGCGCTTCTAAAGCGAGCCAGGATCGCCGAGATCGGCGCCCATATAACTGACTGGCTGCGCTCGCCGGGCTTGCAGCCACCCAAATAAAACTTCGGAACAAGCGTTCACTTTGATACTTAGGAGCATCGACACGTCACGGTGATTCGATGCTCCAAATGATTTTGATAATGTCAGGGCTCGGGACTGCGCTGATCGGCATCATCGTCATCATATTCGAGTGGCGCGCGTTGGTCGGGCACTGGCGCCTCAAGAGGCGACCGCCTGCAAATCTCACGATGGACGTGAATAAGGCTGAGGTGGGGGCCTCCTATTTGCGAGACAGCAGATCTTCACCGAACGGCATCAGCCTCACGTAGGTGCCGCTTTGGTGCTTGATAACCAGCCGCGCTCGATCGCGTGTTTGAGCCCCGCGCCGAACTCGCTGCCGCTGCCCTTCGGCTTCAACATGAACGGTGCGTTGATCCGTTGGCGAGCGCGCCGCTGATCGCAGGTCGGGCGACGCTAATTAGTTTCGACCAAGTGAGGCCCGCGCCGGTTCACGCTGGCGGGCCTAGCACTCCCGGCGCTCTAATCCGCAATTGGATCGGCGGCCGGGAGCATTGGGGCTGGAATCGACATGCCGTGCCATGTCGACCCTCCAAGTGACAATACGTCGAAAACCGGATTCCGGTAGTTGTCCGGACTCCATTTTCGGAACGGGGTGTTCTACTGAAGGAACACCGGCGCGATTTGAGTACCAAGTTTTTTCGTTATTCCGGGAATGCCGCAGTGGGGCTGGAACCACGCTGCGGCTTTTCCCATTTGACCGCGCGTCACAGGTCACGCTTCAGGCCGGCAAGCCGACCACATCGTACTCAAAGGCCACGCCCTCCGGATCGTTTTCATCGAGCCAAACCTTGGCAGCTTCCTCGGTCGCGAACACCATCAGCTCTTTGCCTTGGTCGTAGATCCAGACGGTCATTGATCCCTCTTCAGCTTGCGCCGGCCCCAATGGGGCTCCTTTCCCTTCGGGTTGAACCCCGGGACGTAGTGGCGGTCCAATGCCCGCAAGACCCCGATACGGGCAAACATCGTCGGGCCGCCACCTTCCGCCACCAGGATCAAGGTTTCCATCGCCGCTTGCCACTCCGGTACGGCGTGCTCTTTCTTCGGCAGCGTGGCGATGTACTCGCCAGCGTCGAGCAGCGTCACCAGTACGCGATCGCCGATCGTGATCGGATCCTCGAAACGCCGACCCCAGCCTCGTTCGGTCATTCCTTCCGCTTCAGATCAGGTCCCGCGGCACCAATGGCGCGTTCAACCTCATCGGCCAAGATTGTCAGATGCTCGGCCAGCTTGGTGAACAGTTCTCGCTTCTTTGGTTCAGTTGCCAGATCACGGATCAAGGCGCACTCGGCAGCATCCGTGCGGAGCTTTTCCAACTGAGCCTGCATGTCTTTCATAGCGATCGGTCCCGTTCCCGACCTGAAACTATACCGCTTTGTACAAAAGCGGACAGAACTGATTGCCGGTTTTTTCCTATGCTCATGACCACCTGGCGACCCCATTAACGCCAAGGTAACCTCCAAACGGCCGCGGCACCTTAGTCTTTTGCTGGGGCCGCTTTTGCGCTGGTGCCGATCAGCCGGACATAGGTCCCGCTCTCGTGCAGCTCGAGCCAGCCGCATTCAACTGCATACTTGATGCCGGCCCCAAACTCCGAACCACTGGCTTTTAGCGTGTAAAGGAAGGGCGCGTTGACCTTCTCGATGTGGATGCGGCCGTCCTGGACAGCCTCAGCGCTCGCTGCGAGCTCGACGAGCTTGTGCGCGGCCGCCTCCGGCTCAGCATAGGGTCGTTCTTCGGTGTGTTTCATCGGCGTGTCCCATTGGCCGCCTGCGCGGCGGTGATGTGTGCGCGGTGCGGGTAACTCTCCGCCGGTTTCCAGCTGTCGAATGTGGTGCCGCAGACGCGGCGCATCAGTGTGCTCCGGATCTCGCTGTCGAGCTTCTCGCCTCGCGCCCGTTTGGCCGCAATCCCGGCCCGCCAGTCGCGATCGTGGCCCCATTCGGCAAAGGCAGCGTCGGGGATGGTGATCCGCAGCTCGGTCCAAGCGGCCTCGAAGGCCTCGCGCGCGGTTTCAAACGTGGCGGCTATTCCTCTCCGCCAGGTGCCTGGCTCCATGCAGGATAGAAGCCGACCGACCATTCCCATTGGTCGGCGTGCACCGGCACGCCGGCGCGCGCGCCGATGGTCCCGATGCGGACGTCGCCGGAATAGATGTGCCAACTCTCCTCGTGCGGATTGTCGGAGCGGCGGCCGGTGAGGGCGGTGTTATTGATCATGACGACAGGATAGGCGCTCATCGGATGCCGAGCCAGCCGCTGGTGCTTGCCGGAGGGACCAGGCCCGGACCCAATAGGTTGTCAATAGGCTGCCCAGGAGCCGCCGTACCGATGCACAGCGGTTCTGATCGCTTTGAGCCCTCGCTATCGCTTGTCGTTCGTCATCCGCGAACGCGTGTTCATCAAAGCATATTGGAATAAGGGGAAAAATTATTACTACTAACCTGCATCACGTAAACGTTTTTCATGACCTCAAGCCCGGCATCACTGCCGGGCTTTTCTTTTGGTCGTTTGAGGCAAGCAAATCAAACGTGCAGCTAAAAAGGCGGCAGAGTAAATCAGCGCCGCGCTCCCGCAGGGCAAGCGCCAGAGTGGGTTAAGCTTCCATGTGGCCCGCTTCGCCGGAACGGAGTTGATCGCCTCGCGGACCAAGCGCGTGGCGTCTATGCGCCCGCGCCTGATTGACGCTATCCTCACCGAGGAACCAAGCGTCGGCGAGCTCCGTTGATCGAACTTAGTCGTTCAGGAGGAGCGCCATGGACTGGAACCGCGTTGAAGGCAACTGGAAGCAGATGAAGGGCAAAGTGAAGGAACTGTGGGGCAAGCTTACCGACGATGATCTTGATGTGATCAACGGGAAGCAAGAGCAACTCGAAGGGAGATTGCAGCAACGGTACGGCTATGCCAAGGATCAGGCGCAAAAGGAAGTGGATGAATGGTACGGTCGCCAAAAATGGTGATGACGGACATTGCTGGTTGAAATCCGAAGGGCCGCTGTCTCTGAGCAGCGGCCCTTGTTCATTACTAAAGCGCCCGGAGTAGTCGGTATAGTAAAGGTCGTGAACTGCTTTGCTGCACCATTACGCCTCGCATTCCACCGTGGAAGCAACCGCGGCGCCCGCTGCCTGCCTGAGGATGTTCCGAAGGCCGAGGACGCACTGGCCAGGCCGTAGACTAGTTTGGTGGGTGGCGAGTGTTCGGTCAGGGACGCTGCCGAACACTCGCTCTAGGCGATCCGCCTACCGCTTGTATTGGTTCACCTGCTGCACGATCCAGCGGCGGGGCCGACGCGGCGCGTCCCCTGAAGAGCATGCGCGAAGCCTTTCTTTCTCATCTTGCGACCTTGAGCACACGCGAGCGGCAAGTCTTTGAACTGGTCATTCGCGGCAAAATCAACAAGCAGATCGCCAGCGCTCTGGGCACGACCGAGCGCACGATCAAGGCCCATCGCTCTAATGTAATGACGAAAATGCAGGTTCGGTCGTTGCCGGAACTTGTTTCTCTTTCGGAACGGGCTGGCATTCTTGCATCGGGCGGGCCAGACCAGTTAGCAGAATAGGAAGTAGGCCCAATCCCCAGCCGAGCTCGCGCTCGTAGGGCACCGAGCAGCACGAGCCCGCCCATCATGACGACTATGCCGCGCGCGAACCGGCTCTTCACCTCACCGCGCCGAGGAGCTCGGGGCGTGACACCAGCACTGCAGCCGCGCCAACCAGCAGCAGCATCGACGAGACCATGATGGCGATCCACCTCCTATCATCCATGGACGCCAATGCACGCGCCGTCTCGTCGTTCCAGTTACAGTGCGGACAATCAAGGCAGGTGGAGATGTCCGATGGGTGTGGCAGGCTTGCGCTTCGCGCAATTGAAGAGATCGCTCCGTGTTCGAGCGGCCCTTGTCGGCCTGCTCCCAGAGTTGCCGTTTGTCTGCCGTGGTGGTTGCAGTCGGCTCGACGGTCATGATCCTGATCAAGCTCTGCGAGGATTTGCCGCCGTGAGGCGGGCCGACCGCCAAGGCGCGCTCATGCAGCCCGTACGCCGGTCGTCCGGTCGGCGCGATCAGACAATTTCGATCGCGATATCGTTGCCAGGCCCCACCCAATCGAGTGTGGTCTCACTTACATGAATGCGACGCTCCACCACACCTGAAACAATAAGCCAAACCTCAGGCATTTGGCCTTCGCCAATGACCACCAACGCATCTTTATTTGGGAGTGCCTTCAACGTCTCAATTAATTCTCGTACGTTCATGACGACCCCCGTGCTTCAACTTCGCTGGGGCACAATCACCATTCGTCCATGCTGGCACTTTGATCGCCCACTAAAGGGGGAGGTCTGCACGTTGCAATTGATCTGCGTCAATTTCGGAGGGGCGGCCTGCACTGGTATGCTTGTCGGTTCGGGTCTCTGACAAACGGGGGAAATTGGGAGCGGGTTCGACCGGCCACCGGAATTTCAGTGGCCGCCGGTGGCCCACCTGGGATATGCTCAGTCCCGAGCTATTGCAGAGGTCATAGTGATCAACGGTAGCGTTCCTTTTTTGAGCCCGCGCGAGAAGCGCATCTTGCGGCGTTTAGCCCGAGGCTACTCTGATCGTGCCATTGCGGTTCAGATCGGCGGAAGACCAATACAAGTTGGCGAACAGCGGAAACGCCTGCTGCAGAAACTGCAAATCAGTTCCCAGTCTGAAATTGCAGAAGCCGCCGCGCAGTGGGCGTCTTGGCCATCTTACAAATTCACTACGGCCGTCGACGAGGCCGAAGCATCGCCTCCTAAACTTCGGCTTCATCAATACCGGTAAGGATATTGCCCCGGACAAATGTACTGTCCGTAGCTGTCATGTCCGGCCGGTCCTGCAACTGCAACCACGGACAATCACCGTCGCGCGGTCTCCACATAAGCCCGCGCCCTTAGAAGGACCCCGGAGGGCCAAGCCGCGCTATCGCGCGTCGCCGCGTATTAATAGGCGCAAATATAGTTTCCGTACGCATCGTAGCAACTGCGGCGGTACGCAGCAGCGCCAACGGCGGCCGCGCCTACCGCTGCCGCTCCGACACCGTAGCCCCGATAGCCGTAGCCGCGATAGCCGCCCCGATAGCCGTAGCCCCGGTAGCCTGCGCCGCGCACTGCAACAGCGCCGCCGCCCCGCGGTCCTCGAACTGCGACCGCACCGCCGCGGTAACCGCCGCCACCCCGATAGGCACCTCCGCCGCGCCGAGCCTCAGCATCATCGGGGATCAAGCAGGCGATGAGCAAAACGAAAGCGGCAAGAGGAGCGAGAATATAGCGGAGCATGACAGAAACCCTTCTATGAAGTCCTTAAGTCCCGCTCGCGAGATTGCGGCTCTCTCCGCGCAGGAGGTTGATGTAGATCAATCGAACCTGCGCACTGCGGCGCCTACGCTATGTTCCCGCACCTGTCAGGAAAAAGAATGGTCGCTTCCGAAGCGCGATCACGTTCGGCCGCCGTGTTCGGTGCGCCTTTTGACCTCTATCGTGGCGGTCACGCGCAGTATTGGACCAAACTCGTCTCTTGCCTCGACTTCGATAGGTCCTGTGCCAGCACCACAAATGATGGTTTCTCCTAATAATTCGCGCGCTAACCGTTCGACGGCCTTAAGGTCCGCAAGATCGATACCCTCATGATCAATAACGACGGCCGGACTGCGGTAGTCGAAGTAAAACCTTGGCATGCCGCACCAACTTGCACTGCCGGGCCGGGTTCCTAGTTTTCCCGGAGGCCTGGCAATGCCTCTGGTCGAGCTGCCTGGATTTTTCTACAGCCGACTGCCGAGTTTTCCCGGAGGCTTGGTGATGCTCTACTTGAGCTGACGGAACTAAGTTTGCGCGCGGCGGCTTCGGGCTCGGCGAAGGGGCGTTTCTCGACGTGTTTGTTCATGCGCCGATCCCCCGGTGAACGGTGTAGATGTGCACCTCGTACGCAATCGGGATCGGCTCGCCGCAGAAGCACCTCGACCAACCGTTGGAGTTTTGCGTCGGCATCCGGCAGCGCGGCTGAGACTGCCGTCGGGAAAGCCGGCGGCCGATTTAAGTTGTCTCGGATTGATCTGTCGCAAATGCTGACACCGGACCAAAGACTATATTGAGACCCGTTTATGGAGCTCTGCCATGATCATAGAGCGCTTATCCCAAGAGCATCTCAACATTGAGAAGCTGCTGGCCATCCTCGAGCGGGAACTCGAGGTATTCGACCGCGGCGACCGTGCTGACTACGAGGTCATTCACGCGGTTATCAGTTACTTCGAAGTCTACCCAGAAGTTTATCATCATCCTCACAGGAAGACTTGGTATTTGCCAAGCTGAGGGCACGAGATCCGGCTGCTGCTGCGAAGGTCGGCGATCTAGCTCGCGAACACGAGAAAGGGGCCCAACTTTTACGCCGCGTCGCTCAGGCGGTCGACAGCGTTCTCGCGGAACGTGGGATTCTGCGCGAAGATGTGGATCTTATCGTTCGGGATTTTATCGCACACGAGCGCCGTCACATGAGGATGGAAGATCGCGATTTTTTTCCCGTGGCACTTAAGGTTCTCAAGCCTCAAGATTGGACTGAGATCGCTTCGGCCGCAACGAGTCACAATGACCCGCTATTCAGCGACGTTGCCGAGGAGCGGTTTGACACGCTGCGCGCATATACTGTGCGGCTTGAGCAGGAGGCTGACGCGGAGCGTAAGTAATCGCTATGGCGTCGCGCCGTGCATTGTGCCGCGCGACGCTGAGGACGCTGAGGTCAAGCGTAAGGGAGAGTCAGAATTGAGCTGCGCCTTTGCTTGCGCGCTCACATACGCTTGCGGCCCGAAGCAGGAGGCTATGATGCCGCTCCACGCCGACAATCTCGAATCGACTATGCGCTATGCATTGCTGACAACGCGTGCTATAGCCCTCTGTCCTTTCCATCCCGAGGTCATGATCCGCGTCGGAGACAGCGACGCCGAAACACATGCTTATTACCGCGCCAGAAGCATCACCAAGCGTGATGGCACGTGCTGGGAGCGTGAAGATCTCATGGAGGAGATTGTGCGCCAACTCACGGATGCGGCCGACGGCGTGTGTCCTCGGTGTGCGCAGCTGGTTGCTTCCCATAACTGACGGGCCGCGCCGTCAGGACACCGGAAAGGGAAAACCGAGGCAAGGAATCTTAGTATTGGCTAGCTGACAGCACTTCGGTACACCCTGATGCCCGTTCACGCTGGTTGGCTTTCGGCAGGATCGCGGCAAGACAAACTTCACGATGGCCGGCCTTCATGGAGACGCGCGAAGACTACTTGCTCCGGCTGGCGAGTGTTTTGGATGTTCTCGCGATGGACGAGCGGCTGATAGTTCGCGGCCGATACATTGAGCGCGCGTTCGGCGGTACGCGTGCCCTCGCGATTGCAGAGGCAGGAGTCTTCGCCCGCGCGCATGGCTGCACGTTTCGTTACGACCGCATCAAGCGCCAAGGAGAGTTCACCCGTGCATATCCGGCAGGCGGCAGGGCGTGAAGTGGCTCGTCGAGAGCGCGGGTTACTGCTGGTCGTTGGGTGCGGAAAAGCAAGTCCGGCGGCCGGTTCACGCTGGCGGGCCAGAACTTCAAGTAAGCATCCAGACGGAGAAAACGACACAGAGGCAGCTTGCACCTATGAATGCGAGACCCAAAAAGAAGCGCTCGGCAAGGTCCATTTCCATGGCGTTCCCCTCCGGCTGCCCGCGATAAGTAACATTCAATTGTGATCCGAGGTTCCCGCGTTATCGCGTGGAACTTGTGTTCACTAGGGCACAGACCACGGAACTGCCCGCGCGTTAGGCTGCAACAACTCAAACCCAACGGTTAGGACCCGTAAGATCGAGGTGTGTCATGCAGCGACGCCGTCGTTTTAAACAAACTGTGTCCCTCGAAGAACGTCTTGCCCAAGAAGCCGCACGCTTAAGAGAGCTAGCCAAGAAGCTCCCTGCCGGCTTCGAGCGAGAAGCTCTCCTTCGCAAGGCCAGACAGGCCGAGACCGGCTCGCACTTGAGCGAGTGGTTGAGATCACCCGGACTGCAGCCGCCAGAATAGGAACACGCGAACATTTCTTCTATGCTCTCCCTCGAATGAGGGCGGCTTATGACCCGGTACTACTTCGACATCCGGGACGACACTGGTTTGTACCCGGAGGAGGAAGGTCTGGAAGTCGACACTCAGCAAGAGGCCGAGGTCGAAGCCGCTAGCAGGCTGTTGAAGAACTCAGCCGCGTTCGCAAACGAAGCCTGAATCGTCGCCATTATGTATGTAGAAGTGGCCGACGAGCCTGCCCGCAGCGCCGATCATAACCCATCCGCGACCGCAGGCCGGGTCATTCTCGTCGTGTCCTTCCCATGAGAACTCCGCGCAGGCCGAACCGTCTCGCGCGCCGTAGCGGACGTCGAGAAAGCCCTTCAGCGCTCCGAAGGCAATTTCGCCGTCGGACTTACCCTCGAAGGTGAGATGCGCCTCTTCGACAAGATCGAGGAAGTCGCTGTCCCAGTTGTCCATTTCGACGATGCGCCAGCGGCCGGCAAAGGCCTTGGCGAAGCCGGGTACCCTGGCCATCAGCCGGCCTCCGCTATCAGCTTCGGCAGCCGCACCAGATTGATTGGCGACATCGCCGCCTATATCGAAGAGCTTCTGAGGGCGGCCAACAGGGCTGAAAGCGAGCGACGTCAGCCTACGTAGGCTTCGTCAACCTATACACATCACCAGGCTGAAGGTTAAGCTCTTCGAACATTCGCTGCTGCTCTGCGGTGATCGGGACATCCAACACTTCCGCGGTCCAGCCTTCTGGAACGGCAGCGAGAACCATGTCAGCGCCTGACTCGGTTTAGCGAGTGCGATCCAAATTTGCGTTGTTGTGTCGTCCACCGTCATTTGAACGACCGAAAACGAACTGCCAAACGACTCTGCCATTTCGTTCAATGCGGCAACTAGCGCCCTGGTTTCTAATCCGAGGCGACTCGATCTCGCTTTGCCGGTCCTCCTACCTGCATATTCTCCAGCGCGGTTGGCGGCTGCAGACCGGGAGAGGTCAACCATTCATTGATGTGCGAGGCCGTTTCGGCCTGACGGGCGCGCCTGAGATATAGCTCGCGCTGGGTGCCGGGCGGCAATTGCGCTGCAGCCTCCCTGAACCGCGCAGCCTCCTCGGCCAATCTCTCTTCAAATGTTTTCGTATGCTTGGTTCGGTTGCGACGCTTGATGGTCATGGCTCTACTCCCTTCCGGTGAAGGCGGGAGCGCTGACCGGGCGCTCTCGTCATCGACATGTTGACCCATAATCGTCAGGTTGGCGCAGTGTTCCAACCGCACACGGCCTCCCGCTTGGCGCCAGCCGGTAGCAATCCTGCGGTCTGGCGGGCGCTCTACTTCCCGCCGTTCATGGCGTGCGTCATAGGGGCTGGGCCGCCTCGCAAATGCCTTAGCTTGGCGGGCCTTCACCGGCGCGCTCTCGCACCTCAGCTTTGGTGATTGCCTTCGTCAGCGCCTCCCAGGCAGCGCCATGGAAGGCTGTCTTGTCGTCGCCATCGTATTCGAGCTGGCGAAGGGCGATGCGACAAGCAGCGAGCAGTTCGCGCTCCAGCGCCGTGAGATCAGCCATTGCGGCGCTCCCTCACGCTGTGTGCACTGGGTGTGCACAAGGCAAAATTGCTTTTCGACGGAGCGAGGAAAATCAAAGCTAAGTCTTTGATTTGGCTTGGTGAGCGCGCTGGGGCTCGAACCCAGGACCCCGTGATTAAAAGTCACGTGCTCTACCGGCTGAGCTACGCGCTCCCATGGCCGCTGATGGCTTTCAAGATCGATCGCCATCGTCTTCGGACATTCGAGAAGCATGTCTTGCCGCTGCCTCAACTGGCGTCGCGGGGAAAAACCGGCTGTTTCCGGATCATGCTTTCGGCCCGCGCTGTGTAGGGGGACGGGGCGCTGAGGTCAATAGCGCGAGTGGCGGCCCAAACTCTTGGCGGAGGCGGGGATTCGCTCGCGCTTTCCGCCGCTTAGGCCAGAATTTTCAACTCGATTGGCGGCCCGCTATCCACGCCGGTGGCTTGCCGGCGCGGAGGTTTCACCCGCGCCGAGAGGCCGTTCGTTCGTCAGTTCGCTTCCCGCCGGACCTCGCTCGGCACCGGCTGCGGCGTGCCGCCGGGGGTCGGCAGGGCGCGACGGGGCGCAGGCCGATCAGTTCGGCGGTGCGGATCGCGCTGTCGCGCCAGAACTGGAACGAGTTGATGCGGCTGAGCTCGAGGATGGCGATCGCGACCGCGGCCAGGAACGGCAGGCTTTGCAGCACCAGGACGCCGGCGAAGATGTAGATCTCGGTGATCTGGCGATAGCTGTTGGAGGCGATCAACACGCCGGCGCCGATCACCAGCAGGGTGCCGATCACGGCCTCCCAGAATGCCTGGAACTCGATCGACATCCTGGACAGGCCGCCCTTGGAGGTGCGCGCGAACGCGATGTGCTCTGTGATCAACCCCTGCGCGACCGCGCGCGACACCGTCCATTGCACGCTCATCGCCGCGATCATCGCGCCCATCATCTGGCCGGGTTTGATCGCGACGCGCGCGCGGTACATCGACAGGAAGTGCGCGAGCGAGACGATGAAGGCGCCGATGATCGGTAGCGTCAGGATCTTGTCGGGGATGGCGATGTCGGCGAAGGCGACGATCGGGACCCAGACGAGGTTGAGCAGCGCCACCACCACGCCGAGGCTCTCGGCGCCGAGCCAGTTCAGCCAGCCCAAGCCATATTCGCGCTTCTGGTCGGGCGTCAGCCGACTGCGGCCGGGCAGGAAGTTCCGCCAGTGCTTCTTCACGATCTGGAGGCCGCCATAGGCCCAGCGGTGACGCTGCTTCTTGAAGGCCTCGTAGGTGTCGGGCAGCAGGCCCTGGCCGTAGCGATGATTGGTGTAGTGGGTGGTCCAGCCGAGTTGCTGGATCGCGAGGCCGAGATCGCTGTCCTCGCAGATCGTGTCGGACGACCAGCCGCCGGCCATGTCCATCGCGGCGCGGCGGATCAGGCACATCGTGCCATGCACGATGATGGCGTTGGCTTCGTTGCGCTGGACCATGCCGATGTCGAAGAAGCCGGCATATTCGCCGTTCATGATGTAGTGCATGATCGACAGGTCGCCGTCGCGATGCTCCTGCGGCGCCTGCACGAGGCCGACGCGCGGGTCGGCGAAAGCAGGCACGAGGTCCTTCAGCCAGTCGGGATCGACGACATAGTCGGCATCGAGGATGCCGATGATCTCGGCATCGACAGCGGTGCGGTCCATCGCGATGCGTAGCGCGCCGGCCTTGAAGCCCTGCACCTTCTCGGCGTTGATGAACTTGAAGCGTTCACCGAGCGCGCGGCAATGGTCCTGGATCGGCTGCCAGAAGGCGGGATCGGGCGTGTTGTTGATGATGACGACGCATTCGTAGTTCGGATAGTTCAGCCGCGACAGCGCATCGAGCGTCTGCTTCAGCATCTCGACCGGCTCGAAATAGGCGGGGATGTGGATCGAGACCTTCGGGTAGTAATTTTCGGGAACGTTCTCGACCGGCTTGCTCTTGGAGAGCAGCCGCTCCGGCGGCCGGCCCAAGGCCACCGCCGCGATCTCGTCGACGCGCGCCATCGCGATGAGGACAAGGGGAACAAGCAGGATCATGCCGAGCGTGAGCGCGAAGGCCGAGCCGAAGATGAAATAGTGGTCGTTCCAGAACGCGAACACGGTCGCAGCCCAGGCGCCGACGCCGTTGGCGGTCGCTGACAGCAGGAACGCCTGCCTGGCGGTCGGCCGCTCCAGCCGCAGGATCGGCAGCGACAGGAGGATGCCGACCAGCAGCGCAATTCCCATCAGCTTCCAGTAGTCGGGGTTTTCGACCGGGCCGGTCCAAGCGAATTTCGGCTCGCGGCTGGCGTTGAGGATGCCCCAGTACGGGCCGACGCCGCCCTCGAAATATTTCCAGGGCTGATCGATGGCTTCGACGATGTTGTATTCCATGCCGATGGCTTCGGCGCGGCTGACGAAGTTGCGCAGGGTCAGCGCCTGCTGGAACGGACCGGGGTCGGCGTTGCGCAGGTTGTAGCCCTGGCTCGGCCAGCCGAATTCGGCGATCACGATGCGCTTGCCCGGGAACAGGTTGCGCAGCAGGTTGTAGCGGTCGACGGCCTGGTCGACCGCCTGGTCCGAGCGGAAGTTTTCCCAATAGGGCAGCACGTGGGCGGCGATGAAGTCGACGTTGGAGGCAAGGTCGGGATTGTCGCGCCAGATGTTCCAGATCTCGCCGGTCGTGACGGGCACGCGGACCGAGCCCTTCACCTTCTTGATCATGTCGATGAGGTCTTCGACCTTCTGCTCGCCGCGGTAGATCACCTCATTGCCGACCACGACGCCGACGACGTTGCTGTTCTTGCGGGCGAGCTCGATGGCGGCCTTGATCTCGCGCTCGTTGCGATCCTTGTCCTTGTCGATCCAGGCGCCGACGGTGACCTTGAGGCCGAACTCGGCCGCGATCGGCGGCACCAGCTCGACGCCGCCGGTGGACGAATAGAGACGGATCGCGCGCGTCATCGTCGACAGCGTCTTCAGGTCGGCGCGGATTTTCTCAACGGTCGGAATGTTGTCGATATCGGGGTGGGCCGCGCCTTCGAACGGGGCGTAGGAGACGCTGGGCAGCAGGCCTTTGAAGTCGGGCGCGGGTTCCCTGTCGCGCAAGACTCCCCAGATGCCGGCGTGAAGCACGGACACAAGCAACAGAACGGCGGCGACAACGCGCATCGCGGCTAAACCAAAAGGGGCTGAGGTGGCAGGGAAGCGGATCCGACCCCGAGATCCGACCGAGTCCGCGGCAAATGGAGCATACCTCTGCCGCGCGGTTTCACAACTGTCATGGCCTCATGACCGTATGAGGGCATGACAGTTTCGGAATGAGCGGCAGTGCCAACCGCTTCTATCGCCGATCGTTCCTGAACGGCGGCTGAAACGATCGCGGCTATTTCGAGGGCGCCGGTGTCGGGCTTGCCGCAGGCGCGGGGCTCGCGGCCGGCTGCGGGGCCTGCGAATTGCCCGTGGCTGGCGCCGCCGGCTGGGAGGCGCTGGCTGACGCCTGCTGCGGCTGGGATGCCGGGTTGATCCAGCAGGCGTGCACGCGGCTGTCCAGGGTCTCGGCGACCTTGGGATCGATCTGGCCGCCAAAGCGGGTCAGGCAGCGGAAGGCGGCCTGGATGTGGCCGCCGGGGCAGCCGAAGCGGTCGTAGAGGTCGAGATGGCGGAACGCGGTATCGAGGTCGTCGCGCCACATCAGCCGCACCACGCGCCGGCCGAGCCAGACGCATTCGGGGTTGCCGGCCGGGCCGTTGATGACCTGGGCTGCTTCGGCGAACTCGTCGGTGCGGCGCTGGTTCTGGGCGGCGTCCTTGGCGGCGGCATCGGCGGGCTGGGTGGTTGCCTTGCCCTGGTCCGGGGCGGGCGTGCCGCTCTGGGCGGAGGCGCCACCGAGACCGACCATCACGACCAGGGAGGAGACGGCCAAGGTGGCGGCGAACTGCCGCAGGACCGCATTTCGTAACTCGAACACCCGTTGCCGCATGAATTCCCCAATATATCAGCTGACCACCCGCGCCAGGACCTCGCGGACTCGCCGGTGATGGCGTCCAAATGGGTCCCCAATGCGGCGGCAAAGTCCTGCCGAGTCCATGACCTGAATTTGAAATTTTGTCCAGCAAAGTCACGATCCTAGGCCTCTGTCGAACGGCCGCAGGTAAATTCCTCGGGGGAGGGAAGGATCCATCCCGGACACACCCCTTGGCAGATGGCGCGTGAGCAGGTAATCGACGGCACCTCGCGGAGGACGGAACCGATTTCTCTTCGTACGCCACTGGCGCTTCTGCTCGTTTCACTGGGTGCGATTGCTGCCGTGTGGTGGTGGCTGGCCACGCCAATCACGCTCGCGCGCGCCCCGATCGACCCGGCCGACAAGGTCCAATGCGTCTCCTATGCGCCGTTCCGCGGGGAACAGTCGCCGCTGAACGCGTGGACCCATATCGAGGCCGACCAGATCGAGCAGGATTTGCGCCAGCTCAAGGAGATCACCGACTGCGTCCGCACCTATTCGATGGAGAACGGGCTCGACCAGGTGCCGGCGATCGCCGCCAAGGTCGGCGGGCTGAAGGTGCTCCAGGGCATCTGGCTCTCCAGCAACCGCGCCAAGAATTTTGAGCAGGCCGTGCTCGCCGTCCGCCTTTCCAAGGAATTCCCCGGCATCATCACCAGCGTCATCGTCGGCAACGAGGTGCTGCTGCGCGGCGAGATGACGACGGCGGACCTCGTCTCCATCATCCGCTCGGTGAAGGCGCAGGTCAGCGTGCCCGTCACCTATGCCGACGTCTGGGAGTTCTGGCTCAGGAATCGCGAGGTCTATGACGCCGTCGACTTCGTCACGATCCACATCCTGCCTTATTGGGAGGATGTTCCGGTGAAGGCGAAGTTCGCAGCGAGCCATGTCGAGGCGATCCGCGAGCGCATGGCGGTCGCGTTCCCCGGCAAGGAAATCCTGATCGGCGAAACCGGCTGGCCCAGCGAAGGGCGCATGCGCGAGGGCGCGCTGCCGTCGCGCACCAACCAGGCGCGCGTCGTCTCGGAAATCCTGGGCCTGGCGAAAGCGAACAAGTTTCGCGTCAATCTGATCGAGTCCTATGACCAGCCCTGGAAGCGCAAGCTGGAAGGCACCGTCGGTGGCTATTGGGGCCTGTATGACTCGGTGCGCCGGAACCTGAAATATCCGCCGGGCCAGCCGATCAGCAATTTCCCGTACTGGAAATGGTACATGGGCGCCGGCATGGGCCTCTGCGTGCTGGTGTTCGCGGTCGCCGGCCTCACGCTGCGCAGGCGGCCGTGGACGCCGCGCTTCTCGGCCTGGCTCGGCGTCGCGATCTCGGCGACGTCAGCGGGCACCCTGCTCGGGATCGGCGCCGACAAGATGTACTATGAGAGTTACGGCATCGGCGGCTGGCTGCACTGGGGCGCGCTGCTTCTGGCCGGCATCCTGTCGCCGATCTTCTGCGCGCAGGCGATGGTGATCGGCCGCAGCCTTCCGACCTTCCTCGATCTGCTCGGCCCGCGCGAGGGCCGCAAATGGTCGAAGCTCACCGCCGTGCTCGGCCTGACGCTGGCGGTGACCGCGGTGATCGCGGCGCAGACCGCGCTCGCCTTCGTGTTCGACTCGCGCTACCACGACTTCCCCTACGCCTCGCTGACGATGGCCGTGGTGCCGTTCGCGGTGCTGATGCTGAACCGGCCGCAGATCGGCCAGCGTCCGATGGCGGAATCGGTATTCGCGGGCCTGCTCGCGCTGGCGGCCGCCTATGTGCTGTTCAACGAGGGCCGCGAGAACTGGCAATCGCTGTGGACTTGCGCGATCTACTTGCTGTTCGCGTTCACGCTGTGGCGGGCGCGGGCCGAGCAAATCCAAGAATGAACAGGCCGATCGCAAGGCCCGACAGCACGACATTGTAGAGCACGATGCCGAGGCCGGCGGCGACGATGCCGACGGTCAGCAGCACGATCGACGGCCGCATCAGGTTCAGCGTCGCAACCACCAGCGCGACGATGCCGAACACCGAATTCTTGAACAGCACCGTCGAGACCGAGCGCGCCTTGCAGATCAGCGTCTGCAGGCCGGCGTCACAGGCGAGGCCGACGGTCGAGTTCTCGATGCCGAGATAGCGCAGATAGATCGCATAGCCGACGGACACGAAACCGACGACGATCAGGAACTGCACCTGGTAGGGCGTGAGGCGGAAGGGCTTTTTTGTCATGGGCGCAATATGGTCGGGATGACGGGAGGGGGCAACAGGCGAGGTGGATATTTCTGATCGCTTGCGCTGTTCGACGAGTCATTGGTCGACGGCCATTGACGCTCCAATTTGATGAGAGGCCGCAGTGATCTAACTCGTACGCGTCCCTACCGCCTGAAGAACGACGACAGCGTCGATCCCGTCGAGGCCGTCTCCGGCTTCGCCGGTGCGGCCGGCGGCTGAGGCGCGGGGGCAGGCGCGGGCTCCTCGCGCTTCGACGAGCGCTTTGAGGAGTAGCTGCGGCGGCGCTTCTCCGGTTTGGCGGCGGGAGCGAGCGCTGGCGCAGTCTCGGCTTGCGGGACGGCGTCCTGGTTCTTCTCGGAGTTCTTCTCCTGAACCCGGTCCTGAGTCTTCTCTTGTCCCTTCTCCGCTCCGCCGCGCATCGACAGCCGCTGACCGTCGAACACGGTGGTCTCGCAATGGCGGTCGTTCTCGGCGAGGCCCGCGCAGAGCTTTGCGGCAGCGGCGGCATTGATCAGCGGGCCGGCCCCCAAGCGGAGCTGCATGCCGAGGCCAGCATTGCCTTCCTTGATCATGATGATCGGCCGCAGCGCCGCGATCTCGGGATTGGACTTGGTCAGGCCGCGCCAGAGCGCGCGCAGGCCGTCGAGCGAGTTGGCGCCGCCGAGGTCGATGGCGAAGCGCGTCTGCTGGACAGCGATTGCAGGGGCCTCGCTCTCGGCCGTCTCCGGCGGCTTGGCTGGCGCCGCGGCGACCTCGGTCGGGGCGGGCGCCTGTTCGGGCTTCTTCTCGGCGGCCTTCTCCGTCGTCTCGGGCTGCGTCAGCTTCGATGCGGCGGGATCGGGTGGCGCCATGATCGACTTGGATGGCACCAGCGGAAGCATCGGCAGTGCCGACGTTGTCAGCGGCGACTGCGATACCAGCGAGGCCATGGCGGCGTTCTGCGGCGGCGGGATCAACTGATCCTTTGCGGCCTCCTTCACAGCGTCTTTTGTCGGCTCCTTCGCCTGGTCCTTCGCGGTTGCCGCGCGCGGCTTGTCACTTGGGGGAGCCGGTGTCGAGGCGACCGGCGCGACGGTCGGCGCCGCGGGCTGGGTGTCAGGCGCCGGCGCGTCCTTCGGCTTCGCGCTCTGCTTTGCGATGGCGCCGGTGACGGAATCCATCCCTTGCTCGAGCATGGTGACGCGCGAATAGAGCCGGTCCCGATCGGTGTTCAACGTCTCGATGGCGGAGGCGAGGCGGCGAGCGTCGTTCTGGCTCTCCTTGGTCAGCATCTGGAGCCGGTCGGCCTGGCGCGACAGATCGGCCGACGCAACCTGGTCACGGCGCCAGCCGAGCTGGGCCTGATTGGCCATCACGGCCATCACGACGGCGCCGACGGCAACCACGCCCCACGCGCCCAGCCGCCACATCATGCTGTGGTCGACCGCGCTTTCCTCGGCCAGAAGTCCGGAGAACAGCCCGCCGGTCTCCTTGGCCCCGAAGGCGTCCGCCAGTGGGTCGGAATCCTTTGCCATGAACGTTAAGTGCCCAGCCCCGAACTGCTTCCCCGAATCAATCAGGGAACATTAACAGGAAAACCCCGTCGCACTTGAATTCCGGGCGTTTGCGGGGGTAGCAAGGCGACAGCTCATGACGGCATCGGCCTGCCGCCGCCCGTTGATTCGGCCAAGTTTGACAGGATTTCGATGACCGCCCGTTCCAGCCTCACGATCGTACTCGCCGCCGGCGAAGGCACGCGCATGCGATCGAACCTGCCGAAAGTGCTGCATCCGGTCGCCCACCAGAGCCTGCTCGCGCACGTGCTCGCCGCCACACCGAAGGGAACCGGCACCTCGCTCGCCGTCGTGATCGGCCCCGACCATCAGGCGGTCGCGGACGAGGCGAAACGCATCCGTCCCGATGCGCTCACCTTCGTGCAGGCAGAACGGCTCGGCACCGCGCATGCGGTGCTGGCGGCGCGCGAGGCGATTGCGCGGGGCGCGGACGATCTGCTGATTGCCTTCGGCGACACGCCGCTGATCTCGGCCGAGACCTTTGCGCGGCTGCGCGCGCCGCTCGCGAAGGGCGCAGCAATCGCCGCGCTCGGCTTTCGCGCCGCCGATCCCACCGGCTATGGCCGCTTCATCGTCGAGGGCGACCGTCTGGTCGCGATCCGCGAGCATGCCGATGCCAGCGCGGAAGAGCGCAAGATCGATCTGTGCAATGCCGGCCTGATGGCGATCGACGGGCGCTGTGCACTCGCGATCCTCGACAAGATCGGCAATGCGAATTCGAAGGGCGAATATTATCTGACCGACGCGGTCGGCGTCGTTCGTGAACAGGGATGGGAGGCCGTCGTGATCGAGACCAGCGAGGACGAGGTGCGCGGCATCAACACCAAGGCGCAGCTCGCGGAGGCCGAAGGCGTGATGCAGGCGCGCTTGCGCAAAGCGGCGATGGAAGCAGGCGTCACGCTGATCGCGCCCGAGACCGTTTATCTGTCCGCCGACACCGTGTTCGGCAATGACGTCACCATCGAGCCGTTCGTGGTGATCGGTCCGGGCGTGTCGATCGCCGACGGCACGGTGATCCATTCCTTCTCGCATATCGTGCAGACCACGCTCGGCAAGAACGTCTCGATCGGCCCCTATGCGCGGCTGCGACCCGGCACCTCGCTCGGCGACGGCGCGCGCATCGGCAATTTCGTCGAGACCAAGGCCGCGACGCTGGAGGCCGGCGTCAAGGTCAACCATCTCTCCTATATTGGTGACGCCACCATCGGCGCCAATTCCAACATCGGCGCCGGCACCATCACCTGCAACTACGACGGCTTCAAGAAGCACAAGACGATCATCGGGCAGGGTGCCTTCGTGGGCACCAACTCCTCTCTCGTCGCGCCCGTGAAGATCGGCAACGGCGCCTATATCGGCTCGGGCTCGGTGATCACGCGCGATGTGCCCGACGACGCCATGGCGCTGGAGCGCAACCAGCAGACCATCCGCGAAGGCGGCGCGGCGCGCTATCGCGAGATGAAGACCGGCGGCAAGAAGCCGGAAAAGAAGCCGGAGAACTGAGCGCCAACTGCGGTGTCCTCTCGCTTTGTGCGCGATCTCTTCAGTTTTCTGATCGACACATTCGTCACGGGGATGGGGCGACTGCTGCTACGGGAGATGAACGAGTACGATCCGCCCGAGATTTTGGCCCTCGTCATCGGGCTGGCGTTCTGGGCGCTCCTCATTTTCCTCGTCCGGGCCGTGATGCTGGGGTGGTAAGGCGCGCCGCTATTCGTCGTCGGAGAATTCCGAGAAGATCGCGCGCGTCAGGCGCCAGCCGCGCGGCTTGGCGCGTTTCGCAGGTTCTCCGGCGGCGTGCTTGACGAAGACGGGCTTGCTTTCCTTGCCGCGCTGGGGCGGCGGCCAATGCGCAAGGTGCGTGCCAGTGGTCTCGCTGGCGTGGGCATACATCGATGACAGGCCTTTGCGGCCGGACGAGCTTTTCATGACCTTACTCCCTGGCCGGGAATCGTTGGTCAAACTTATTGACAACAAGTTAATTCGCGCGGTTTAAGGCCGGCCAATTCGACGCAGTCGAAGCCGGATGCGAAACGGTGCTGTCTCAATCAGCAATAATTATTGAGTATCTGGTTCCTTAGGAACTTCGCTAAAGACCGAGCGGATCGTTTAGGCGATTTTTCGACGATTTGGGGGATATTGATCCGCATGTGCGGGATTGTCGGCATTCTCGGGCGCACGCCGGTTGCAGAGCAATTGGTGGATTCGCTCAAACGTCTTGAATATCGCGGCTACGACTCCGCGGGCGTCGCCACGCTCGAAGGCAAGCATCTCGAGCGCCGCCGCGCCGAGGGCAAGCTGAAGAACCTGGAGAAGCGTCTCGAGGCCGAGCCGCTCAAAGGCACGACCGGAATCGGCCACACCCGCTGGGCCACCCACGGCAAACCGACCGTCAACAATGCCCATCCGCACGCGACCGAACGCGTTGCCGTGGTCCATAACGGCATCATCGAGAATTTCCGCGAGCTGCGCGAGGAGCTCGAGAAAAAGGGCACGGTGTTCCACACCGAGACCGACACCGAGATCGTGCTGCATCTCGTGGACGATCTGCTCACGCGCGGCAACAGGCCCGTGGAAGCGGTGAAGCTGACGCTGGCGCGGCTGCGCGGGGCCTTCGCGCTCGGCTTCATCTTCGCCGGTGACGACGACCTCATGATCGGCGCCCGCAACGGCCCGCCGCTCGCGATCGGATATGGCGATGGCGAGATGTATCTCGGCTCCGACGCCATCGCGCTCGGCCCGTTCACCGACACGATCAGCTATCTCGAAGACGGCGACTGGGTCGTGCTGACGCGCAAGGGCGCCACGGTCTTCGACAAGGACGGCCACGCCGTCCAGCGCGAGAAGATCAAGCACGCCGCCTCGACCTCGCTGGTCGACAAGGCCAATTACCGCCACTTCATGGCGAAGGAAATTCACGAGCAGCCGGAAGTGGTCGGCCACACGCTGGCGCGTTATGTCGACATGGCGACCGAGCGGGTCTCGCTGCCGGTCAAGCTGCCGTTCGACTTCAAGAGCATCCAGCGCATCAACATCACCGCCTGCGGCACCGCGAGCTATGCCGGCTTCGTCGCGAAATACTGGTTCGAGCGCTTTGCGCGCGTGCCGGTCGAGGTCGATGTCGCCTCCGAATTCCGCTACCGCGAGGCGCCGTTGCGCAAGGGCGATCTCGCCATCTTCATCTCGCAGTCGGGCGAGACCGCCGACACGCTGGCCGCGCTGCGCTACGCCAAGGCTGAGGGCGTGCACACGGTGGCCGTCGTCAACGTGCCGACCTCGACGATCGCGCGCGAGAGCGAGACCGTGCTGCAGACGCTGGCCGGTCCCGAGATCGGCGTCGCCTCGACCAAGGCCTTCACCTGCCAGCTCATGGTGCTGGCAAATCTTGCGATCGCGGCCGGCAAGGCCCGCGGCGAATTGTCCGACGAGGACGAGACCAAGCTCGTTCATGGCCTTGTCGAGATCCCGCGCCTGATGTCGGACGCGCTCACCACCGAGCTCCAGATCGAGAAGCTGGCGCGTGAGATCGCCAAATCGCGCGACGTGCTCTATCTCGGCCGCGGCACCAGCTTCCCGCTCGCACTCGAAGGCGCGCTGAAGCTGAAGGAGATCTCCTATATCCATGCCGAGGGCTATGCCGCCGGCGAGCTGAAGCACGGGCCGATCGCGCTGATCGACGAGACGATGCCGGTCGTCGTCATCGCGCCCTATGACCGCGTGTTCGAAAAGACCGTCTCCAACATGCAGGAGGTTGCCGCCCGCGGCGGCAGGATCATCCTGATGACGGACGCAAAGGGCGCGGAGGAGGCGACCGTCGAGTCCCTCGTCACCATCGTCATGCCCGACATGGCGGCCGCGTTCACGCCGATGGTCTATGCCGTCCCCGTGCAGCTGCTCGCCTATCATACGGCGGTCATCATGGGCACCGACGTCGACCAGCCGCGCAACCTCGCGAAATCGGTGACCGTGGAATAGGCGGAAGGGATCAGGCCGGAACGCTAGGTAGTCTTCCAAAACCTGCTAGAAGACCCTAGCTTGAGTGCAGCGACCGACCTGGAACCCGAATGACCCCCCGCGACGACGCGCCTGCGCCGCTTGATCCCATCCCGGAACCGCATACCGGCCTGATGGGCCGCTTTCGCAATTATTTCCTCACCGGCCTCGTCGTGACGGGGCCAATTGCCATCACGCTGTATCTGGTCTGGTGGTTCGTCACCTGGGTTGACGGCGTGGTGCGGCCGTTCGTGCCACTGGCCTACCGGCCCGAAACCTATCTGCCGTATGTCGTTCCAGGTTGGGGACTGATTGTCGCATTCTTCACGCTGACGCTGGTCGGCTTCCTCGCGGCCAATCTGATCGGCCGGACGCTGGTCGATATCGGCGAGACCTTCCTCGGTCGGATTCCGGCGGTGCGCGCCATCTATCGCGGCCTGAAGCAGGTGTTCGAGACGCTGTTCTCGGGCAAGGGCTCGAGCTTCCGGAAAGTCGGCCTGGTCGAGTTTCCGTCGCCGGGCATGTGGTCGATCGTGCTGATCTCGCAGTCGCCGAACGAAGAGGTCGCGCGCAGCCTGCCGGGGCAGGAGGAGCATGTCTCCGTGTTCCTGCCGTGCTCGCCGAACCCGACCACGGGCTTCTTCTTCTACGTGCCGAAGAGCAAGATCGTCGAGGTCGACATGAGCACCGAGGACGCCGCGACGCTGATCATGTCGGCTGGCGTGGTGCAGCCGGGCTCGGCGCCCGACCCGAAGAAGGCCGCCGCGCTCGCGGGCATGGCGAATGCCGCGCGCATTGCCAACGCGTCCGCGCTCCAGCCCCAGCCCGCGAAGGTGGAGTAGGGCCATTCCCGTTTCGGATGGCCGCATTCACGCAAGCACTTTCGTCCTCTGCTAGTCTTCCGGTTGAATCGAGCGCCTCGCTCGGAATTCGACCTGGAGTGCATGATGACGAAGACCATTGCGATCCTCGCGCCCGGCGCCATGGGCAGCGCCGTGGCCCGCCGCCTCTGCGAAAACGGTGCGCGCGTGCTGACGTCGTTGAAGGGGCGCAGCGAGGCGACGCAAAAGCGCGCCGCGGATGCCGGCATGATCGGCGCCGAGGACGACGCGATCGCGGAGGCCGACATCATCCTTTCGATCGTGCCGCCGGGCGAAGCCGTGGCTTTGGCCGAACGCCTGGCGGCGCTGATCGTCCGGCGCGAGAAGAAGCCCATCGTCGTCGACTGCAACGCGGTCAATGTCGATACCGTGCAAAGAATCGAGGAGATCATCGGCTCGGCACAGGCGCCGTTCGTCGATGGCGGCATCATCGGCTTCCCGCCGCAGCCCGGCGGCAAGAGCCCGGCCTTCTACCTGTCCGGCGAGTACGCCGGGGATCTCGCGGTGCTGAAGAATCTCGGGCTCGACGTGCGGATTGTCGAGGGCCCCGTCGGTGCGGCCTCCGCGCTGAAGATGTCCTATGCAGGTATCGTCAAGGGCCTGGCCGGCATCGGCTCGGCCATGGTGGTCGCGGCCACGAAAGCGGGCGCGGCCGATGCGCTGCGCGACGAGCTCGCGCTGAGCCAGCCCGCGGTCCTGGCCCGGCTCGAAGTCGCGCTGCCGGACATGATCCCGAAGGCCTATCGCTGGGTCGCGGAGATGCGGGAGATCTCGGGTTTCCTCGGGCCCGACCATCCGGCGAGCCAGATCTACGAAGGCTTTGCGCGCTGGTTCGAGCACCTCGCCGCGGACGCGAATGGCGAAGCGGTGGATGCGGCACTGCTGAAGGCGTTCGCAGCGCGTGTCGCGCAGAAGAAGGCCTGACCGTCCAGTCCGACGTCACGGCAATGGATCACTCGCCGTGCACTGAAACCGATTCCAGAAAACCCTGGATGTCCCGGTCGCGTCTCAGGCGCACGACCGGGACATCGGGGCCATATTGAAGGCGCTCGGCCTCGATCACAGGCACGCGCTCCGTGTCGTAGCGCCACGCCTCCTTCATCAGTTTCCAGTCGAACTGTTCCGGACATCCCTCGGGAAGATCGGGGCGCGTCGTGTCGCGATCGAACGCGGAGCGCCAGAGAATGCGCCACTCGCAGAGCCAGCGCGGGCGGTCGATGACGACCAGGGTGTCGGCACGCGCAAGCGTGAGATCGAAGGCGAGCCCCGAGAAGCTGCCGTCGATGACCCATGCGTCGCCCGCGATCGCCTCCGCGACGCGTAGACGGAAGCTGGCCTTGTCGGATGGATTCCATCCCGGCCGCCAATAGAGCACGTCGAGATGCACCACGGGCAGTCCAAGCTTCCGCCCGAGATTTCGAGAGAGGCTCGTCTTTCCGCTTCCCTGAGAACCGACAACGATGACCCTGCGCATGAGCGCAAGGTTTCATAAAGTCGACCGCGGCGAAAGGGTGAGTCTTCTGAACCGGCTCTATCCACTTCGTCATTGCGAGCGCAGCGAAGCAATCCAGCCTGTCTCCGTGGGAAGATTCTGGATTGCTTCGCTGCGCTCGCAATGACGGGGAGGAGACGCCGCACGCCCCGTCTGCTATTGTTTCTGCGGAGACAGATGGATGCAATCGGAGTTCGAATGAGAGTGCTGGTGATCGGCGCAGGCGCGCTTGGAGGCTATTACGGAGCTCGCCTGGTCCGAGCAGGCGGCGACCTGACCTTTCTGGTGCGAGCGAAGCGTGCCGAGCAATTGCGGCGGAATGGACTGCAGGTCGTGAGCCCGCATGGCGACTTTGCCGTACAGCCGAAGATCATCTTGGCAGACGATCTCAAGGAGACATTCGACGTCGTGCTGGTCGGGGTGAAATCCTACTCGCTCGACGATGCGATGGCCCAGTTTGCCCCGGCCGTTGGCGCCAACACGATGATTCTGCCGATACTCAACGGATTGAAACATATCGACACCTTGACCGCGAAGTTCGGTGCTGCGCGCGTCCTCGGCGGCCTGGCGAACGTCAGCGCCGGGCTCGACGCGGATGGTCGTGTCGTTCAGTTCATGGCCAATCAGACCATCGTCTTCGGCGAGACCAACGGGGCGCTGAGCGAGCGTGCGCTCGCGCTGGAAACACTGCTCCATGTCCCCGGTATCGACGTGCGCGCCAGCGAAGCGATCATGCAGGACATGTGGGAGAAGTTCGTCCAGCTCAGCACGCTCGCCGGCATCACTTGCCTGATGCGCGCAAGTATCGGCGACATCCTGGCGGTGCCGAACGGCGAGCAGTCCATTTTCCGGCTGTTCGCGGAATGCTGTGCCGTTGCAACGGCGTCGGGTTTTGAGCCACGCGCCCCGTTCATCGAGTTCGACCGGAAACTGTTCACTACCCTGGACTCGCCGCTCAAGGCTTCGATGCTGCGCGATATCGAGCGTGGTTCGGTCACTGAAGCGGAGCATATCCTGGGCGATATGGCCAATCGCGCCCGCACGCTCGGTATCGATACGCCGCTGCTGGATTTGGCCCGCGCGCATGTGGCGGCTTATGAGGTCGGGCGCCGAAGAGCAGCAGGTTAACCCGCCCCGATCAGCGGGATCGCCTCGTCCCGCTCATAGAGATACAGCAGGCACCGTAGCGCCTCGCCGCGCTCGCCCTTCAGCTTCGGATCGTCCTTGAGGATCCGCAGCGCCTCGTCTCTAGCCTGGGTGATGAGCTGGCCGTGCACCTCCGAGCGCGCGATGCGGTAGCCGGGCAGGCCGCTCTGGCGCACGCCGAGCACATCGCCTTCGCCGCGCAGCTTCAAATCTTCCTCGGCGATGCGAAAGCCGTCGGTGGTCTCGCGGATGACCTTCAGGCGTGCCTTCGACATCTCGCCGAGCGGCTCGCTGTACAGCAAGAGGCAGGTCGAGGCTTCCGAGCCGCGCCCGATGCGGCCGCGCAGCTGGTGCAGCTGGGCAAGGCCAAACCGTTCGGCGTTCTCGATCACCATGATGGTCGCGGCCGGCACGTCGACGCCGACCTCGACCACGGTGGTCGCAACCAGAAGCCCGATCTCATGGGCGGCGAACTGGCCCATCACGCGGTCCTTCTCGGTGCCCTTCATCTGGCCGTGGACGAGGCCGACGCGGTCGCCGAAACGCTTTTGCAAGCTCTCGAAGCGTTTGGTCGCATTGGTCAGGTGCTCGGTGCCTTCAGCCTCGGATTCCTCGACCAGCGGGCAGATCCAGTAGACCAGCTTGCCCGCCTCCAGGGCCCGGCCGATGCTGTCCGTGACCTCATTGAGGCGGCTCATCGATATGGTGCGGGTCTCGATCGGCTGGCGGCCGGCGGGCTTCTCGCGCAACTCGGAGATGTCCATGTCGCCGAAATAGGTCAGCACCAGCGTGCGCGGGATCGGCGTCGCACTCAGCACCAGCACGTCGACGGCGGCGCCCTTCGAGGTCAGCGCGAGGCGTTCGCGCACGCCGAAACGATGCTGCTCGTCGACGACGGCCAGGGCGAGATCGCTAAAGATCACGTCGTCCTGGATCAGCGCGTGGGTGCCGACGAGGAGATTGATCTCGCCGGCTTCGAGTTGCGCCAACAGCTCGCGCCGTTCCTTGCCTTTCTCGCGGCCGGTGAGGATGGCCACGCGCAGCCCTGCGCGCTCCGCGAGCGGGGCGATGGTCTTGATGTGCTGCCGCGCCAAAATTTCCGTCGGCGCCATCAGCGCGGCCTGCTTGCCGACTTCGGCGACGGCGGCGGCCGCCAGCAGCGCCACCACGGTCTTGCCCGAGCCGACATCGCCCTGAAGCAGGCGCAGCATGCGCACGGGTTGTTGCAGATCGTTCGCGATGGCGGCGGTCGCTTCTCGCTGCGACGACGTCAATGCATAGGGCAGGGCGTCGATGATCTTGTTGCGCAAGTGACCGTCGCCGGCGTTGCGGACGCCGGCCGGGCGGCGCAATTGCGCGCGGATCAGGGCCAGCGCGAGCTGGCCGGCCAAAAGCTCGTCGAAGGCGAGGCGCGACCAGTAGGGTTTTTCGGGCAGGATGTCTGTCAGCTCGACCGGCTGGTGCACGCGGCTGAGCGCCTCGGTGACCGACGGAAAACTGCAGCGGCGCATCACCTCCGGGCTGATCCATTCCGGCAGGGCGGGCAGCTTCTGCAGCGCTTGCGCGACCGCGCGTCGCAGCGAGCCGAGCGCCAGACCCGTGGTCAGCGGATAGACCGGGTCGATGCCCGAGAGCTTCGAGATCGCCTCTTCGTCGAGCACGCGGTCGGGATGCACGATCTGCGGGATGCCGTCATACATCTGCAGTGTGCCCGAGACGTAGCGCTTCTCTCCCATCGGCAGCAGCTTTTCGACATAGCCGGGCTTGGCGCGGAAGAAGGTCAGCACGACGTCGCCGGTGTCGTCGCTGGCATAGACGAGATAGGGCGCGCGGGCGTTGCGCGGCGGCGGCGGGCGATGGCGATCGACGGTGACCTCCAGCGTCACCATGGTTCCCTGGACGGCGTCGCGGATCTTTGGCCGCGCGCGGCGGTCGATGACCTGGCTCGGCAAATGCAGCAGCAGGTCAACCAGGCGCGGCGTCTCATTGCGGCTGAGCAGGTACTGCAGCAGCTTGTCCTGCTTCGGACCGACGCCGGGCAGGCTGGTCACGGGAGCAAACAGCGGATTGAGCAGGCTGGGGCGCATGAGAGCGAATCTAGGATCGTTTCGGCCCGTCATGCCCGGCTTTATGCCGGGCATCCACGTCTTTTTTCGTGGCGCTCGCGCGGGCAGCGGGCCATGCCAAATCGAGGGCTGACAGGGGCGGTCCGAGTGGCTATATCACCCCGGCCCGGCACGTCCGGGCTTTCTGCGTTTGACTGGATCTGAGACATGACGGGAACGACACGATCGAGCAATGGGCTGGACGATCGCCGCAAGCGGCTTCTGTTCCGCTGCTGGCACCGCGGCACGCGCGAGATGGACCTGATCCTGGGCCGCTTCGCGGATGCCGAGATCGGCAATCTGTCCGACGACGAGCTGACCGAGCTCGAGACCCTGCTCGAAGAGTCCGATCCCGATCTCTATGCCGCCATCACCGGTGACAAGGTGCTGCCAGCTGATGTCACCGGCGCGCTGTTTGCCCGCATCAAGGCGTTCCCGATTACGGACGGCGATTTATGAAACAGGGGATGAAGTCGCCGGCCGAGCTGCTCACGCCCGGCCGCGCGCTGACGCTTGCCAATGTTGCCGAGGGCGCCGAGGGCCTCGTCATCTCCGATCTCGCCCGCGCCATCGCCGCGCGGCCGAAGAAACCGGCCGTCAGCCTTGCCGTGGTCTGCCGCGACGGTGGGCGAATGCAGCAGCTCGAGCGCGCGCTGCAATTCTTCGCGCCTGATTTGCCGGTGCTGACCTTTCCGGCCTGGGACTGCCAGCCCTATGACCGCGTCTCGCCGCATGGCGGCATCCTGGCGCAGCGCCTGACCACACTGGCGCGGCTTGCGCCGCTGACCGGCAGCGACAAGCCGCTGATCGTGCTCACCACGGTGAACGCTATCGTGCAGCGCGTGCCCACGCGCGATCTGGTCGCGGCGCAGGCGCTGTCGGTCGCGCCCGGCAATGTCGTGCCGATGGAGACCATCGTCGCCTGGCTCGAGCACAACGGCTACAACCGCTCCTCGACCGTGCGCGAGCCCGGCGAATATGCCGTGCGCGGCGGTATCCTGGATCTGTTTCCGGCCGGCCTCGACCAGCCGGTCCGCTTCGACTTCTTCGGCGACAGCCTGGAATCGATCCGCTCCTTCGACGCCGAGACCCAGCGCACGATGCTCGACATGCGCTCGCTCGACCTCGTGCCGATCTCGGAATTCCAGCTCGTCACCGACACCATCCGCCGTTTCCGCATGGGCTATGTCGCCGAGTTCGGCGCGCCCGAGCGCGACGACGCGCTGTACGAGGCCGTCAGCGAGGGCCGCCGCCATCCCGGCATGGAGCACTGGCTGCCGCTGTTCCAGGACCGGATGGACACGCTGTTCGACTATCTGCAAGGCGCAGCCATCGCGATCGAGCCGCAGGCCGAGGACGCCGTTCGCGAGCGTTTCAAGCAGATCCAGGATTACTACGAAGCCCGCCGCGATGCGATGGAGCATCCCGGCGGCGGCGCGATCTACAAGCCGCTGCCGCCCGACAGGCTCTATCTCACCGACGAGGAATGGACCAGGCGCGAAAGCGAGATGTCGCTGGTGCGGCTGACGCAGTTTTCGGTTCCGGCCGATGGTGCGACGATCGTCGATGCCGGCGCGCGCAAGGGCCGCGACTTCGCACCCGAACGCAACGACGCCACCGTCAACGTGTTCGAGTCCGTCGTCAGCCACGTGATGGCGCTGCATGCCCAGCGCAAGAAGGTCGTGATCGCGCTCTGGAGCGAGGGATCGCGCGACCGCATGACCTCGATGCTGCGCGACCACAAGCTGACCCATACCACGAGCGTCAACGCCTGGCGGACGGTGCAGGCGACCCCGCGCAACGAGACCATGCTCGCCGTGCTCGGCCTGGAAAGCGGTTTCGAGACCGACGAGATCGCGCTGATCAGCGAGCAGGACATCCTCGGCGACCGCCTGGTCCGGCCCCGCAAGGCGAGCCGCAAGCTCGACAATTTCATCTCGGAGGTGACGAGCCTCACCGCCGGCGACATCGTCGTCCATGCCGACCACGGCATCGGCCGCTTCATCGGCTTGCAAACCCTCGACGTCGCCGGCGCGCCGCATGACTGTCTTGAGCTGCATTACGCCGCCGACGCAAAACTGTTCCTGCCGGTCGAGAACATCGAGCTGCTGTCGCGCTACGGTTCCGACCAGACCGCGGTCGAACTGGATCGTCTGGGCGGCTCTGGCTGGCAGACCCGCAAGGCGAAGCTCAAGAACCGCATCCGCGAGATCGCGGGCGAGCTGATCAAGATCGCCGCCGCGCGCCATTTGCACGAGGCGCCGAAGCTGCCGGTGCAGCCGGGCCTTTACGACGAGTTCTGCGCGCGCTTCCCCTATGACGAGACCGAGGACCAGCTTGGCGCGATCGAATCGACGCTAAAGGACCTCGAACTCGGCCGTCCGATGGATCGGCTGATCTGCGGCGACGTCGGCTTCGGCAAGACCGAGGTGGCCTTGCGCGCGGCCTTTGCCGTCGCGCTCGAAGGCAAGCAGGTCGCGGTCGTGGTGCCGACCACGCTGCTCGCCCGCCAGCACCACAAGACCTTCACCGACCGCTTCAAGGGCTTTCCAGTGAATGTGGCGCAGGCCTCGCGCCTGGTCCCGACCAAGGAGCTGAACCTGGTCAAGAAGGGTATCGCCGATGGCTCGGTCGACATCGTCGTCGGCACCCACGCGCTGCTCGGCAAGGCGATCAAGTTCCGCGATCTCGGCCTCGTCATCGTCGACGAGGAGCAGCATTTTGGCGTCACCCACAAGGAACGGCTGAAGGCGCTTCGCTCCGAGGTGCATGTGCTGACGCTGTCGGCGACGCCGATCCCGCGCACGCTGCAGCTGGCGTTGACCGGCGTCCGCGAGCTCTCGATCATCGCATCGCCACCGGTCGACCGCCTCGCGGTGCGTACCTTCGTCGCCCCGCATGATCCGCTGATGATCCGCGAGGCGCTGCTGCGCGAACGTTATCGTGGCGGCCAGGCGTTCTACGTGGTGCCGCGCATCGACGACCTCGCCGAGGTCAAGGACTTCCTCGACAAGAACGTGCCGGAGATGAAGGTCGCGGTCGCGCACGGCCAGATGCCGCCCGCGGTGATCGAAGACATCATGACTGCCTTCTACGACGGCAAGTTCGACATCCTGCTGTCGACCACCATCGTGGAATCCGGCCTCGACATTCCCAACGCCAACACCCTGATCGTGCACCGTGCCGACATGTTCGGCCTGGCGCAGCTGTATCAGCTCCGCGGCCGCGTCGGCCGCTCCAAGCTGCGGGCCTATGCGCTGTTCACGCTGCCGGCGCAGCAGAAGATCACCGCGCAGGCCGAGCGCCGGCTCACCGTGCTGCAATCGCTGGAGACGCTGGGCGCTGGCTTCCAGCTCGCTTCGCACGATCTCGACATCCGCGGCGCCGGCAACCTGCTCGGCGAGGAGCAGTCCGGCCACATCAAGGAGGTCGGTTTCGAGCTCTACCAGTCGATGCTGGAGGAGGCGATCGTCAACCTCAAGGCCGGCGTGTCCGAGCCCGCCGCCGACCGCTGGTCGCCCTCGATCACCATCGGCATGCCCGTGCTCATTCCGGAAGACTATGTCGGCGACCTCTCGGTGCGGCTGTCGCTGTACCGGCGGCTCGCCGATCTCGACACCGAGGAGGAGATCGAGAACTTTGGCGCGGAGATGCGCGACCGTTTCGGCGTGTTGCCGGACGAGGTGCGCTATCTGTTCAAGGTCGCCGCGATCAAGGCGTTCTGCCGCACGGCCAATGTCGGGAAGATCGATGCCGGCCCGAAGGGCGCGGTCATCGCCTTCCGCGACAATTCGTTCGCCCACCCCGATCGCCTGGTGTCGTTCATCCGCAGCTATGGCCAGGCCGCCAAGGTGCGGCCGGACATGAAGGTGGTGTTCCTGCAGGACTGGGAGACACCGGAAGAGCGTCTCGCCGGCACCACGGAGATCATGCGGCAGCTGGCACAGCTGGCGCAGAGCAAGAAGGCGGCGTAATTGTTCCGAGCGCCACCGGAGCGGTACTTGGATACAAGACAGCGGCATATGGCCACTTGCGGAATGATCGAACGACAGCCATGTTCGATTCGTCGAGTTAGGCCGACGACTTGGCCTCCGACTTGGCCTCGCCGCTGATAGCGTGCCTGACTAATGACCTGATTCGTGTGACCCGCGACTGGTTTACCGGCCGCGGGTTTTTTGTACCGCAAAGCGGGGCTGCCCCGCCCATTGAAACTTCTGAGGTCGCGAGCGTGTCTATCAATATCGATTCAGGCCAGGAACACGGTGACGAACACGACGACGTCATGTATCCGCAGGTCCTGCCGTTCATATTGGTCCACGCGGGATGCTTCGCGGCGATCTGGTCGGGCGTCTCGTGGCAAGCCGTAGTCATTTGCGCGGTTCTGTACTGGTTGCGCATGTTTGCGATCACCGCCGGCTATCACCGGTATTTCTCGCACCGGGCTTACGCGACCAGCCGGGTGTTTCAGTTCATCCTGGCCTTCCTGGCCCAGAGCAGCGCTCAGAAAAGCGTCCTCTGGTGGGCTGCCAAACATCGCCATCACCATCTTCACTCGGATACGGCGCAGGATGTGCATTCGCCCCGGCACAAGGGCTTCCTCTACAGTCATCTCGGCTGGATCTTCTACCGGCAGCACGATGCAACCGATCTGGTGAAAGTATCGGATCTGGCGTCGTATCCCGAGTTGATGTGGCTGCACAAATTGGAGCTTCTGCCGGCATTCGTGCTCGCGGGCCTCTGCTTCCTCATTGCCGGGTGGTCAGGACTCGTGGTCGGCTTTCTCTGGAGCACGGTGCTCGTGTATCACGGCACGTTCTGCATCAACTCCCTCGCACATGTTCACGGCCGCAGGCGGTACGTGACCGGCGACGATTCCCGCAACAACTGGCTGCTCGCTCTCGTCACGATGGGTGAGGGGTGGCACAACAATCACCACGCCTATCAGGCCAGTGCTCGACAGGGCTTCCACTGGTACGAGATTGATCTCACCTATTATATCCTGGTGGCTTTGTCCTGGCTCGGGATTGTCCGGGATCTGAAGATGCCGCCCAAGCAGGTCCTGCGCAATGAGCATCGGTTGGGATCACGCGCGATCAAGCAAGCGGCCGAGCAGCTCGCCGCTCGCTTCAATCCTGAACACATCGCACAGGCGATCAAGACGTCGATCCATGAGACCGAATTGTCGGTCCGGGACGCGATCATTCTGTTGCAGCAGCGTGCCGATTTGCGTCTGTCCAGCATGCCGACTCGCGACCAGTTGCTGGCTGAAGCGCAGCGCATGTTCGCAAAGACGATGTCGCTGGACGACATCGTCGACCGGGCCCACGAGCTCCTGAACGAAACTGTCGGCTTTCTCCTGGCCACTCCCGCTCTGGCGGCCGCCCCGAAATCTAGCGCGAATGGCGGCGCTTAGCGCCACGTTGCCCGGACAAGGGGCGCGGACGAGATCAGGGATTGCTGACGCGCGACTACGACGCCGCGCGCGACGCGTCGGCTGAGAGACGCCCGAGCAGTGACCGCGCCGTATCCGACGGCGACAGCGAGTCCACGCTGACGACGGGATCGCTGCGCATCTCGTGCTTGCCATTGGAGGTGTGCCGCATCACCGCCGACAGGCGGCGGGCGATCATGTGGGCGGTGCGGAAGTCGGTCTCCGCGAACACGACGATGACGGAACCGTCTTTCTGCGCCACGCCAAAATCCATCTGCCGCATCAGTCGGCTCAGGATCCGCGCGGCGTCGAGCTGGGCACGGGAATTGCCGGGCTCGAAGGCGAAGCGCGCCACGGAGAGGCCGCCGCCGCGGGCAAGAGCCTGCTCGACCGCCTTGGCGAAATCGCGGGCAAAAGCTTCCACCGTGAGCAGGCCGCTGCGCGGGTCGAGCCAGCCGCCGGCATCGATCGAACGCAGCGTGCGGCTCAGTTGCGCTTCCATCGCGTGCTGGCGGATCAGCGGCAGCGCGTTGCCGGCGACCTTCGCCGGCTCGCCCGGGATCAGCTCGAGATTGGGCAGGTCGTAAGTCTGCGCGAGCTGGTGCGCGGTGACAACCACGGGCAGGCTGCGGAATCGGGTGTCTTCGGCGAGCACCGTGAGGAAGGCGTCGGTGACGCGCGCGGTAAAGCCTTCGGCGAGTACGACGCCATCGATGTCGCGGGTGTTGAGATGCTTGGCCGCGGCCTCGATCGAGAGCGCGCCGACGACCCCGACGCGTTCGCCGAGTGCGACGGAGAGCGCAGGATAGGCTGCTCCGCGGCCGATCAGGAGCACCGTTGCCTCGCGTGCCGGATCCCCCTCCGGCAACCCGACTTTCGCGTCCGGCAGCCGGCGCAGAACCGTCGCATGGAGAGTGCGTACGCGTAGCGCGGCGCGGAGCCGCGCGACGAGGCGGTCGGAATTGCCGCCGCGCGAGGAGAAGGGCAGGGCGTTCTGCGGCAGCGTGCCCGCAGCATCGAGCGCCACGAACGGCAGGTAGGGCGATTGGTCCGCGATCTTCCTGGCGAGCGGCGCAAGGTAGGGCTCGTGCCCGGCATGCATCGCGGCGAGAACCGCGGCCGGCTGCACCTGCTCGACCGCGCGCGCCGCGCTGGCCCAGTCGGCGTCGACGACGGGAAACAGACGGGCCTCGTCCAGTGCCGCAATGAAAGGCGGCCGCTGGGCGTTGGACACAAACAGGATCGGGCCCGCCTGGGACATCGCAAACTCTGATCACGCAACAGATGCTGCGCAATCTAGTCCGGTTGCCTTAATGCAGCGTCAATGGATGGGTCGAAACTGCGCTTAAACCGGCCCGGAGCGGTCGCGAAAAGCCTCGACCATCAGGGGGTTAAGCCCGAGTTCATTGAGCGCTTCGCGGGCGCGGCCATTGTCTTGCGCCCGTCCTGCGAGCCGGTGACCCGAGAGCCGGTCGGGCAGCGCGGTGAGCAGGGCGCCCTGGCCGAGCCGGCGCGCCCATTCCTGGAGGTCGTTGGACAGGAAGCGGTAGCCGCCGACGGCCATGATGCCGGAGGGCGGTGCGGTGATGCAGATCGCGCCGCTCGGACGGTCGAGCCGCGCGGCATAGCCGGTGTCGACGTAATCGCGCGGCGGCTGCGCCGTCAGCGTGTCGCCGACCGGCTGCGGCGGCGCGTAGGCCGCGATCGGCACCATCGCTCCGCGCAGGCCGAGCGTGCCCCTGGGTGTCAGCAGGATCTCGCCGGCGATGGAGGAACCGGACTGCTCGCGCGGGGCGCCGTGCGGCCCGGGCATCACCGCAACAGGCATGCCGTCCTCGCCGCGGCGGGCCCCGAACAGCCCGGCCTCGCCGAACAGATAGACGTCGGTCAGCGGTGCATGCGGCGCGATCCAGGCATCGCTCGCCGCCACCTGCTCGGGCGCGCGCCAGAGGCCGATGACGTTGCGCAAGCTCGGCATCCGCGCCGCGAGATCGGCATCGCCGAGCCGCAGCGCGAGCTGCGCGGGGGCGATCAGCACCTCGCATTCGTGCTCGTTGATTTGCTGTTCCAGCACGTCGTTCTCGAAGGGATGATGCAGCGCCAGCGTGCCGCCGCAGAGCAGCCACACCGCGAGCGAGGAGGCGAGGCCCGCGAACGACATCGGCGTGAACGCCGCCATCACGGTCGCGCCCTGCTTGATGTCGGCTTCCAGCGACATCGCGAGCCCGCCGGCGATCAGGCTGAAATGCGGCCGCGGCACCGGGCGAAAGCCTTCCGCGGTGACGTCGAAGGAGATCATCGCCGCCTTGCGGCCGTCCTGGATCACGGCGCGCGTGGTGCCCGGCGGGCGGGCCAGCACGTCGTCGAGCGAGGCCATGCCCTCGGGCAGGTCGGCGCCGAAACCGCAGACGTAGCGGATCGAGAAGGCCTCCGCGGCGGCGTGCATTGCGAGGTCGGAATAGCTGACGCCGTCGACCTTGCTCATGGTGACGATCGCTCGCGCCGCGGTGCGGTTCAGCGCGGCGCTCAGTTCCGCATGGCGCCAGAGCAGCGGCAGCACGGCGACCACGAGCCCGGCGCGATGCGCGGCGAGCACCGTCAGCACGAACTCGACCGTAGCAGGCAGCTGGATCGCGATGACGGAATTGGCCGGCAGGCCCGATTCGACGAAATGCGCCGACAGGGCCTCGATGGCGGTGTCGGCCTCGGCGTAGGTCATCCGCCGCGGCTGGTGGCCGGTCACGCGGGCCTTGTTGAGGGGATCGAGCAGGGCGGGCGCGTGCGGTTGCCGCATCAGCGTGCGCTGAAACAGCGTGTCGAGCGTCGGCGATACGGCTGGCTGATTCACGGCGTCACTTCGCTTGCGGCTGCCCCTTCGACCACCAGGTCTCCGGCAGGTAGCCGGACAGCGAAGTGGCCTTTGGCCGTTCTATCCGATTCCAGCGCGCGATCCATTGCTCGGATACGTTAAACAGGGGGATTGTATAGAAACCGGAGATCAGGGCGCGGTCGAGCGCCCGCACAGCCGAGACGAAGGCCGTGTGATCACGGGCCTCGAGGAGAGCGTCGATCATGGTATCGACGGCGGGATCTTTGGCGCCCATGTAGTTGCGGGTGCCCGGATTGTCGGCGGCAGCGCTGCCCCAATAGAAATACTGCTCGTTGCCGGGCGACAGCGACTGGTCCCAGCGGTTCTGGATCATGTCGAACTCGTAGCCGAGCCGGCGCTGGTCGAACTGCACGGGATCGACCGCGCGAACGCTCGGCTCGATGCCGGCGCGTTTGAGGTCGCGCTGGAACGCGAGCGCGATGCGCTCCTGGTCGCGGGTCGTCACCAGCATCTCGAAGGTGAAGGGGGCTTTTGTCGCGCGGTTGCGCAGGACGGTGCCGTCGAGATCGTAGCCGGCGTCCGACAGGAGCTTGAGTGCGGCGCGCAGCGTCGTCCGGTCGCGCCCCGAGCCGTCGGTGACGGGCAGGCGGTAGCTGCCGTCCATGACGTCGGGCGGGATCTGCGCGGCGAAGGGCGTCAGCAGCTCGCGTTCGCGCGCATCCGCGGGCCGGCCATAGGCCGACAGGTCGGAGCCGGCGAAATAGCCGGCAACGCGCGAATAGAGTCCGAAGAAGTAGTTGCGGTTGACCAGCTCGAAATCGAACAGCAGCGTCAGTGCCCGGCGCACGCGGATGTCGCCGAAGATCGGACGGCGCGTGTTGAACACCAGGAATTCGGAAGGCTGCGGCACGCCGGGCTTGATGGTGTCGCGGATCACTTCGCCGCTTTTGGCGGCTGGAAAGTCGTAACCGTCGTGCCAGCGCAGCGGCTCGTGCTCGACGCGGAAATCATAGAGGCCGCGCTTGAAGGCTTCGAACTGGCCGTTGGCCTCGCGAAAATAGTCGAGCCTGATCTCGTCGAAATTGTAGAGCCCGCGATTGATGGGCAGGCCGCGACCCCAATAGTCGGGATTGCGGGTCAAGGTCACGCTGGCGCCGGGCTTCACCGCCATGATCCGATACGGGCCCGAGCCGATCGGGCCGGTCAGCGTCGTCTCCTCAAAGGTCGCGACATCCACTGCATGCTTCGGCAGGATCGGCATCAGGCCGAGGATCAGCGGCAATTCCCGGTCGTTGGCGCCAGCCAGGTCGAAGCGGACGGTGAGAGGGTCGGGCGCCTCGGCCTTGGCGACCTTGGCGTAATATTGCCGATGGTTGGGGCGGCCGTGATCGCGCAGCAGCTGCCAGGAGAACAGCACATCCTCCGCCAGGACCGGCTTGCCGTCGGAGAAGCGGGCGCGGGGATCGAGGCGGAACGTGACAAAGCTCCGCGCGTCATCGGTCTCGACCGATCTGGCGAGCAGGCTGTAGAGCGTGAACGGCTCGTCATTGCCGCGTGCGAGCAGGCTCTCGACCACGTAGTTCCGCACCGGCTGCACGGCCAATCCCCTGACGATGAAGGGATTGAGGCTGTCGAAGGTGCCGAGAATGCCCCAGGTGAGCCGGCCGCCCTTGGGGGCATCAGGGTTGGCGTAGGGCATGTGGGTGAAATCGGCCGGCATCGCCGGCTTGCCGTGCATCGCGATGGCATGGGCTTCCTCAGCCCCTGCGCCGCTTGCGGAGAGCGCGGAGGCGAGGACGAAGGCGAGAAGACCGAGGCGGATGCCAAGGCCCTCAAGAAGGCCCTCGAGAAGGCGCTGGAACATGGACATCGGCACACGTTGATTCGAGGACCTGCGGGCCTGAATCCTATCACAAGGAATTTCACGGATCGCAGGCCAGGGAGCGGTTCAAGGCGTGGTCAAAGACGCTTGTCGGCATTGATCTTTTCGTCGACCACGTTAAGAAGGCACGCAATCGCGCAAGAGCGTCGAGCCCGTCACTTATCCGCCTCAATTGACGGGGAGAGAGCCGCGCCCAACGCGGCCAGGTTCGTCGCTTCGGAGCGGTCCGGGCACTTCCCGTTCAGAAAGGGTTTTCCGCAATGAATTTCCGTTACTTGGCCGCGTCCGTCCGGCCGCGCGGGCGACTTCTCGCCTTGTTGACGGCGACGGCGTTGGTCGTCCCGTTTGCCGCCGAGGCCCAGACCCCGGCGCCGGCCCCCGGCGCGCCTGCCGCGCCCAAGGCGGCGCCGAAAGCCGCTCCGAAGGCTGCCCCCAAGGCTCCGGCACCGGCTGCCCAGGCTCCCGCCCAGCCGGCTCCCGCGCAGGGCGCTCCGGCGCAGCAGGGCGCCGCGGCCCAGCCGGCCGATCAGCAGATCCAGCTGATCTACGCCCCCTGGACCAAGTTCTGCCTCAAGGGCCAGGACGCCAACGCCAAGCAGGTCTGCTTCACCGGCAAGGACGGCCGCATCGAGTCGGGCCAGCCGGTCATCGCGGCCGTGATCATCGAGCCGGAAGGCGAACCCAAGAAGATCCTGCGCGTGACGCTGCCGCTCGGCATGCAGCTCGTGCACGGCACCCGCATCATCGTGGACAACAATGCGCCGTTGCAGAGCCCCTACGTGATCTGCTTCCAGAATGGCTGCATGTCCGACTACGAGGCCACGCCCGAGCTCATCGGCAACATGAAGAAGGGCCAGAACCTCGTTGTCCAGGCGATCAATGCGAACGGTGCGCCCTTGACGCTGCCGCTGCCGCTCGCCGGCGAATTCCAGAAGGCCTATGACGGTCCGCCGACCGATCCGAAGGTGTTCGAGGAAACCCAGAAGAAGCTTCAGGAAGAGCTTCAGAAGAAGGCCGACGAGCAGCGCAAGAAGCTCGAGCAGAACGGTGGCGCGCCCGGCGCGGCTCCGGCCGGTCAGAAGTAAGCGGGCTAAAATCCCGGATATGAAAAAGGCGCTCGGTTCGAGCGCCTTTTTTGCTGGCCGCTTGATGGCGGCAAAACTCACTTCAGGCGCGCTGGCTCAGTTCAGCGACGGATTGCGCGGGCGATAGCCGCCGGTCTTGTCCTTGATGAAAATCTCGGCGACCTGGGAATGGCGGATCGGCTCGCCGGAATCGTCAGGCACCAGATTCTGCTCGGAGACATAGGCGACGTATTCCGACTCCGCGTTCTCCGCGAGCAGGTGGTAGAACGGCTGGTCCTTGTGAGGCCGCACCTCTTCGGGAATCGACAGCCACCACTCCTCGGTGTTGTTGAATTCCGGATCGATGTCGAAAATCACCCCCCGGAACGAGAAGATCCGGTGGCGAACGACCTGTCCGATCTGGAATTTGGCGGTCCTCGCTTTAATCATTCCCCGTCGATAGACCAGGATTGTGGCCGATGCTAGTGCCCTGACCTGGAATTGACCTTCGACTAAGGGGTGGATAGCCCCCAAATCTTCAGAAAACACTTCATCAATGATCGATATCCTCAATCTGGCGCTACCTTATTTCGGCTTGATCTTTGTTGGATTCGCGTGCGGCAAGGCCAAGTCGCTGCCGGAATCAGGCCTCGCCTGGATGAACTTCTTCCTGCTCTACGTGTCGCTGCCGGCGCTGCTGTTCGCGATCATGTCGAAGACGCCGTTTGCGGAATTGAACAACCCGCCGTTCCTGGTCGCGACCACGCTGGCCACGGTTGCGGCGTTCACCCTGGCGCTGGTGGTCGGCAAGGTTCTGGGACGGCTGGCGCTGCGCGAGGCGACGCTTGCGGGCCTCTCCGGCGGCTATGGCAATATCGGCTATATGGGGCCGGGGCTGGCGCTCGCCGTGCTTGGACCGAAGGCCTCGGCGCCGACCGCGCTGATCTTCTGCTGCGACAGCATCTTCCTGTTCACGATCGTGCCGCTGCTGATCGAGCTCTCCGACCGCGACCATCCCTCGCTGGTCCATGCCTTCGGCGTCGTGCTGAAGCAGATCGTGCTCAACCCGCTGATCATGTCGGCCTGCTTTGGCGCGGCCGTGGCGGCGCTTCATATCGAGCTGCCGGTCGCACTCGATCGCACCATCACGTTCCTTCAGAACGCAGCCGCACCGACCGCGCTGTTCGTGCTCGGCGTGACCGTGGCGCTCCGCCCGTTCAACCGGGTGCCGTGGGAGGTGCCGGGCGTGATCGCGGTGAAGCTCTTGATCCACCCGCTCGCCGTGTTCGGCCTGATGCTGGCGTTCGGACCGTTCGCGCAGCCCTGGGCCGCGACCGCCGTACTGATGGCCTCGCTGCCGCCGGCGCTCAATGTGTTCGTGATCGCCCGGCAGAACGACGCCTGGATCGAATCCGCCTCTGTCGCGGTGCTGCTCGGGACCTTCGCGTCCGTGGTCACGCTGACCAGCGTGATGTGGGCGATCCAGACCGGCCGGCTGGCGTTTCCGTAAGCGAGCCTACCGCCGCCACGTCGGGGTCAGGCCCTCGCGCATGGCGAAGCGCCGCAGCGGGCCGATGGCGCCGAGCAGGTGCATGCCGACCGCGCGGACCGGCTGGAGCGGCAGGAAATCGTTGAGCAGGGAACGGTTGGCGATGTCGATCGCGAACGTGCGGCTCAAGATATCCGGACGCCGCGCCCGGTCGTAGCGCTTGAGCACGTCGGGCGCGCCGGGATCCTGGCCCGCAGCGATCGCTTCGCCCGCGAGCCTGGCGATGTCAGCGGCATCGCGCAGACCAAGGTTGAGGCCCTGGGCGCCGATCGGCGGGACCACATGGGCGGCTTCGCCGACCAGCGCGATGCGGTCGCGCCCGAAGGATGTTGGACGTTCGATCGCCAGCGGGAATAGGTTGCGGCCCGGCTCGACCGTCATGCGTCCCAAAATGGAATGCGACTGCTTCTCGATCGCGGCGGACAGCTCCGCGTCGCTCAAGCCGCGAAGCCGCTCGGCCTCGGCGGGGGCCGAGACCCAGACGATGCTGGAGCGGTCGCCGGGCAGGGGCACGAACACACAAGGGCCATGCGGCGTGTGGAACTCGGTCGAGACGTTGCGATGCGGGCGCGCGTGGCCGACGTTGAAGGTCAGCGCGGTCTGCGTCAGGTCGCGCCGCGTCACCGCGATGCCGACGGCTTCCCGACACAGCGAGTGCCGGCCGTCGGCGCCGACCACGAGCCGGGCCGAGAGGAATTGACCGGACGCCGTGCGGACCGCGACGTCGTCGGCTTCGATGACGACGCTTTCGGCCTCGTCATCGCAACGGACGAGGTTGGGCAACTCGGCCGCGCGGTCTTCCATCGCCAGCATCAGCGAGCGATTGTCGATATTGTAGCCGAAGGCGTCGAGCGCGATTTCGTGGCAGGAGAACCGGACCTCCGGCGCCCGGAACAGCCGGCCGGTGTCGTCGACGAGGCGCATGATTTCGAGCGCGGCCGCCTTGCCCTTGCAGCGTGGCCAGACGTCGAGGCTCTCCAGGAGATCGACGGAGGCGCCGAGCAGGGCGGTGGTGCGGTTGTCGGCGTAGGGCATGCGCCGCGCCACCAGCGCGGTCCGCGCGCCGGCCTGCGCCAGTGCGATGGCGGCCGCCAGTCCCGCCGGTCCGCCGCCGATCACGGCCGCGTCATGGAGTGTCGATGCATCTGTCATGGAACGACAATTGACATGCTGCGCGGCAAATTCAAGCCCGGCTATATTTCCTTGATTTTGTGGCGAATTGTGCGACCGAGCGCCGCAATGGCGGATGTGCAAACCGGTCTCATTCTGATAGCAGAAGCCATGGATACCCAAGAGGATTCCCTGAAGCCGAGACCGGCGATCCGCGCCGCGGCTTTTTCGGTGCACATCTTCACCGCATTCGGCGCAGCCATCGCGCTGCTGGCGATGCTGGAGGCCGTGCGCGAGCATTGGGCGGCGATGTTTCAGTGGCTGGGCGTCGCCCTGATCATCGATGCGATCGACGGGCCGATCGCCCGCCTGCTGAAGGTCAAGGATGTGCAGCCGAACTGGTCGGGAGACGTGCTCGATCTCGTGGTCGACTTCGTCACCTATGTGTTCGTGCCGGCCTATGCGATCGTGGCGAGCGGGCTGTTGCTGCCGGTGGCCGCGCCGCTGCTCGGCATCGCCATCATCGTCACCAGCGCACTATATTTCGCCGATCTGCGCATGAAGGCGGACGACAATCATTTTCGCGGCTTTCCGGCGCTGTGGAATGCGGCGGCGTTCTACCTGTTCCTGCTGCACTGGCCGCCGCTGTGGTCGACGCTGCTGGTCGCGGCGCTTGTCGTGCTGACCTTCGTGCCGTTCCACGTGCTGCATCCGGTGCGGGTGGTTCGGCTGCGCTGGCTGACGATGTCGCTGATCGCGATCTGGGCCGTGCTCGGCCTCTACGTGCTGGAGATGGATTTTCGCGTCGGCACCGGCGTGACCATCGTGCTCTGCGCCATCGCGCTCTGGATCAGCTTCAGCGACGCCTTGATCCGCCTGGCAAGATCCTTCGCATGATGCACCTCCTCACTAGTCCTGAAGCCTGGGCCGCGCTGCTCACCTTGACCGCGCTCGAGATTGTGCTCGGCATCGACAACGTCATCTTCCTGTCGGTGATCGTGTCACGCATCCCCGAGAAGCAGGCCCACCGCGCCCGCCAGATCGGGCTCGCGCTGGCGCTGATCTTCCGCATCATCCTGCTCAGCTTGCTGGTCTGGCTGATCGGCCTGACCGCGCCGGTGTTTTCGTTTTCGGGTTACGGGTTCTCCTGGCGCGATCTCATCCTGATCGGCGGCGGCCTGTTCCTGATCGCCAAGGCGACGCACGAGATCCACGCCGAGGTCGAAGCCGATGACGGCGGGGGTGACCGGGAGTCCGGCGGCAGCGCGTTCTTCTGGGTGATCGTCCAGATCATCGTCATCGACATCGTGTTCTCGCTGGACTCGATCATCACCGCGATCGGCATGGCGCAGGACATCGAGATCATGATCGCGGCGGTCGTGATCGCCTGCCTGATCATGTACATTTCGTCGGGGCCGGTGTCGCGCTTCGTCGCCGAGCATCCGACCACCAAGATGCTGGCGCTGGCGTTCCTGGTGCTGATCGGCGTCGCGCTGGTCGCGGACGGATTCCAATTCCACATTCCGCGCGGCTACATCTACTTCGCAATTGCGTTCTCGGCGGCGGTGGAATTCTTCAATGTGCTGGCGAAGCGCAACCGCAGGAAAGTCCGCAAGTCGTCCGTTTAGCCGTTCCAATCTGGGTCGAGTTGACAAGGCGGGCGCGATGTCTTTCGCTCAGCGGCGAGAAGACCGAGAGGAGGTCAGGTGATGACCAAAGCCGTCCGTGTGCACAAGGTCGGAGGCCCCGAAGCCCTGGTCTATGAGAGCGTCGATGTCCCGGCGCCGGCTTCCGGCGAGGTGCGCATCCGCCAGCATGCGGTCGGGTTGAACTTCATCGACGTCTATTATCGCACCGGCCTCTACAAGGCGCCGGGGCTGCCCTTCATCGCCGGCAACGAGGCGTCGGGCGAGGTCATCGCCGTCGGGCCCGGCGTGACGCATTTTCATCCCGGCGACCGCGTGGCCTACTACCACAATCTCGGTGCCTATACCGGCGAGCGCAACATCCCCTGGGAGAAGCTGGTCAAGCTGCCCGACCACATCACGCACGAGCAGGGGGCCGTGCTGATGCTGAAGGGGCTGACGGTCTGGTATCTCCTGCACAAGACCTTCAAGGTCGAGCCGCATCATCGCGTGCTGATCCATGCCGCGGCCGGCGGCATCGGCTTGCTCGCCTGCCAATGGGCGAGGGCGCTCGGCGCGCACGTCATCGGCACGGTCGGCTCGCGCGAGAAGGCGGAGCTTGCGGAGGCCAATGGCTGCGACCACGTCATCCTCTACAACGAAGAGGATTTCGTCGCGCGCGTGAAGCAGATCAGCCGCAACGAGGGCTGCGACGTCGTCTATGACGGCGTCGGCAAGGCGACCTTCCCGGGCTCGCTGTCCTGCCTGAAGCCGCGCGGCATGTTCGTCTCGTTCGGCAATGCCTCGGGGCCCGTGCCGCCGTTCTCGATCGCCGAGCTCAACAATCACGGCTCGCTGTTTGCGACGCGGCCGAAGCTGAACGACTACGTCGGCACGCGCAAGGAGCTGCTGGAAGGCGCCGATACGCTGTTCGCCGCCGTCATCAACGGCAAGCTGCACGTGCCGATCAACCACGCCTACGCGCTCAAGGACGCCGCCAAGGCGCATATCGATCTCGAAAGCCGCAAGACCACCGGCGCGTCGATCCTGAAGCCGTAGCAAGTTGCTCCATCAAAGTCGTCATGCCCGGGCTTGTCCCGGGCATCCACGTTCTTTGTGCCGCGCCTCAAGGCGTGGATGGCCGGGACAAGCCCGGCCATGACGGCGAGGGCGTTTACGCCACGCGCCGTGCCGCACCGGCCCTGGTCAAAATCCCGTCGAGGCAATCGATCATCTCGGCGATCTCGGCCCGCGTGACGTTCAGCGCCGGCATGAAGCGCAGCGTGTCGAGCTGCGGCGCGTTCAGGAGCACGCCGGCCTCGAACGCCTGCGCGACGATGCCTGGCGCGATCGGCAGCTTGAGGTCGAGCGCGAGCAGGAGGCCACGTCCCCGCACGCCGCCGAGGCCGTGCCGGGCCGAGACCTTCTGCAACTCGCTTTCGAGCAGCAGGCCGGTCTCGGTGACCGTCTTCAGGAAGTCGGGCTTGCTGATCTCTTCCAGCACCGCGAGCCCCGCCGCGCACATGATCGGGTTGCCGTTGAACGTACCGCCCTGATCGCCGTGCTCGAAGCAGGAGGCGCGTTCGGTCGCGAGCAGGGCCGCGAGCGGCACGCCACCGCCGATGCCTTTGCCGAGCGTCATGATGTCGGGCGCGATGCCTGTGTGCTCGTAGTGGAAGAGTTTTCCGGTCCGGCCCATGCCGGTCTGGATCTCGTCAAAAATGAGCAGCAGGCCGTGCGCGTCGGTGAGCGCGCGCAGTTCCTTCAGGAACTGATCGGTCGCGGGCCACACGCCGGATTCACCCTGGATTGGCTCCAGCATCACCGCGACGGTGTTGTCGTTGATCAGCTCTTCGACCGAGGCGATGTCGTTCAGCTTCGCCTTCTTGAAGCCGGCGACCTTCGGCTCGAACAGCGGCTCGAACGCCTTCTTGCCCGAGGCCGACATCGTCGCCAGCGTCCGGCCGTGGAAGCCGCCTGCGAAGCTGATGATCTCGAACGCGCCGTTCCTGTGCAGGCTGCCGTATTTGCGTGCGAGCTTGATCGCGCCCTCATTGGCTTCCGCACCCGAGTTGGCAAAGAACACCTGGTCGAACGCGCTGTTTGCGACAAGCCGCTCGGCAAGTTTCAGGCTCGGCTCGTTGTAGAACGCCGGGCTCGGTGTCAGCAGCCGCTTGGCCTGCGCGGAAAGCGCATCGGCGATTGCGGGCGAGGAGTGACCGAGGCAATTCACGGCCCAGCCCTGCACGAAATCGAGATAGCGCTTGCGGCTGTCGTCCCAGAGGTAGGAGCCGGCGCCGCGGACGAACACGGCCTTGGGCCGTGCGGTGATGTCCATCAGCGCGTCATACGGATGCGTGGTCATGTCGAACTCCTGTGGGGACTGGGTGGAAAAAGGGGCGCAAAAAGCAGAAAGGCCGCACCTTGCGGGTGCGGCCTTTCTCGAAAACTCGGCTGAATTCAGTGGTTCAGCGGCGTCGTCGGACATGGCGCACCCTCTCGTCGTCGCGGAAGCGACGGCGGAGCATTTCGGTGCGCTGATGGGTCCGAGCGTTGATCATGGGGCGGGTCCCTACAGCCGAAGGGCAGGGCTTGTCAAGCAGGCGTTTTGAATAACACCCGTCCGGCGTGCATCGGTGAGATCGGAGCACGTCACTGAACGCCGTAGCGCGCAAAACTGTCCGCGATGCCGGCGTTGATTGCCTTGGCGGCCGCGATGTCTTGCTCAGCGCCTTCGCTGTCGCCCTTCTTTCGCTTCGCCAGTCCACGGCCGTAGAGGGAGCCGTCGAGCTCAGGCTTTGCGCTCAGCGCCGCGTCGTAATCCGCAATCGCCGCGTCGAGATTGCCGAGCTTCAGATGCGTGAGGGCGCGGCTGTCCAGCGTATAGGGTTCGTTGGGAGCCATCCGCAGCGACTGCTCGCAATCGGCCAGCGCCTCCTGCAGGCGGCCAAGGATCGCACGCGTCATGCAACGCGAATTGAACACGCCCGGATAGCTCGCATTGGCCTTGATCGAGCGATCATAATCCTCCAGCGCCTGCGCATAGTCGTGGGTGTCGAAATACATGTTCGCGCGCGCAAAGAGATCGCGATCGTTGTTCGGACTGAGCTGAAGCGATTTTGCGAAGTCGGCCAGCGCACGCGCACGGTCGCCGCGGTCGCGGAAGACGCGTGCGCGGTTGCCGTAGGCCGGGCCGTAATTCGGGGCGAGCTTGATCGAGAGATCGAAATCCGCCAGTGCGCGAGCGTCGTCGCCATGGTTGCGATAGGCAGTGCCGCGATTGAAATAGGCCAGCGCAAATTTAGGGTCGAGCTTGATGGCCTGATCGTAGTCGGCCATCGCATGCTCGTAGTCGTTCTTGTGGATGTGGGAATTGCCGCGGTTGTTGTAGTAGAGCGCGTCGCGGGAATTCAGCCGAATGGCGCGCGTGTAGTCGGCAATGGCGTGGTCGGTGTCGCCGAGATCGTCATGGGCGATGCCGCGATTGTACCAGAGGTCGGCGTCTTTCGGATCGAGATCGATGGCGCGGTTGAAGTCCGCGAGGGCACGCTCCGTGTCGCCTTTTCGCCGAAACATCTCGCCGCGATTGGCCAACGCCCGCACATTCGAGGGATCGGCCTTGAGCACGGCCGAGCAGCCGGCGATGCGCTGATCCTCGTTTCCCCCGTCGTCGTCGCCATAGCACCATTGGCGTGCCTGCGCGGCTGACGGCGATCGCGCGGTGGCGGGGGCGGACAGGGCGAACACGGCCATTGCGATGCCGATCGCAGACAGCTTGAAGAGAATCCTTGACGTTTCAGTGTGTTTCATTGTTTTCCACATCGAAACCATTGCGCCTCTAGCGCGTTTGTGATCGAAGGACGCGACTTGGTTCGAACCGAATGCATCACGGATCAGACCAAGAAGGCGGGACCAACCAGATAGTTTGAAGACCTTGTCCGATACGCCTTATCCAATCGACCTCGACAGCATTCGCGGCGCGTTTCCGCCGGGCATCGAGGCGCCATCCCTGCTGGTCGACTTTGCCGATTGGCTGAACGGGCGCCCGTGGGGCAGCGTCGGCCGTTTCTCCCTGCAAGGCCAGTTCTCCGATCAGGCGCCGATCTTCGACGGCAGTCCCTTGCGCGACAGGTTTTCACTGTTCATGCGGCTGCCGGATGGCTCGGCCGTCGGCGGCTGGTATGGCGCGGGTCTTGATCGCGACAATCCGCCGATCGTGGGGCTGGGCTCCGAGGGCGATTACGAGCTGCTCGCGCCGAGCCTCGACGGCTTGCTGGCGAAGCTGACGTCGCAGCAATTTGACAAGGCCTGGAGCGATCTCAAGCCGCATGACGAGGTCGAGTGCCAGACCGACGAGCTCGCGAAATGGCTTGCCGGGCAGCCGATCGGCGACAAGGCGGCATGTGACGACGGCGCCGCGGAGCTTCCCGACTTTCGCGGCTTCGTGGAAAAATGGAGCCGGGATCGCGAAGACTATTGGGCCAATCATCGCTTGATGGCCGAGCTCGGCTGGCGGCTCGCCGCGCATCTGCCCAAGGGCAAGAAGCCCTGGGACAAGACCCGCTTCGAGGTCGCGATCGTCGGCAAGCAGTACGAGGCCCGCGTCCTGACCCTCGGCCCGCAGCCGTTCGAGGAGGCCGCCTCGATCGAATCGCTGCTGCGCGATCTGCGCGAGGAGATGCGCAAGGCACAGCCCGAGCTCGGGCTGTGGCACGCGATGAAATTCGGCCTCTATGTTGACGGCCGCGTCATGCCGAACTTCGAATACGATGTGCGGCCGATCATCGGCGGCGAGCCGGCGCAGCTCTCCGAAGCAAAGGCCGATCTCGCGCGCGCCCCGCGCCCGGAGCGGTGGGTGCCGAAATGGCTGGCGGCATCCTGAAGCTCGGAATCCCGCGATGCTGCCGCCCAGCCGGCGCGCCGAAATCTTCTGCTGTCGTGCCAACTTGACCTCGCGGGAACGGCACCTTCGATCCCCTTGCGATCCCCCTTGACTTAGAGTGCGCTCGAAGGGGTATCTGTACGTGCGTCAGTACGAGAACGGGCACACATGAAGATCGGCGATCTCGCAAAACGAACCGGCTTGTCGACTCACACGTTGCGTTATTATGAGCGCGTCGGGCTGCTGCCATACGCAGACCGGGATCGTTCCGGCCAGCGTTACTTTGACGCATCGATCCTCACATGGATCGCATTCCTCGGTCGGCTCAAGACCACGGGAATGCCGATCCGGGACATGTTGCGTTATGCGGCGCTTCGTGATGAAGGCGATGCCACCGGGCCAGCCCGGCGGCAGATGCTGGAAATCCACCGGGAACAGGTTCGCACGCAGATTGCCGAACTCCAGGAATGCCTGCTCGTCCTTGATACCAAGATCGCCGGCTATGCCGGCGACGAACAGAGGACGAAGGAAAATGACGCACGCCCAAACACAAGCCGAAAGCCGCTTCGATCGCGGCCAGCGGGCCCTGTCACGCATTGACGGCAGAGCCGGCGAAAAGGTCGTCGCCTCACTCGCCGACATCGCTCCGGATTTCGCACGATACGTGATCGAGTTTCCCTTCGGCGACATTTACAGCCGCCCGGACCTCGGCCTGCGCGATCGAGAGATCGCGACGATCGCCGCGCTGACGGCGCTCGGAAATGCCGCGCCTCAGCTCAAAGTGCATATCGAGGCGGGTCTGAACGTCGGGCTGTCTCGCGACGAGATCGTGGAGATCATCATGCAGATGGCCGTCTATGCGGGCTTCCCGGCGGCGGTGAACGGGCTGTTCGCAGCCAAGGAGGTGTTTTCCGCGCATGACGGACGGCAGGCATCGGGAGAAGCGACATGACGAACTTCGAATACGATGTGCGCCCGACCATCGACGGCGAGCCCGCCAAGCTGACCGAAGCCCAGGCCGATCTCGCCCGCGCCCGACGCCCGGAGCGCTGGGTGCCGAAATGGCTGGTTTGACGGAGCTGTAGCCCAGCGGCGGTCTGCTCCCTGCAAGCTTGAGGCACAGAGGCTTCCACAGCGTCATGGCCGGGCTTGTCCCGGCCATCCACGCATTGCCCAGTGGCACGAAGAACGTGAATGCCCGGGACAAGCCCGGGCATGTCGACCTTCTTCATATCCGGTTGCAGCAACCCGCAAGAGAGGTGACGCGATCGTTGGCGCCGTCAGAACCCCGCGACGCTGCCGTGCAGGTCGTATTGGTCGGCACGCTCGATCTTCGCGGTGACGATCTCGCCGACGCGCAACGGGCGGCGGCTGGAGAGATAAACCGCGCCGTCAATCTCCGGCGCGTCGGCCTTGGAGCGGCCTTTTGAAACCGTCGGGCCGACCTCGTCGATGATGATCTGCTGGCGCGTGCCGACCTTGCGCTTCAGCCGGCGCGCGGAGATCTTCTGCTGGCGGGCCATCAGCGCGTTGTAGCGCTCCTGCTTGATCTCTTCGGGCACGGGGTTCTCGATCGCATTCGACGTCGCACCGGCAACCGGCTCGTATTTGAAGCAGCCGAGGCGATCGATCTCGGCCTCATCCAGCCAGTCGAGCAGATAGGCGAAATCGGCATCGGTCTCGCCGGGGAAGCCGACGATGAAGGTCGAACGCAAAGCGAGATCGGGACATTCCTCGCGCCAGCGCTTGATCCGCGCCAGCGTCTTGTCCTGCGCTGCAGGGCGCTTCATCGCCTTCAGCACCTCGGGGCTCGCATGCTGGAAGGGGATGTCGAGATAGGGCAGCACCTTGCCCTCGTTCATCAGCGCGATGACCTCGTCGACATGCGGGTATGGGTAGACATATTGCAGCCGGACCCAGGCACCGAGTTCGCCGAGCTCGCGCGCGAGGTCGAGGAATTTGGCGCGGACCTGGCGATCCTTCCACGGGCTCTCGGCGTATTTGAGATCGACGCCGTAGGCCGAGGTGTCCTGCGAGATCACCAGCAGCTCCTTGACGCCGGCACCGACGAGGCGTTCGGCCTCGCGCAGCACGTCATTGGCCGGACGCGAGACGAGATCGCCGCGCAGCTTCGGGATGATGCAGAAGGTGCAGCGGTTGTTGCAGCCCTCGGAGATCTTCAAGTAAGCGTAGTGGCGCGGCGTCAGCTTGATGCCCTGCGGCGGCACCAAATCGAGATGCGGATTGTGGGCGGGCGGCAGCGCGCGGTGCACGGCGTCCAGCACGCTCTCATATTGCTGCGGGCCGGTGATGGAGAGCACGCCGGGATAGGCTTGTTCGATTTGCTCGGGTTCCGCGCCCATGCAACCGGTCACGATCACCTTGCCGTTCTCGGCCATGGCCTCGCCAATCGCAGAGAGCGATTCCTGCTTGGCGCTGTCGAGGAAGCCGCACGTATTGACGATGACGATGTCCGCGCCGTCATGCTTGCGGGCGAGCTCGTAGCCCTCGGCGCGCAGGCGCGTGATGATGCGCTCGGAATCCACCAATGCCTTGGGACACCCGAGTGACACGAAGCTGACCTTGGGCGCAGCCGTCTGATCCATATCCAAATCTGCCTGATTGACAGGCCTGAGCTAGTCCCAATTGCCCATAATTACAACCCTTTGCATCGCCCTCCGGCATGCTATGGATGAATCGCCGGGTGGTGAGTGAGCTATGAGCGCCGAACAGTCGCCTAAAATCGTGATTGTCGACGAAAGCCCGATCCGGGCTGCGATCCTCGAGGAAGGGTTGCGGGAGGCCGGATTCACGCAGGTCGTCCATATCCGCGAGATGCAGAGCCTGCTCGCCCGTATTTATGCGGTGGATCCCGACATCATCCTGATCGATCTGGAAAACCCCAGCCGCGACGTGCTTGAGGCGATGTTCCAGGTCAGCCGCGCGGTGAAGCGGCCGATCGCGATGTTCGTGGACCAGAGCGATTCAGCCTCGATCCAGGCGTCCGTGGAGGCGGGAGTATCCGCCTACATCGTCGACGGGTTGAAGAAGGAGCGCATCAAGCCGATCCTCGACCTCTGCGTGTCCCGCTTCAACGCCTTCGCAAAACTCCAGGAGGAGCTGGAGCGCACCAAGTCGCAGCTCGAGGACCGCAAGATCATCGAGAAGGCCAAGGGAATTTTGATGAAGGTCAAGGGCCTCACCGAGGACGAGGCCTACGTGCTGCTGCGCTCCACGGCGATGCGCGAGAAGAAGAAAATCGGCGAGATCGCGCAGTCGATCATCACCGCGTCGGAGATGCTGAAATGACCGGTCCCCTCCGCATCGGGTTCATCCCGCTGGTCGATGCCGCCGCCCTGATCGTGGCCGTCGACAAGGGCTTTGCCGCCGCCGAAGGGCTCGAGGTCGAACTGGTGCGCGAGGTCTCCTGGTCCAACGTGCGTGACAAGCTCAATATCGGCCTGTTCGACGCCGCGCATCTGCTGGCGCCGGTGGCGATCGCGTCCTCGCTCGGGCTCGGCCACGTCAAGGTGCCGATCGCGGCGCCCTTCAACCTCGGTATCAACGGCAACGCGATCACGGTCTCGCCGGCGCTCCATGCCGCGCTGATGGAGGAGATCGACGGTGACCGCTTCGATCCGCTTGTCACGGCGAAAGCGCTGGCGAAGGTCGTCGCGAAGCGTCGCAAGCTAGGTGCCGATCCGCTGACCTTCGGCATGACCTTCCCGTTCTCGACCCACAATTACCAGCTCCGGTTCTGGATGGCGGCGGCCGGCGTCGATCCGGATGAGGATGTGCGCCTCGTGGTACTGCCGCCGCCCTACATGGTCGATAGCCTCGCCAATGGCCATGTCGATGCGTTCTGCGTCGGCGCGCCCTGGAATTCGGTCGCGGTCGATCTCGGCATCGGCCACATCCTGCATTTCGTCTCCGACATTCTCGTGCGCGCGGCTGAGAAGGTGCTGGCGGTTCGCCAGGTCTGGGCCGACAAGCATCCGGATGTGGTGGCAGCGCTGGTGCGCGCGGCCGTGAAGGGCGCCGAGTTCATCGAGAACCCCGCGAACCTGTCTGAGGCGGCGCGGATCCTGGCGCAGCCGGAACGGATCGGCGTCGATGCCGAAGTCATCCAGCGAACCCTCACCGGGCGCCTGAAGATTTCTCCCGACGGCACCCTCCGCGAGAGCGATCGCTATCTCCTGGTCGGACGCGAAGGGGCAGGGCGCCCCGATCCGGTTCAGGCGGCCTGGCTCTATGCGCAGATGGTGCGCTGGGGGCAGACCGCACTGACGCCGGACGGCGTCAAGACCGCGATGGCCGTGTTCAGGCCCGATCTCTACGACGCAGCCCTCGGTCAGCAATCGCCCGCTGAAGCCCCCGCGGCGTTCGGGGCATTTGCCGGCCCGGCTTTCGATCCCGGCAACATCCGGGGGCATCTGGAGGCCTTCGAGGTCGGACGCTGGAAGGCCTGATTCGGTCCTGCATTATTTTTGGGCGGACGAGATTGTCGGCTAAATTTTGGGCTGCCTGCTCGAATTTCATGAGAGTTCCGGACCGCGATTTTCCGGGCTCGTCTGTATCCATCTGAAATCAAAGCAATTTTCATTTCATCGAAGCTGGCACGCAACTTGTATGTTGCAGTGCGGCCAGCTTGTCACAGACGCCTGCTGAGCCAAGTCCCGCAGCAACGAAGCTGACCGGACCGTTGGGTGCGCAGCCGGCTTCTTGAGCCAGCCGAGTTCCTCGCGGGTCGCGCAATTTTCCGTCGATGCCACCCGGTGGCCGCAGGAGCTTCGTTACCGACCATGAAAATCGATACGCTCTCAGTCGACTTCTCCGACGAGCAGAAACGCTATCTCGAAGGCTTCACGACCGGTTTGCAGATCAGCCGGGTCGGTCGCGGTCTCGGCGGCAGCGCCGGCAAGGCCAATGCCGAGCCCACGGGCCCCGACGCCGTCCACATCAAGGCGCAGGACAAGGTCATCGCAGCCGGCAAGAAGCTCGCCGACCAGGAGAAGTTCAAGCGCGACGAGCATCCGTTCGATGCCTATCCGCGACTGCGGCAGCAGGCGCTCGACAACACGCCGCCGAGCCCTGCGGACAATTTCCGCTGGCGCTACTACGGCATCTTCTACGTCGCGCCGACGCAGGACTCCTACATGTGCCGGCTGCGCATCCCGAACGGCATCATGAAGCACTGGCAGCTGTCCGGCCTTGCCGATCTCTCCGACGATCTCTGCGGCCCGTACAGCCACGTCACGACGCGCGCCAATCTCCAGCTCCGCGAGATCCCGCCGAAGAATGCGATCAGGCTGATCGAGGGCATCCAGGACCTCGGCCTGTGCTCGCGCGGCTCCGGCGCCGACAACATCCGCAACGTGACGGGAACGCCGACCGCCGGCATCGATCCGCAGGAGCTGATCGATACGCGCCCCTATGCGCGTGAGTGGCACTACCACATCCTCAACGACCGCTCGCTCTACGGCCTGCCGCGCAAGTTCAACGTCGCCTTCGACGGCGCCGGCAGGATCGCGGTGCTGGAGGAAACCAACGACATCGCCTTCACCGCGTTCGAGGTGAAGGACGGTTTTGGCGTCGAGCCCGGAATTTGGTTCCGCCTTGGTCTCGGCGGCATCACCGGACACAAGGATTTCGCAAAGTACTCCGGCATCATCGTCAAGCCGGAGGAGGCCACCGCCGTCGCCGACGCCATCGTGCGCGTGTTCATCGATCACGGTGACCGCACCAACCGCAACAAGGCGCGTTTGAAATACGTGCTCGATGCCATGGGCCATGACGGTTTCCTTAAACTCGTCGAGGAGCGGCTGAAGACGCCGTTCACGCGCGTGCCGGAAGAGGCGTTTGCGCCGCGGCCGGCCGCGGACCGCATGGCGCATATCGGCGTGCACAAGCAGAAGCAGGACGGCTTGAACTGGATCGGCATCTCGCTGACGCTCGGCAAGATCAGCTGCGATCAGATGCGCGGTTTGGCCAAAGTGGCGCAGGACCTCGGCGACGGCGAGATCCGCCTGACCGTCTGGCAGAACCTGCTGATATCGGGCGTGCGCGACGAGAATGTCGAGCTCGCCATTGCGGCGATCAAGCAGATCGGGCTCGCGGTCGAGGCCTCGCACATCCGCGCCGGCCTGATCGCCTGCACCGGCAGTGCCGGCTGCCGTTTCGCGGCTTCCAATACCAAGCGCAATGCCGCCGAGATCGGCGACTGGTGCGAGCCGCGCGTCGCCATGGACAAGCCGGTCAACATCCACGTCACCGGCTGCCATCATTCCTGCGCGCAGCATTACATCAGCGACATCGGCCTGATCGGAGCGCGCGTGCCGATCAACGACGAAGACACGGTGGACGGCTATCACCTCTTCACCGGCGGCGGGTTCGGTCCCGATGCGGATGTCGGGCAGGAGGTCTATCACGACCTCAAGGCCGAAGACGCGCCGAAGACGGTCGAGGGACTGCTCAAGGCCTATATCGCCCACCGCTCGTCGCCCGACGAGACCTTCCTGTCCTTTGCGCGCCGCCATGATGGCGAAACGCTGCGCAAGCTTGCCGATGCACAGGTGTCCGCATGAACCAGATCACCCCTCCGCCGAAACTCGACATCATTCCCGCCAGCGCCCCGTTCTCCGACGCGCAGCGCTCATGGCTCAACGGCTTCTTTGCCGGACTGCTGTCGCCTGATGTGGCCACGCCGTTGTCGGCCGAGCAGGGCGCCGCCGTCATGCAAGCCGGTGACGGCGACGACGGTGAAGCGCCATGGCACGACCAGACCATGCCGATCGCGGACCGGATGAAGCTCGCCGAAGGCCGTCCCGTGCGCCGCAAGATGATGGCCGCGATGGCGCAGCAGGATTGCGGCCAGTGCGGCTACAATTGCCACGACTATTCGGAGGCGATCGCCACCCGCAGCGAAGCACGGCTCAATCTCTGCGTCCCCGGCGGCAAGGAAACCGCGCGGATGCTGAAGTCGCTGTACGAGGAGCTGGACAAGGCGCCGGCGGCCAAGGCGGCCGACAAGGTGGATGCGGTGGCGGCGCCGGCCGTGACGGTGACGATCGCCGAGCCCGGCCGCTCGCGCGACAATCCGATCGCGGCGACATTCCTGTCGCGGCGCCTGCTCAACAAGGGGAAGTCGGAGAAAGAGACCTATCACGTCGAGTTCGATCTCGCCGAGAGCAAGCTCGACTATGTCGTTGGCGATAGTTTTGGCGTGTTCGCACGCAATGAGGTCGGCCTCGTCGATCAGATCATCGCGCTGCTGGGCGCCTCCCACACCACCAAGGTCAACGGCAAGACGCTGCGCGAGGTGCTGATCGACGACGTCTCGCTGTCGCCGGCGCCCGACACGCTGTTCGAGCTGATCTCCTTCATCACCGGCGGCGCGCAGCGCGAGAAGGCGCGGGCGCTGGCGCAGGGCGAGGATCCCGATGGCGACGCCGCCACGCTCGACGTCATGGCGGCGCTCCAGAAGTTTTCGGGCACGCGGCCGCATCCGGAGGCCTTCGTCGAGGCGCTGGAGCCGCTCCAGCCGCGGCTGTATTCGATCTCGTCCTCGCACAATGCGACGCCCGGAAAGCTGTCGCTGACGGTGGACTCCGTGCGTTACGTCATCGGCAAGCGCAAGCGGATCGGCGTGGCCTCGACCTTCCTCGGCGAACGCATCGCCGAAGGCGAAAAGCTCAAGGTCTATGTGCAGAAGGCACACGGTTTCGGCCTGCCGCAGGATCCGAAGACGCCTGTCATCATGATCGGCCCCGGCACCGGCATCGCGCCGTTCCGCGCCTTCCTGCTCGACCGCAAGGCGACCGGCGCGCCCGGCAAGAACTGGTTGTTCTTCGGCCATCAGCGCAGCGATTGCGATTTCTTCTACCAGGAAGAGCTCAATGCGATGAAGACCTCGGGGCTGCTGACGCGCATGTCGCTGGCCTGGTCGCGCGACGGCGAGAAGAAGTTCTATGTGCAGGACCGCATGCGCGAGGTCGGCCGCGAGGTGTGGACCTGGCTCGCCGAAGGCGCGCATCTCTACATCTGCGGCGATGCCAAGCGCATGGCGAAGGACGTCGAGCGCGCACTGGTCGACATCGTCGCGCAATTCGGGGCACGTTCGACGGATGAGGCCGTCAGTTTTGTCGCCGAGCTCAAGAAGACGGGCCGCTTCCAGGCTGACGTCTACTAAGGCGCGAGCCGATCAGCGCAAATCGTCCCGGCGGCGCAACCGCCGGGCGTCGCGCCACTGGGCCGCTTCTACTGTGCATGGGGTTGTTTTCGACAATTTTGTTTGGAGGGGTCTGAATGCCTCCGCCCGACTGTCATCCCACCGTCATCCGGGCCGGTTCCAGCTGGCTCGGATCTTAACGAATAAGATTCTCGGAACCCTCGGGTGCAGAGAATTTGCGCCTGCGACGGGGCGCCTTCAGAGAACCTCCATCGCTATTTTCTCCGCCATCTTGCCTCCCGCCAGGGTTGATCCTTCATACTCCCACAAATGGGGCGTTGGAGATCGACCATGCGCGAACTATCGGCGGAAGCCAGGCTGCACTTCTACGCGCGCTCGCTCTCGCGTCGGACCGGGGCGAGCATGCACCACGTTGGGCTCTACAGCGCCTTCGCGGTCATCGCGGCCATCGTGTTCGGCACGCTCTCGGTGCACCCGTTCTGATTACGCCCCGCGCTTGAACGGCGCGACCTCGATCCCCGCATCATTCAACGCCTGACGTAGCGTGCGCGCGATCTCGACAGCGCCGTGCGTGTCACCGTGGATGCACACCGTGTCCGTGCGCATCTTGATCACCTTGCCCGTCACCGACACCACCGCGCCGTCCTGCACCATGCGCACCACGCGATCGGCAATCGCCTTGGCATCGTGCAGCACCGCGCCGGGCTTCTTGCGCGAGACGAGGTTGCCGTCGTCCTCATAGGCGCGGTCGGCGAACACCTCGTGCACCATCGGCAGATTGGCGTCTTCGCCGGCCTTCACCAGCTTCGAATTGGCGAGCACGACGAAGATCAGGCTCGGGTCGACCGCCCTAATGCCGGCGGCGATCGCCTTGGCCGTCATGTCGTCCTCGCAGGCGACGTTGGAGAGCGCGCCGTGCGCCTTCACATGCGTGACCTTGTGGCCGGCTGCGGTCGCGATCGCCTGCAACGCGCCGATCTGGTAGGCGACGAGGTTCTCGATCTCGGAGGCCTTCAGGCCCGCGATCGGATGCCGGCCGAAACCGTGCAGGTCGCGGTATCCGGGATGGGCGCCGACCGAGACGCCGCGCGCCTTCGCGAGCTCGACCGTCCGGCGCATGATGTCGGGGTCGCCGGCATGGAAGCCGCAAGCGACGTTGACCGAGCTGGCAAGGTCGATCATCGCGGCATCGTTGCCCATCTCCCACGCGCCAAAACCTTCGCCGAGGTCGCAATTGAGATCGATCGTCTTCATGGGGTGCTCTCCGCCTCTGGTCGTCTTGTGGCTTACGGCTCCGCCGTGACCTGCCAGGTCCCGGCATCCACGGCGCTCACCGCATAGCCCGCGACATTAGCATCGCTGAGCGCCTCGATGTTCAGCTCGACGGTGTCGGAAGAGCGCAGGCGATCGGGCAGGTTGCGGATGAGTTGCGCGAACTTGCGCGCCTCCTCCTGCGCCTCGGCCATGGTGACCTCGAGGAAGCGGAACGCGGTTCCCGCCGAGGTCTGTGCGAGGCGGCCGACATCAGCCGTGATCACGGTTGCGATCTTCGGATAGCCGCCGGACGTGCCGCGATCCATCATCAGCGCGATCGGCGAGCCGTTGCCGGGGACCTGGATGCTGCCGTTGACGGTACCATCGGAGACGATGTTGTGGCCATGCAGATGCTTGATCGCCGGGCCTTCGAGCCGGTAGCCCATGCGGTCGGAGGTCGCCGAGATCTTCCACTCGCTATCAAGGAACAGCGCCTTGTTGGCGTCGTCGAACTCGTCGTCCTGCGGTCCGAGCAGGACGCGGATCGGACCTGTTGCAGGCTTCGGCAGCTCGATGCGCAGCTCGGGCGCGCCGCTTGCGGCATCAACTGTGAATTCATCGCCGGCCTGCAGCGGGCGCGGGTAGGGGCTGCCGAGGCCGGCGCGGGCGTTCACCGCAAGGCTGCCGAACACCAGTTCGCCTTTGATCCCGCCTTCGATCGCCAGATAAGTGAACGCGCCGCCGCGGGCAAAGCCCAGCGTCAGCGTCTCGCCGTCCTTGAGCGTCACTGACGTGTCCATGGCCACCGGCTTACCGGCGACGTCCGCATTGCGCGGCGCGCCTGATATCGCGACGCGCACGGCGCCGTCTTTGGCAGTGAACGTGGCGCCGAAGGGGCCGATCTCGACGACGGCCGCGAACGGCTCGTTGCCGACCAGCGTGTTCGCTGCCGCCAGCGACAGACGGTCCATCGCCCCGCTGACCGTCAGGCCGTAGCGCTGCGCGCCGTGGCGGCCGCCGTCCTGAACGGAGCTTGCGGGACCGATGCTGGCGATCACGAGCCGGCTCATGCGACCACCTGCTCGGCGATGATCTCTCCGGCCTCGGCGGCGCGATCCTGTTCCTCGAAGGTCTTGTGGTCGATGGCAAAAAACGTCACGCGATCACCGGGTTCGGTGAGAAAGGTCGGATTCCGGTGGAGTTGATAGGTTCTGACGGGCGTGCGGCCGAGCAGGTGCCAGCCGCTTGGCGCGGCCAGGCACTGGATGCCGGCCTGGATGCCGCCGATCGAGATCGTGCCGGCGGGCGTGAACAGCCGCGGGCTCTGCCGCCGCGACATGTGCAGCGATTTGTCGAGGCCGCTGAGATAGGACCAGCCCGGGGTGAAACCGATCATGGCGACGCGGTAGTCGCCGGCGACGTGACGGGCGACGATGTCGTCGGGCGTGGTGTTCAGCGCCTTGGCGACATCCTCGAGGTCGATACCGTGTTCGCCGCCATAAGCGACGGGAATGCGCCAGCGCCGTGCCTTCGTGGCCGGCGGCAGCGGCTGGCTGGCGAGCGCAAGCAGCTTTTCGCCGAGCGCGTCGAAGCCGATCTTGCCGGGATCGTAGTTCACCAGCAGCGAGCGATAGGTCGGAACGGTCTCGGTGATGCCGTCGATGGGGCTTGCTGCGAGCGCCTTGTCAAGCGCGAGCACGCGCTCGTTGGCGGCGTCATCGATGGTGCGGCTGAATTCGACCGTGACGGCGCTGTCGCCACTGGGCAGAAGGCGGGGCGGGGGAAGCGTCGCGGCCATGAGCTGTCGAAGGGCTGTCGAAATCGGGCTTCTCAGGAAATGCGGGCTCAGCCTTGAGTTCCGCTTTTCCTTGCTTCGCGTAAATGCGCCCGCAAGTCCAATAAATTAATGCAAGGGGAAACGATAAAGCGTTGTTATCGCGTCGCATAACAGCCCAGCGGCCCTGCGTTCTTGCTGGCTCTTTGGCCCTTGACGCAAGGGCTGCGGCTCGCAAGATGCGCGCGTTCTTTCCCGCCCATCCGGAGCTCGTTCTCGTCCATGTCGCTGTCCCCCGAAGCCCGCAAGACCCTCGCCGGCATCACCACTGCCACCATCACCACGGTCCTGCTGAAGAAGGGCCTGCGCAACGTGTGGATGCGCGGCGCGCGTCCGCTGCGCCCGGGCCTGCCGCGCCTGGTCGGGCCGGCCTTCACGCTGCGCTTCGTGCCGGCGCGCGAGGATCTGGCGACGCCGGAATCCTGGTCCTCGCCGATCTCGACGCGCACCGCGATCGAGGCGATGCCGGACGGCTGTATTGCCGTGGTCGACGCCATGGGCATCACCGATGCCGGCATTTTCGGCGACATTCTCTGCGCGCGCATGATGAAACGCGGCGTGACCGCACTCGTCACTGACGGCGTGGTGCGGGACGTCGAGGGCGTGCTCGGCACCAATCTTCCGGTGTGGTGTGACGGCTATGCCGCGCCGCCGTCGGTTGCAGGCCTCACCTTCGTCGGCTGGGGCGAGCCGATCGGCTGCGGCGGCGTTGCGGTGTTCCCGAACGACATCGTGGTCGCCGACCAGGACGGCTGCGTGCTGATCCCGCAGGCGATGCTCGATCACGTGCTCAATGAGGGCGTCGAGCAGGAGCGCATGGAAGCCTGGATCGTCAACGAGGTGAACAACGGCGCGGTGTTGCCGGGCCTCTATCCCATGAACGCCGAAACCAAGGCGCGCTACGCCGCCAGCAAGAAGTAACAGGAAACGAGGTATCCCATGGAAATCACCGTCGCAGGCACGCGGCCGACCCGCCGCGCGCCCAAGGAAAATTTTACGGGCACCGTGTTGCAGGACCCGGTGATCATGGCGCCGGCGCCGGCGCGGCTGAACTGCTCGCGCGTTACCTTTGAGCCGGGCGCGCGCACCAACTGGCATCACCATCCGCTTGGGCAGACGCTCTACGTGATTTCGGGCGTCGGCCGCGTCCAGACCAAGGGTGGCCCCGTCAAGGAGATCCGTCCCGGTGACACCGTCTGGATTCCGCCGGGTGAACTGCACTGGCACGGCGCCTCGCCCAACAACAGCATGTGCCACATCGCCATGCAGGAGGCGCTCGACGGCGTCTATTCGACCTGGCTGGAGCCGGTGACCGACGCGGAGTACGGCGCGGCGCTGGGCTAATCTCTCGTGCCCCGGATGCAATGCAGCGCGTAAGCGCGGCGTTGCTGATCCGGGGCCCGCAAGCTTCCTCAAAGCAAGTGCCCTTAGGTCCCGGCTCAGCGCAGCAACGCTGCGCGTTGCAGCGCGTCCGGGACGCAGCAAATCACATCCGTTCCGCGGTCCACGTGCCCGTGCACAGGGGGCCGCGCCATGTGCCGGAGCCTGAAGCGCCGCTGAGCCGGCCGAAGCCGACGGCGCGTTTGATCCCGGTGCTCAAGGTGACGTTGATGCTGCCGGCATCGGCCACGCGGCCGGATGCTGAAACCACAGCGCTGCTCGATGCGATCTGACCGTTGCTGATGCCGATCGAGACCGTTGCACCGTTACCGCAAGTCTCGCTCGATGATGAGATGCGGACATTCCATGCGCCGTCGAAGGTGGAGGTCGCCGCGCCCGCCTGCGTCAGCGGGACGGCGATGGCGACAATGCTGGCGAAGAGACCTTTGCGAAATCCGTTCATGACACGCCCCGTTGGTTGACCATGGGGGGATCGTGGCATGAGCGCGGAACCCGCGATGTGAGGGCTGTCACGTGCGCAAGGGGCTCCGTGAGGTGGCGCACTCCGCAAAGAGATCGCGGACAAAAGCAAAGGGGCCCGGATCGCGGGCCCCTCGTCTCGGTTCGAACGTCGAAGTCGGACTCAGTTCACGCGCGTCCAGGTCTGGCCGCCGCAGAACATGCCGCCGAAGGCGCAGCCCTGCACGCGCAGGCGGTCGGTGCCCTTCATCGCGATCGTGGAATCGTAGGTCGAGCCGGAGTTGGGATCGAGTATGCGGCCGGACCATTTCTGATCCTTGTTCTGGTCCTTGGCGGGTTTCATGTTGATGAGGACCTGTTCGCCGTTCTGGTTCGATTTGCTGTCGACCGAATAGCCGCAGAGATTGCTGCCGCATTGCTCGATGCGGACCTTGCCTTCCTTTTCCTCGGTGAGCCAGATGCCGAGCGGTGAATTGAGATCGCGCGCGGGCGCGGCTGCGGGAGCCGGGGGAGCGACGGCGGCGGCCTGAACAGGTGCGGGTGACGGGGCAGGCGCAGGAGGCGGCGCCGGGGGGGCAGCAGCCACAGTCGGGGCCGGCGGCGGCGCCACGGCGGGCGCTGCCTGCTGCCCGACCGGAGCGGGCGCCGGAGGTGGTGCAGGTGGCGGCAACACGGCCGTTTCGGCCGGCGCGTTGCTGGCGGTTGCGGACGGCGGCGGAGCGGACGGGGGCGGAACTGCTGCGGCCGGCGCTGCAGCGGCGGGCGCCTGTTCGGTTGCGGGCGGCGCTGCGGCTGGGGCGGGAACTGGCGCCGGAGCGGCCGGCGGTTGCGGATCAACCTTGGCCTGTTGCGGCGCCTGCTGGCCCGGGGTCGTCTCGTTCTTCTTGGCTTTCTTCGCCTTGCCCTGGCCGGTGTTATCGTAGACGCCGGGGATCTGCACCGTGCCGCGGTCCGGATCGATGCGGATGGTGCGCCCGCCATATTCGAAAGTGTACTGCGCCTGAGCAGCGGTGCTCGCCAAAAGGAATGCGGCCGTGGCCAACAGCTTCCTCATTTCCGTCTCCTGAACAGCTGGTCCCCGTACCAACGCTTACGCGTCGGTTCGATCGCAAAAAGTGATCTAGATCACTGTTGTCCGTATGAGTCGTGCTCCAGCGGGTTCGGGTTCAATAACGCCGGACTCCGTCCAGAGTTGGACGGCGGCGCGGCGCACCTCTGGACGGGGTATGGGATGTGCAGGTACAACCGTTGTGGTTGAAGCTTCCGAAAGCACACGCTGATGTTCCGGCCGCGGCTTGGCGGACTTGTTCTAATCGTGGTCGCTTGCCTTGCTGCGACGCTGGCGCACGCGGCTGGGCTCCGGTTTATCGAAGTGCCGGCGGACGGCAGCGGCCCCGCGCTCACGGGCATGGTGTGGACACCTTGTGCGGCGCCGCCCTCCGAGGTCGTTCTGGGCGGCGGTGTCGTCCTGCCGGGTGTGAAGGATTGTCCGGTAGCGGGCAGTCGACTGCCGCTGATCGTCATGTCGCACGGACGGCGCGGCACGTTTTTGGGCCACGTCGACACGGCGGCCGCGTTGGCCGATGCCGGCTTCGTGGTCGCCGCGATCAATCACCCGGGCGACACTGCCAGGGACGCCAGCCGGACCGATGAGTTCTCCGTCCTGGTCGAGCGTCCCGCCGACATGAAGCGGCTTGCGGATTTCATGCTCGGCGCCTGGAAGGAAGCGGCGGTCCTGGACCCCAAGCGGGTTGGTTTGTTCGGGTTCTCGCGCGGCGCCTATACCGGTCTCGTTGTGATCGGCGGCAACCCCGATTTCGGCGCGCTCGCTCCGCTTTGCGACGGAGATGCAGCCACGACGCCAAAATGCCAGGCCATTCGCGATGGCCTTGTGCCAACAGAGGCGGCCGTACACGACTCCCGCATCAGAGCCGCCGTGCTGGCGGATCCGCCGCTTTATGAAGGCCTTTTTAACCGGGAGCGCCTCGCCAATGTGACGATCCCGATTCTCTTGTGGCGTTCGGCGCTCGGCGGCGACGGTGTCGTGCCCGCTTCAGTCGATACGCTGGAACAAATGCTTCCCGCGCGCCCTGACTTCCGGATCGTGCCGAACTCGTCGCACTTTTCCTTTCTTGCGCCATGTCCGCCCAAGCTGGCCGAAGCCGCGCCGATCCTGTGCACTGATCCGCCCGGGTTCGACAGGGAAGCGTTTCACAGCGCCTTCAACGACGCGGCCGTGAGCTTCTTCCGCAAGCATCTGGAGTGACGGACAAGATCGGTCGCTAGTCGAACCAGGCGGCGTAGATCTTCCTGTAGCTGCCGTCTTCCATCGAGATGTGCAGCCACTGGTCGACGAAAGCCTTCAGCGCCATGTCGCGCTGGAGCCAGTAGGCCTTCTCCGAGAAGTCGAACGGCTTTTCGGGATGCACCGCGCAGAGCACGCCGGAATGCTGCTTCTGCTGGTAGCGGGTCTCTGAGGCGTCCGTCATCATCAAATCGGCGTTGCCCTTGGCGATCTCGTCGAAGATCACGGTGTTGTCGGGGAAGACGTTGATCTCGGCATCCTTGATGTTGGCGCGCGCGAACCGCTCATTGGTGCCGCCGGGATTGACGATGACGCGGGTGCCCTTCTTGTCGATGTCGGAGATGGTCTGGTACTTGCCGACGTCGGCGCAGCGTGCGATCGGCGTCTTGCCTTCACGCATGATCGGCATCGAGAAGAAGCCCTTCCTCTGCCGGTCGAGCGTGACCGAGACGCCACCCATGGCGATGTCGAACTGGTCGGCCTCGAAGTCCTTCATGAGCTTCGGCCAGGCCGTCGGCACGAATTCGACCTTGACGCCGAGTGCCTTGCCGAGCGCCTCCGCCATGTCGACGTCGAAGCCGTTGAACTGCTGCGTCGCCTTGTCCAGATAGGTGAAAGGCTTGTAGTCGCCGGTCATGCCGACGCGCAAAGTGCCGCGCTTGACGATCTCGTCGAGGCGCGATGGCGCCGGCTGCTGTGCATATGCCGAAAAGTTCGCCAGCAGGACCGCGGCCAAAGCCGCCACGATTCGAACGATCATCTCTTTTCCACCCATGCCCGAGCTGTCATTGTGCAGCTCTTGAAACTTGGATTTAGACCAGATGCCCGTCGCTGGCGAGGCGGAATTGAAGGGAATTTTGGGGTGACGATCTCGATGTATGACGCCTCGGTCGGCGTCTTCGTGCCGTATCTGCGCAACCTGTCGGCGCTGCTGGACAAGGGCGTCGCCTATGCCGAAAGCCGGAAGTTCAATCCGGCCGTCCTGCTCGGCATGCGCATGGCGCCGAATATGTACGATCTGGCGCAGCAGATAGGGGAGGCGTGCCGCCATGCCACGGTCGCGCCAGCCTTGCTGGCCGACCAGGAGCCGGTGGCGTTGCCGGCGCTGGAGCACGACATCGCCGGGCTTCAGGCGCGCATTGCGACGTCAATCGAGTTCATCGAAAGCCTGTCGCGCGCCGAGATCGATAGTGCGGCGGAACGAAATGTCTTCTTCAGGCTGAAAAACGGGACCGAGCTGCCCTTCACCGGGCGGACGCTGCTGCTGACGTTCAGCGTCCCGCAATTCTTCTTTCACGTCACGACGTCCTACGACTTGCTCCGGCATGCCGGGGTCGAGCTCGTGAAGCGGGATTTTCTCGGCCCCCGCGAGCGCTAGGCTTCGCCCTTGCGCTCGTAATCGGCGAGCGAGCTGCGGCCGGCGATCTCGCTGCGCAGCTCCTCGAAGCGCCGATGTGCCTCATCCTCGTGCGCGTCGACGAAATGCACCGCGGCTTCGCTCGTCATCGGGCCGCTGACCACGGGCGCGGACTGCTCGCCGATGGTCTCGTGGACGTAGAACTGGCCGTCATCGCCGCGATGGACCGTCCATTTCAGACGGATCGCCACCATCGGCCCCGGACCGACCTTGCTGTAGCCGTCGGCATCGGTGTGCTCCGGCACCAGCGGCTGCTCCTCGACCACGGGATGCTCGTGCTCGTCGACCATCGCATGCTCGTCGACCACCACATGCTCGTCGGCGATCGGATGCTCATCGGCGACGACCTGCTCACCGTCGACCACCATTTCGGTCTCGGTCTCGCGGACGGGCTCGGGGTGCTCCAAAATGCTGGCGATGGTTGCCAGCGCGTGGTCGGTCGGGTCGATCTCTGACAAGGGTTCATCCTCCAGCTCGACGCGGCCGGCAAGTCTGTCCCACTGCCGCCGCGGCCGGACTTATTACGCGGGTTTGATTAAGGCTGAGTTGGGGCTCGATCTGCACCAAAATGGGACGCATTCTGGCGTTCCGGAGGCGGGCGGATAACCGCCCGCCCGGAGGTCGGCTCAGCCGAGCACGTCCTGGTTGATGATGTTCTGCCGGATGGGATCGCCGTCCAGCACACTCAGGATATTGCGAGCGGTCTGCTCGCTCATGCGGCTCACCGCCTCGACGGTGACGCCGGCGACGTGCGGGGCCATGATGACGTTGGGCAGCGCGAACAGCGCGTTGCTGACCGGCGGCGGCTCCACCTCGAACACGTCGATCCCGGCACCGGCAATCCTGCCGGAGACCAGGGCGTCGTAAAGCGCGGCCTCCTTCACGATGCCGCCGCGTGCGGTGTTGATGAGATAGGATTTCGGCTTCATCCGGCCGATCCGCGCCGCATCGAACAGGCCGACGGTCTCCGGCGTCTTCGGGCAATGGATGGTGACGAAGTCGGCGTTGGGCAGCGCTGCGTCGAGATCGGCAACAGGCTCGCAGCCCGCGGCCTTGATCTCGGCGGCAGGCTTGTAGGGATCGTAGACCTGCACCTTCATTTCCATCGCTTGGCAGCGCTTGGCGGTGCGACTGCCGATGCGGCCGAAGCCGATGATCAGCACGGTCTTGCCGTAGAGGTCGAACGGCAGCATGCCGAGCCGGTTGGCCCATTGGCCATCCTTGACGCAGGCGTGCATCTCATTGGCGCGCTTGGCCAGCGTCAGCATCATGAACAGCGCCTGCTCGGCGACCGAGGGCGAGTTGGCGCTGCCCGCCACCATCAGCGGCACCTTGCGGCGGGAGAGGGCGGGCACGTCGACGGCGTCGTAACCGACGCCGATGCGGGTCACCACCTTCATGTCCTTCGAGGCCTCGAGCTCGGTCTCACCGAAGGCGGTGGCACCCAGCGCCACGCCGTGAACCGGCGCGTGGTTCTTCAGCAAGGCTTCGAAATCCTTGGCCGAGATCAGGTTCGGAAACTCGACGAGCTCGATATCGTCCCGCTGGGTGAGGAGGGCGCGGGCCCCTTGCGACAAAGTTTGTGTAACGAAAATCTTCTTCTTGTTGGTCGCCATCGCTCCCCGCCTGCTTGCGTTTCTTGAGACGGCGTCACAGCACGACGCCGGTGTCTTCGTTTAGCAGGTGCATATTGTTGAGGTCCATCGCCAAACGCATGGGTGCCCCGTCCTTGGCGCCGGCGTTGGGATCGACGCGGCCACAGACGGGCGTGCCGTCGAGCCCGAAATAGACCAGGGTCTCCATCCCCATCGGCTCGGTGACGTCGAGCACGGTGTCGAAGGTCTCGACGCCCGGCCCCAGATGCGCATGGGACTCGGTGAGGTGCTCGGGCCGGAGGCCGAGCAGCAGCTTGTCGGTGCGCGGCAGCGCGTTGTAGCGCGCGGCGCGAGCCTGTGGCAGCGCAAAGGCGATGCGGTCGGTCAAACGGATCTGGAGCGCGCCGCCGACATCCTCCAGCCGGCACGGGATGAAATTCATCGCGGGCGAGCCGATGAAGCCGGCAACGAAGCGCGTCGCCGGCTTGTGGTAGAGTTCGTTGGGCGTGCCGATCTGCTCGATGCGGCCCTTGTTCATCACAACGACGCGGTCAGCCAACGTCATCGCCTCGACCTGGTCGTGGGTGACGTAGACGGTGGTGGTGCGCACCTTCTGGTGCACCTTCTTGATCTCGATCCGCATCTGCACGCGCAGCTTGGCGTCGAGATTGGACAGCGGCTCATCGAACAGGAACACTTTCGGATTGCGCACGATGGCGCGGCCCATCGCGACACGCTGGCGCTGGCCGCCGGAGAGCTGCTTCGGCTTGCGGTCGATCAGGTCGGTGATGTCGAGGAGGCGGGCGGCTTCCGTCACCCGCGCCTTGATCTCGGCCTTGGGAAAGTGCTTCAGGCGCAGCCCGAACGACATGTTCTCCGCGACCGTCATGTGCGGGTAGAGCGCGTAGTTCTGGAACACCATGGCGATATCGCGATCCTTCGGCGGTACGTCATTGACGACGTCGCCGCCGATCATGATGTCGCCGTCGCTGATGTCCTCGAGGCCCGCGATCATGCGCAGCGTCGTCGACTTGCCGCAGCCCGAAGGCCCAACCAGCACGATGAACTCATGGTCGGCGATGTCCAAGTCGATGCCGCGCACGGCTTCGACATCATCGTAACGCTTGACCACCTTCCGCAATGCAACGTCAGCCATGAGACATCAACCCTTTGTCGCGCCGGCGGTCAGGCCGGCGATGTAGTAGTCCATCAGGAAGGCGTAGATGACCAGCGGCGGAGCTGCGCCGAGCAGCGCGCCGGTCATGATCTGGCCCCAGTTGAAGACGTCGCCCTTGATCAGGGTGGTGGTGATGCCGACCGGGAGCACGAGCTGGTCGATGGACGTCGTGAACACCAGGGGATAGAGGAACTGCGCCCAGGACACCGTGAAGGCGAAGATGGTCGCGGCAATCAGGCCCGGCAGCGCGACCGGAATAAAGATCCGCGTCAGGGTCTGAAGCCACGAGGCGCCGTCGATGATCGCGGCCTCGTCGAGCTCCTTCGGGATCGAGGCGAAATAGCCGATCATGATCCAGGTACAGAACGGCACCGTCAGCGTCGGATAGACGAATAGCAGCACGTACCATCGGTTCAGGAGCGTGATGCCGGTGATGTCCTGAACCAGCGCCAGCATCTTGAACAGCGGGATGAAGAGGAGGCTGTCCGGAACCAGGTAGGTCAGGAACACGCCGGTGGCGAGCGTCGTCGAGCCCCAGAACTTCATCCGCGCGAGCGCGAAGGCGGCAGGGATGCTGATCAGCATCGTGACGAGCACAACCACCAGCGACACGATGGTCGAATTCCAGAAGAACCGGAGGAATTGGTTCGACGTCAGTAGTTCGACATAGTTCGCCAGCGTCGGGTGGAACACCCACCACGGATTGGTCGCAGCCGAGATCTCCGCGCTGCTCTTGAGCGAGGTTATCACCATGTAGAGCGGCGGCGTCAGAAAGAAGATCGCAAACAGCACCAGGAAGAAATAGGACCAGCGCAGCGCCCAGGTACGGTCGCGGCTCATGCTGCCATATTTAACCTTGCGCCGGGGGCCGGCCTTGTCGATCGCTATTGTGCTCATCAGGATTCGTTCCCGCGTTTATTGACGTCGCGCAGGATGAAGATCGCTGCGACGGCGAGGATCGGGACCATAAACAGCGAGACGCTGGCGCCGAGCGGAATGTCGTTGCTCTCGATGCCGACCCGGAACGCATAGGTGGCAAAGATCTGGGTCTGGTCGAGAGGCCCGCCTGAGGTCAGGATGCGGACGATGTCGAAATTAGCGAAGGTGACGATCAGCGAGAACAGCGTCGTGATCGCGATGATGTTGCGCATCATCGGCAGCGTCACGTACCACATCTTCTGCCACCAATTGGCGCCGTCGATTGCGGCGGCCTCGTAGAGCTGGTCCGGCACCGATTTCAGCGCCGCCAGGTACATGATCAGGAAGAACGGCGCGCCGTACCAGACGTTGACGAGGATGACGGAAAAGCGCGCCCAGGCGGCATTGCCGAGCCAGTTGATGGGACCGATGCCGAAGAAGGAGAGCGTGTAGTTGAAGGCGCTGTAGGAGGGGTCGAACAGCCACAGCCAGGCGAGCGTGCTCATCGCCGGCGGGATCACCCAGGGCACCAGCAGCATGCCGCGCCATTTGCGCTGGCCCTTGGCCGGTATGTTGTGCACGAAATGCGCGACGATGAAGCCGATCAGCGCCTTGAAGAACACGGCGGTGATCGCGAAGATGCAGGACTGCTCCACCACCATCCAGAACGTCTCGCGCTTGAACAGGAAGGTGAAGTTGCCGAAGCCGACGAATTTTTGCATCGACTTGTTCAGCGTCGCGAGGTGGATCGAGAACAGGGCAGGGTAAAGCACGAACAGCGCGATCAGCAGGATCAGCGGCAGCGTCAGGAAGAACGCCACGGTCGATTTCCGCTTCAACGCATTGTGCAGGCCCGTCCGTTTGCGCGCGCTCGCCGTGCGGGCGACGCGACCGTCCTCAACGACGACATCGGCCATGTCAGTGTCCTTGGGTCAAGCTTCCTTGCGGAATGTCCAACGGCGGAGCCGGCACCCGCGTGTCGGCTCGATCTGCTCATTCCATCGAACGGTGGGGTGCCCTGGCGGCTCACGCGGGGATGCGTGAACCGCCGTGGCACACCCCGGCTTAGGTTCGCATGAAGCCTTCACACTCGCCTTCGCCCCAGGCGAGTGCGGTCTCCAACTTTTCGCCCTGCGCAAAGCGCAGCGCCATCTTGGTCAGCGTGGCCTGCGCGTAGATCTGCTGGGCGATCTTCGGCGGCGCCGGAGAGGCCGCAATCGACAGTGTCTGATGATTGTAGGGATTCGGATAGTGATAGAGCGTGCCCTTCGGCGGGCCTACCTCGGCCCAGGTCTTCAGCGTCGTCATCTTTGCATAGGCCGGCAAATCGTAGCCGCCGCTCGCCGCGACGAACTTTTCGATCGATGATGGCTGTGACAGAAAAGCCAGAAGGCTCTTGGCCGATGCCTTGTTCTTGGAGAAATTCCAGAGACCCCAGAAATAGGGCAGGAACGGCGCATACCGGCCTTTAGGACCGGAGGGGAAGCCGTGCGTCCAGCATTGCTCGGCGACCTGCGGCGCGTCGCGCCTGGCGACCGCCCAGGCGCTCGGCGGATTCATGATGAGGGCGCCGCGGCCGGAGATCAGCCATTTGTTGTTCGAGGCGTCGTCCCAGGACGGAGCGTCCGGCGGCAGGAAGGCGATCAGCTTCTTGTAATATTCGAGCGCCTGGCGAACCTCATCGGTCTTCACCGTGACATCGCCCTTGGCGTTGACGAGTTCGGCGCCGAACGACTGGAAGATGGCGCCCGCGGTATCGACGCTGTCGGTGGTCTCGCCGAGACCGATTCCGAATGGGAAACCTGCCTTCTGGCACGCTTCCGCCGCCTTCAGGAATGTATCCATATTCCAGCTATCGGCCTTGGGCGGCGCGCCGACGGGGTACAGTTCCTGGACGTCGATCCCCGCATGCTTCTTCATGAGGTCGATGCGCGAGCAGGGCCCCTTGATCTGGCTCCCCGGGGTTGCCGGGACCGCAAGCCATTTGCCGTTGGCCTTGCCGAGATATTTGACCGTGTCGTTGACCTCACCGTTCTGCTTGATCGCCTCCTCGACAACGTCGTTCACCGGTTCAAACTGCTCGGCATACGCATGCGGCCACCAGGTGTACATCTGAAGAATGTCGTGACCGGATTTGGCCTGCGCTTCGGCCGCGACCGTCAACTCGATCTTCTTGTTGTTGCTGGTGATGTAATCGATGGAAACTTCGACCTTCTCCTTTTCAGCCCATTCCTTGACCATGGCGGTGGAGGCGTCGTTGGCACCGGGCACCCAGTGGTCCCAGAAGCCGATCGAGAGTTTGCCGGCGGCGTAAGCGCCGCGGACATAGGGCGCTGTGATCAGCGCGGCGGAGGACATTGCAGTGGCGGCTACAAATTGACGTCGCGTCAGTGTCTTGCGTGACATCTCGTTTCCTCACCTGGATGTTTTATTGTTTTCGCGTTTCCTCTGGCATTCCGAGTTTTGTTTTTGATTTTTGTTCGCGTTTCTTGGTGCTACCGCCTCGCCGTGAAATCGCGCGAAGCGCAGCAAATTGGTAGCGCGATCAGATCATGATTGATCCCGTCTGTCGAGGAAGCCGAACGACTCGCCGTCTAGAACTAACGTTGCGTCCGGGAACGCGGCGGCGCCGTCTCGCGAAGCACACCCGGAGGTGAACCTCGGAGGCGCATTTTGCGACGCACACTTCGGGTCAAGGACCACAGGACATCTCGTGCGCAATTACGCCGCAGTTTCGAATAAGCCTCCATAACCGCTTCGCGCCAAACAGTTTTCGGGCGTGGACAGCAATTGGCTGCGGCTGGACCGCGAAGCGGCGAAAACGATAGAGTTGCAACCGGCGGGTGGCCCCCACCCGGACAGGACAATCGGATCGACGATGGAGACCAGAATGATCAACCCGGCGCCGCCTGCGCGGCTTCACCTGCGGCGATGGTTCGCGCTGGGCTCCGTGCTCGCGGTGCTGCTGGGCGCCGCCGCCGTTGCGCAGGCGCAAGGCCTGGTCAAGGGCGTTCAGGATGGAGCCGCGGCCGGCAACAAGGCGGCCGGACCCGTTGGCGGCGTGCTGGGCGGTGCGATCGGCGGCGTGGTCGGTGTCTTCACCGGCGTGCTCGGCGTCAACAACAACCAGCCGGCTCCGGCTGCCAAGGACGCGAGCAAGGATGCCAGCAAGGACGCGAGCAAGGATTCCAAGCAGCAGGGTGCCGGCAAGGACAAGGGCGCCAAGGAGACCGCCAAGGCGGGCAAGGGCGCCAAGGCGAGCAAGGAAGCCAGGAATGCGCCGCAGGACAACAAGGACAATAAGGACGTCACCGTCCTCACCCAGCCCGGCGCGCCGCAACAGTCCGCCGAGCAGATCGTCGCCAACAGCGATTCCTATATCGAGCGGATCAAGACCGAGTTGAACCTGACGCCCGATCAGGAGAAGCACTGGTTCGGCTTCTCGAGCGCAATGCACTATCTGGGGCATAATGGCGCGGAGCGGCTCAACCTGCGGATCGCTCGCGCCAAGCGGGATCCGCCTGACGACATCATCGAGCAGATGCGCAACGAATCGCAATTCCTGATCGACCGCGCCGCCGACCAGCGCAACGTCGCCGATGCCGCCGAGCCGCTTTATTCGAGCCTCGACGACAAGCAGAAGCAGGTCTTCATCCAGGAGATGGTGCGCCTCAGCCACGAGCGCGGGCTGGATTGATCAAGTTGAATCCGATCGCGGGCGTCTGAATTAACGGAGCCCGCCACGAATTCGTGAATCCTCTCCGCATTTCGGGTATGGTTAGCTTCGTAAGCTGACTGCGGGGTTGATATGGCGGACGGACTCTCCGTTTTCCTGGTCGAAGACGAGGCGTTGATCCGGATGATGATCGCCGACATGGTGGAGGAACTCGGCCACCATGTCGTCGCGGAAGCGGACAATGTCCGGGACGCGAGCGCCTTTGCGATGACCGCGCAATACGATTTCGCCATCCTCGACATCAACCTGAAGGGCCTCTACGTCGATCCGGTCGCCGACCTGATCGAGCGCCGCGGCAAGCCGTTTTTGTTCGCCACCGGCTACGGGCCGGAGCTGCTGCCGTCCTTGCTCCGGCGGCGGCCTATCCTGCGCAAGCCGATTTCCCTCGACCAGCTCAAGGTGATGATCGATTCGCTGTTTCCGGACGCGGTCGCCAAAACTCCTCACTGAGAAGGCTCCTCACTGAGAAGCGCCGTACTGAGATCGCCAACGAAAATGGCCGCCCGTGAGGGGCGGCCATTTGGCGAAAGAATGTGTCGTCGTCTCAGATCAGGCCGGCGCTGAGGTCGATGCCGCGCGCCATCACGCCGAACGAGGCGACCGGGCCCATGCAGCAGAACAGCAAGATGATCTTGAACGAAGAATCGGCAAAACGGGTTTCGACGGCGGCCGGGATCGCGGCAAGCGAAATCATGCTCATGTTCATTCCCCCCTTTGTTGACCCCTGAATTGCATCAGGTAGGGGAAGCTCTTAGAGCAAAAAGTTTGACGCGAGCTTGCGAGGGATCGTTAACGGAATCGCAATCGCTCGCGTGTTTGCGCGAGCAGCGAGCGGTCCCGCAAGTCTCAGTTGCGGCCGTTCTTCAGCACGGTGGCGATGGTATGGGCCGTCATGGCGGCGCGATCAGAGGCGCGCTGCGCGGCCAGCCGGTCGCGGGCCTTTTCCTCGATCAGGAGCTCGATCAGGGCCAGCCGCTTGTTATCGTCGTCCGCCTCGGTCAGCAGGCGGTGATAGCGGTGATAGTCGAAACCGAAGTCCTGCTTACGCATGTCACGCCCCCGCAACTACGGGAATTGTTTCCCATCGGACACAGTCGGGCAAGCACGATCCTGCGTGGAACCGCGCCTTGGCTGCAATCAGCTGTGTATAGTTAACGGACTGGACGGCGTCGGAGCCGATCGCGGCTCATCAATCCGGATTGTGGTCGGCGAACATCTTCAGGCCGACGAAGCTCGCGTCGGGTTTCGTCACCAGCCTGGTCGGGATATTGCGCAAATAGTCCTGGAAGCGTCCCTTGGCTTCGAAGCGCGCCCGGAACGCGGAAGCGGCAAGGAACTCCGGAAAGCGCGGCACGATCCCGCCGGCGATGTAGACGCCGCCGCGGGCGCCGAAGGTCACCGCGAGATTGCCCGTGACTGAGCCGAGGATGGCGCAAAACATCTCCAGCGTCGCGCGGCTCAGTTCGCAACTGCCCTCCAGGGCGGCCTTGGTGATGGCGGCGGCGTCGCGGTGCGGCACCTGGGCGCCGTCGACCTCCGCCAGCGCCTCGTAGAGGTTTTGCAGGCCGGAGCCCGAAAGCGCGCCGCGCTCGATGGAGACATGACCGAGACGTCGGCGCATGGCCGCGAGCACGCGCTCCTCGCGCTCGGTCTCCGCCGGCAAAGTCGCGTGGCCTGCCTCGGTGACGACCGCCAGCCGGGCGCCGTGGCGTTCGACCAGACAGGAGACGCCAAAGCCGGTTCCAGGCCCAACCACCAGCAGCGGCTCTCCCGGGAGGCCGTCCTGGCCCCCGAGCGGGATCAAATCGGCAGGCTTCAGGGCGGGCAGGGACCAGGCCACGACCTCGAAATCATTGAGCACATGCACGCTCTCGAAGCCGAGGGTCGGCTGGAGCTCGTTGCCGTCGATGACCCACGGACTGTTGGTCATGACGCAGCGGTTGTTGGTCACGGGACCCGCGACGGCCAGCACGGCTCGTTTGGGCTGTTTGCCACCGGACCGGCGCGCAAGGACGTCGGCGATGGCTTCCCGGACGGTCGGGAAGTCAGCGACCTTCACATAGTCGATGGGACCGGCCTGGTCGCCGCTGTCCGATGCGCTTTCGCTCAGCGCGAAGCGCGCATTGGTGCCGCCGATATCGGCGAGAAGAATCTGTCCTGTCTTGCCGATACTCATGACCTTGTGGCTGCCGCGCCGTGCAGGCTCGCGGGAACCGTTCCCTCCGCTCCATCCGATCCGCAATTTGCGAACGTCTCTAGAATCCGTCCTTGGGTGAGCCTAGTCAACTCGGACAACGCCAAACCGTTGCATCCCAGGTGCGACGGGCGCGATATCGCCGCATGTGTCGATGGTTGCGAAGCCGCGCGGGAAGATCGACATTGGACGGATCGTTCGGCGCCCGTCGCGCCTGACGGCTGGAACGGGACCTTGCGATGCAGATTTCCGACCGCGACGTGCTGCTGGTGATCGACGTACAGAACGACTTTTGCAGCGGCGGAGCGCTCGCCGTTCCCGGCGGCGAGAAGGTTGTCCCGGCGATCAACCGAATTGCCGCAAAATTCACCAATGTGGTGCTGACCCAGGACTGGCATCCGGGCGATCACGTCTCGTTCGCACCGAACCATGCGGGCAAGCAGCCGTTCCAGACCATCGAGCTCGACTACGGCACCCAGGTGCTGTGGCCGACGCACTGCGTGCAAGGCACGGTGGGCGCTGAATTCCATGGGGAGCTCGAAATTACCAGGGCAAACCTCGTGGTGCGCAAAGGCTTTCGTCGCGGCATCGATTCCTATTCGGCGCTGTTCGAGAACGACCACCGGACGCCGACGGGCCTGCTCGGCTATTTGCGCGAGCGCGAGCTGAAGACCGTCTTCGTCGCCGGCCTGGCACTGGATTTCTGTGTTCGCTTCTCGGCGGAAGATGCCCGCAAGGCGGGGTTCGAGGTCGCCGTCATCGAGGATGCATGCCGCGGCATCGATCTCGACGGCTCGGTGGCCGCGACCCATCGGAGTTTTCGCGAGCGCGGTATTTCGATCGTCAGCCTGGAGGCCCTGCTGTGAGGACCTTGAGATAGTCATGGTGGAGAAGGGCGGCAAACCGCTGGGTGGATCGGATCGTCCTCCGAATGATCCGCTGCTATGGCCATTTGCGGCGGCGCGGCTCGCGATGGACGCCTGCTTCTGGTGGCTGGAGCGCGATCCGCCGGAACAAGACGCGAGCAATCTGCCGTGGACGACACCCAACACGGTCGCCTTGGAGCTTGCGACCATGCGCCTGCGCGATTGCACGCGGACGCAATCCGGCCAGCCGGCACTGGTCTGCGCGCCCTATGCGCTGCATCGGGCCCTGATCGCCGACTTCGCACCGGGCCACAGCGTGGTGCAGTCCCTGCAGAATGGCGGCATCGATCGGGTGTACCTCACCGACTGGCGCTCGGCCTCGCCGGACATGCGCTATCTCTCGATCGACAGCTATCTCGGCGATCTCAACGTCGCCGTTGACGAAATCGGCGCGCCGGTCGATCTCGTCGGCCTGTGCCAGGGCGGCTGGCTGTCGCTGCTCTATGCGGCGCGCTTTCCCGCCAAGGTGCGGCGGCTGGTGCTGGTGGGGGCGCCCGTCGATCTCTCGATCGATTCCGCGCTGTCCCGGCTCGCCCGCAATGCGCCTGAGGCGCTCTACGACCAGCTCGTGGCGCGCGGCGGCGGCAATGTCAGTGGCGACGAAATGCTGCGCTTCTGGACGAAGGCGCCGAGCCGCGACGACATTGCGGCGGCATTGCAGAGGGATCTCTCGGACGAGGAGGGCGCGGCACTGCTCGCGCGTTTCGATCGCTGGAATACCGAGACGCTCAACCTGCCCGGCACCTATTATCTGGAGATCGTCAACCGAATCTTCCGGGAGAATCGGATTGCCGGCGGCAACTTCACGGCGCTCGGCCGCGAGGTTGATCTGAGGGACGTCAAGGCGCCGGTCTTCCTGCTCGCCGGGCTCGATGACGACGTCGTGCCGGCCAGACAGGCGCTTGCGACCGCCGGTCTGCTAGGAACGCCGCCGGCCTTCATTGCCGCGGCCTCCGAGCCCAGCAATCATCTCGGCCTGTTCATGGGGGCGCGCACCCACGCCCATGCCTGGCCCCGAATCGCCGAGTGGCTGCGCAACGACCTCTCCGGAGTGCTGGCCCGCAGCGCCTGACCTTGTCAGGTGCCTTGGCCCGGCCGGGCCGGCGAACACGCAAATCCGTTATGCATGACGGCGGATGGCCTGCACGGGGCCCGGTCGATGGGTTACATATCATGGGGAACTGGCGGCTGCGGCCGCGACAAGATTAAGGGTACCGCGCTCGATGAGCTTCCACTCGATCTACGCCCACGGATTTGCGCGCGTGGCGGCCTGCGTCACCACCTCCCATGTGGCCGATCCCACGGCCAATGCGAAGGCGATCCTGGCGGCGGCAGGCGCTTGCCATGAACAGTCGGTGGCGGTTGCCGTGTTTCCGGAGCTGTGCCTGTCCGGCTACGCGATCGAGGATCTCGTCAAGCAGGACCCGCTGCTCGATGCGGTCGAGCGCGGGCTCGCCTCAATCGTCGAGGCCTCCTCGGCGCTGATGACCGTCCTGATCGTCGGCGCGCCGCTGCGCTTCGGTCATCGCATCTACAATTGCGCCGTCGTCATTCATCGCGGCAACGTCCTTGGTGTCGTGCCCAAGTCTTATCTGCCGACCTATCGCGAATTCTACGAGGGACGGCATTTCGCCTCCGGCGCCGGCGTGGCCGGAGAGACGATCGCGTTTGGCGGGCTGCACGCACCGTTCGGCGTTGACCTCCTGTTCGCGGCCGAGGATGTTCCAGGCCTGATCATCGGCGTCGAGATCTGCGAGGACATGTGGATTCCGGTGACGCCGGCTTCCGAACTCGCGCTTGCCGGCGCCAGCGTGCTGATCAATCTATCCGGCAGCCCGATCACGATCGGCCGGGCGCGCTCGCGCGCACTGCTGTGCCAATCGACGTCGGCGCGTTGTCTTGCGGCCTACGTCTATTCCGCCGCCGGGGCAGGGGAATCGACCACGGACCTCGCCTGGGACGGCCAGACCTCGATCTATGAGAACGGCGTGCTGCTGGCCGAGGGCGAGCGGTTCCGCCAGGACGGCCAGATCACGCTGGCCGACGTCGATCTCGATCTGCTCAGGCAGGAACGCGCGCTGATGGGCACGTTCGACGATAATCGCCGGCAACGCGAAGCCTTTTTCCGGAGGATCACCTTCGCTCTGAAGCCGCCGGCCACCGACATCGGCTTCCTGCGCAAGATCGAGCGCTTCCCGTTCGTGCCGAGCGACGAAGCCCTGCTCGAGCAGGATTGCTACGAGGCCTACAACATCCAGGTCGCCGGCCTCGTGCAGCGCATGCGCGCGACCGGAACCAAGCGCGTGGTGATCGGCGTCTCGGGCGGGCTCGATTCCACCCACGCCCTGATCGTCGCCGCCAAGGCGGTCGACCTGCTCGGACTGCCACGCAGCAACATCCTGGCCTACACGATGCCGGGCTTTGCCACCGGCAGCGAGAGCAAGACCAATGCACTGGCGCTGATGAAGGCGTTGCAGACGGAGTGCCAGGAGCTCGACATCCGTCCCACGGCGACGCAAATGCTGAAGGACATCGGCCATCCCTTCGGCAAAGGCGAGAAGGTCTACGACATCACCTTCGAGAACGTGCAGGCGGGCCTGCGGACCGACTATCTGTTCCGGCTCGCCAACCATCATGGCGGCATCGTCATCGGAACCGGCGATCTCTCGGAGCTCGCGCTCGGCTGGTGCACCTACGGCGTCGGCGACCAGATGGCGCATTATAATGTCAACGCCGGGGTGCCGAAGACGCTGATCCAGCACCTGATCCGCTGGGTGATCGCCTCAAAACAGTTCAGCGACGACGTCAACCGGACGCTTACGTCGATCCTGTCGGCCGAAATCTCGCCCGAGCTGGTTCCGGTCAAGCCCGGCGAGAAGCCGCAGAGCACGGAAGCTTCCGTCGGGCCCTACGAGCTGCAGGATTTCAACCTGTTCTACACGCTGCGGTTCGGCATGCGGCCCTCCAAGATCGCCTTCATGGCGCAGCACGCCTGGAATGATGTCGCCAAGGGCGAATGGCCGCCGGCGTTCCCGACCGACAAGCGCAGGGCCTATGATCTGCCGGAGATCCGGCGCTGGCTGGAAGTGTTCCTGCGCCGCTTCTTCGCCTTCAGCCAGTTCAAGCGCTCGGCGATGCCGAACGGGCCGAAGGTTTCGGCCGGCGGCTCGTTGTCGCCGCGCGGCGACTGGCGCGCGCCGTCGGATTCAAGCGCGGCGGCATGGCTTGAGGATCTCGAGCGGAACGTTCCGAAGTGATTAGGCAAGACTGATCGGGCAGGGCGCCTCAAAACGACTTCGCGCCGCGCGGCTCATACAGCCGGCGGCGCGAAATTGCGTTCAATCTAGAAAGTTCCGAGGTCCGGAGTGCCTAGGAGTCCGGACCTCGTCACCTTGCCCCAGCCTTTGATCCCCCCGCCCCATGCGGT
>NZ_JADPIU010000118.1:0-533 GCF_023073075.1 Bradyrhizobium sp. 61 | reverse complement strand
GTCAAATCCAAACCGCACTAGAAGTGATATTGGACACTAGTCTTCGCGTCAGGCGTGAGATCCTCTGAACGCCGTCATCACCTCGGCCAGCATCCGCACCTCGTCTCCCGCATAGCGCGGAGAGAAGTAAAACGGCTCGACGCGGCGCACATTGGCTTGCCGCGCAATTTCTCCTGCAGCCATGGTTGTAAGATGGGCCCGGTTCCTCGCCAATGCGACGTCGGCCTCCGCAAATGCCGCCTCGATGAAGAGAATGTCCGCATTCTGAACGAGCGCTGTGATGGCGGCACGATTGGCCGGCGTGTCGGCAACATCGGTAACATAGGCAATTTTCTGGCCGGCAGTGACCGTCAAGAGATCACGCAGGCTGCCAAGCGGGACAAGACGATCGTCCGAGGTCGCCGATCCGTCGATACGGATCAAATGATCGTCCGCGCGACGCTCGACAACGGCCTGCTTGAGCGAGCGCAACCACGGACCAACGGGAAGCCCATGCTCCGACAATCGGTTCTTCCAGATGTTCACATGCGCCG
>NZ_JADPIU010000017.1:0-94900 GCF_023073075.1 Bradyrhizobium sp. 61 | reverse complement strand
CACAACCTCGTCAAGCTCGGCAACCTCGCCAGTACCGCATGAGCGGGCTATCGTAATGAAATCTAACCAGCCAAAACGATAACTGGACGGGCTCCTAGGAAAGCCTTCCATTAAGGATGATCAGCAAAGGGGCCCGGCTAGCCAACTGGCTGGCTGGGCCTGTTTGCGAGAATCAGCTTCAAGTGCCCCGTGGATTAAGCCTTAATTCGCTCCGCACTTGTCTGGCGCGAATTGGGCTATATCTGTCGGTACGCCCTGTACCCAAGTCTTATACCAAGCGTTCTACCTCTACCCACTTCCTGCATCACTGGCGTCCATCGGCCTTCCGGCAAATCCAGCCAAACTGGCAGCCAAGACTGGCAATGTCCGCCTCCTAAAACCCTAGGTGACTCATGCGCGATCCGGTTGAAACCTACATGAACCTCGTGCCCATGGTGGTCGAGCAGACCAACCGTGGCGAGCGCGCCTACGACATCTTCTCGCGCCTGTTGAAGGAGCGCATCATTTTCCTGACCGGGCCGGTCGAGGACGGCATGTCGACGCTGGTGGTCGCGCAGCTCCTGTTCCTTGAAGCGGAAAATCCGAAGAAGGAAATCTCGATGTACATCAACTCGCCGGGCGGCGTGGTGACGTCGGGCCTCGCGATCTACGACACCATGCAGTTCATCCGCCCGCCGGTCTCGACGCTGTGCACGGGCCAGGCCGCCTCGATGGGCTCGCTGCTGCTCTGCGCCGGCGAGAAGGACATGCGCTTCTCGCTGCCGAACGCGCGCATCATGGTGCATCAGCCCTCCGGTGGCTTCCAGGGCCAGGCCACCGACATCATGCTGCACGCGCAGGAAATCCTGAACCTGAAGAAGCGGCTCAACGAGATCTACGTGAAGCACACCGGTCAGACCTACAAGACCATCGAGGACGCGCTGGAACGCGACAAGTTCCTCACCGCGAACGACGCCAAGGAGTTCGGCCTGGTCGACAGGGTCATCGACAAGCGCGCCGAAGAGCCGGCGGCGAAACCGCAGTAACGCGAACGGGGCTGCAACATCGATCCCTGGAATACCTATGGGGATTTCTCGGGATCGTCAGGGCGACGTTCACGTTAACGGCGCACTACGCGGCGGCGCAAAAAACAGTCTTGCGCCCCGCGACAGGCAGAAAGTTCCGCTTTCGTGCTTGTTTTTCGTGGCAATCCAGCAACTCCGGGGCGATTTCGATCACTTCGTCCGTGCCAAGACGTGAAATCACGGTATTGTCACGGGTAGCCAGCGCCCCCTCGATTAGCGAATTCTTGATAGTCGGGTGACAGCATGGTTGGCTACGATTGATCGGCTATGATCGCGGAGAATCGAGTGACCGTGATTCGCACGGGATGTAACGCGTAGGGTCTTTTTTGGTACGGAATTTGCTCTATTTGAACTTCATACGGCATGCGTGCCGGAATGGAGCGATCGAGCGGAGCGGGATCGAACCGCGGACGGAGACATGAATGAGTAAGGTCGGCACGAGCGACTCCAAGAACACACTGTATTGCTCGTTCTGCGGCAAGAGCCAGCACGAAGTCCGCAAACTGATCGCGGGTCCCACGGTCTTCATCTGCGACGAGTGCGTTGAGCTCTGCATGGACATCATCCGCGAGGAGAACAAATCCTCGCTCGTGAAGTCGCGCGACGGCATTCCGACGCCGAAGGAAATCTGCAAGGTCCTGGACGATTACGTCATCGGCCAGAGCCATGCGAAGAAGGTCCTGTCGGTCGCGGTGCACAATCACTACAAGCGCCTCAACCACCAGACCAAGCACAACGACGTTGAGCTCGCGAAGTCGAACATCCTGCTGATCGGTCCGACCGGTTCGGGCAAGACGCTGCTCGCGCAGACGCTCGCCCGCATCCTGGACGTGCCGTTCACGATGGCTGATGCCACGACGCTGACCGAAGCCGGCTATGTCGGCGAGGACGTCGAGAACATCATCCTGAAGCTGCTCCAGGCCGCCGACTACAATGTCGAGCGCGCCCAGCGCGGCATCGTCTACATCGACGAAATCGACAAGATCAGCCGCAAGTCCGACAATCCCTCGATCACGCGCGACGTGTCGGGTGAGGGCGTGCAGCAGGCGCTGCTGAAGATCATGGAAGGCACGGTGGCTTCGGTCCCGCCGCAGGGCGGCCGCAAGCATCCGCAGCAGGAGTTCCTGCAGGTGGATACCACCAACATCCTGTTCATCTGCGGCGGTGCGTTCGCCGGCCTCGAGAAGATCATCTCGGCGCGCGGGCGGTCGACCTCGATCGGCTTCGCCGCCCAGGTGCTCGCGCCGGAGGATCGCCGTACCGGCGAGATCTTCCGCCACGTCGAGCCTGAGGACCTCCTGAAGTACGGTCTCATCCCCGAATTCGTCGGCCGTCTGCCGGTCGTGGCGACGCTCGAGGATCTGGACGAGACTTCGCTGAAGAAAATCCTCACCGAGCCGAAGAACGCGCTGGTGAAACAGTACCAGCGGCTGTTCGAAATGGAGAACATCGAGCTGACCTTCGCCGACGAGGCGCTTGGCGCGGTCGCCCGCAAGGCGATCGAGCGCAAGACCGGCGCGCGTGGTCTGCGTTCGATCCTCGAGGCGATCCTGCTCGAGACCATGTTCGACCTGCCGGGCCTCGAAGGTGTGGAAGAAGTCGTGATTTCGCGCGAAGTCGTGGAAGGTACGGCCCGTCCGCTCTACATCTACGCCGATCGGTCCGATCGCGCCGTCGAGAACGCCAGCGCCTGATTTACGGCGCTGGAACGCTCCAATCGTCTTTGATAGTAGCGGCTGCGGAATGGTTCTCCGCAGCCGATGTTGCGTCGCTTATACGCGTGCGTAAGCGCCTGATGGCGCGCGTCTTTCAATGACTTGACACCCCCCCGGTCGATAGCCACCTAATGTCGACGGCGAGCGAAAATTCTCTTCAAGATTCGCCTCAGTTCCGATCCGGCAAGCCCGGTCCAACCTTAGAATGGTAGGCCGGTTTTGTGGATCACCTCGGCACCTTGTGGCGGTTGCGCATGAGCATGGCGGGCTGCGTGCAAGGGGGTAAAGCAAAAGGAAAAGGCCATGACTAATCCAAAACCCCGGCCAACCATCGTCCATGGCGAAACGCACGCATATCCCGTGCTGCCGCTGCGCGACATCGTCGTCTTCCCGCACATGATCGTTCCGCTCTTCGTCGGTCGCGAGAAGTCGATCCGCGCGCTCGAAGAGGTGATGAAGAACGACGCGCTGATCATGCTCGCGACGCAGAAGAACGCGTCCGACGATGATCCGGCGCCCGACGCCATTTACGAGACCGGTACGCTCGCCAGCGTGCTTCAGCTCTTGAAGCTTCCCGACGGCACCGTGAAGGTGCTGGTCGAAGGGCTCGAGCGTGCGCGCGTGCAGAAATACACCGATCGCAGCGAGTACTACGAAGCGACCGCGATTGCGCTCGCCGACACCGATGCGAAATCGGTCGAGGCGGAGGCACTGTCGCGCTCGGTCGTGTCCGACTTCGAGAGCTATGTGAAGCTCAACAAGAAGATCTCGGCCGAGGTCGTCGGCGTCGTGCAGGCGATCACCGATTTCGCCAAGCTCGCCGACACCGTTGCCTCGCATCTCGCCGTCAAGATTGCGGATCGCCAGCAAATCCTGGAGACGCTGTCGGTCACCACGCGCCTCGAGAAGGTGCTGGGCCTGATGGAGAGCGAGATCTCGGTGCTGCAGGTCGAGAAGCGCATCCGCTCGCGCGTCAAGCGCCAGATGGAGAAGACCCAGCGCGAGTATTATCTCAACGAGCAGATGAAGGCGATCCAGAAGGAGCTCGGCGACGACGACGGTCGCGACGAGCTGGCCGATCTCGAAGAGAAGATCTCCAAGACCAAGCTCTCCAAGGAAGCGCGCGAGAAGGCGCAGCATGAATTGAAGAAGCTGCGCCAGATGTCGCCGATGTCCGCGGAAGCGACCGTCGTGCGCAACTATCTGGATTGGCTGCTGTCGATCCCGTGGAACAAGAAGTCCAAGGTGAAGAAGGATCTGGAATCGGCGCAGGCGGTTCTGGATGCCGATCACTACGGGCTGGAGAAGGTCAAGGACCGTATCGTCGAGTATCTCGCGGTGCAGTCGCGCGCCAACAAGCTGACCGGACCGATCCTCTGCCTCGTCGGACCTCCCGGCGTCGGCAAGACCTCGCTCGGCAAGTCGATCGCGAAGGCGACCGGACGTGAGTTCGTGCGCGTCTCGCTCGGCGGCGTGCGCGACGAGGCCGAGATCCGCGGTCACCGCCGCACCTATATCGGTTCGATGCCCGGCAAGATCATCCAGTCGATGCGGAAGGCGAAGTCGTCCAATCCGCTGTTCCTACTGGACGAGATCGACAAGATGGGCGCCGATTTCCGCGGCGATCCGTCTTCGGCGCTGCTCGAGGTCCTCGACCCCGAGCAGAACGGGACCTTCAACGACCACTACCTCGAGGTCGACTACGATCTGTCCAACGTGATGTTCATCACGACCGCGAATACGCTCAATATTCCGGGACCGCTGATGGACCGCATGGAGATCATCCGGATCGCGGGCTACACCGAGAACGAGAAGGTCGAGATTGCGCGCAAGCATCTGATCCCGAACGCGGTGTCCAAGCACGGCCTGGACTCCAAGGAGTTCTCGATCGACGACGACGCGTTGCTGCTGTTGATCCGCCGCTACACCCGCGAAGCGGGCGTGCGCAATCTGGAGCGTGAGCTCTCCACACTCGCCCGCAAGGCGGTGAAGGAGCTGATGATCTCCAAGAAGAAGTCGGTCAAGGTCACCGAGAAGACTCTGGAAGAGTTGCTCGGCGTGCCGAAGTACCGCTTCGGCGAGATCGAGAGCGAGCCGCAGGTCGGTATCGTCACGGGCCTGGCTTGGACCGATGTCGGCGGCGAGCTGTTGACGATCGAAGGCGTCATGATGCCCGGCAAGGGCAAGATGACGGTCACGGGCAATCTGCGCGACGTGATGAAGGAATCGATCTCGGCAGCGGCGTCCTACGTGCGCTCGCGTGCGATCGTCTACGGCATCGAGCCGCCGCTGTTCGACCGGCGCGACATCCACGTGCACGTGCCGGAAGGCGCGACGCCGAAGGACGGTCCGTCGGCGGGCGTGGCGATGGCCACCGCGATCATCTCGGTCATGACCGGCATTCCGGTCCGCCACGATGTCGCGATGACCGGCGAGATCACGCTGCGCGGCCGTGTGTTGCCGATCGGCGGCCTGAAGGAGAAGCTGCTGGCCGCTGCCCGCGGCGGCATCAAGACGGTGCTGATCCCCGAGGATAACGCCAAGGATCTCACGGAGATTTCCGATGCGATCAAGGGCGGCATGGAGATCATCCCGGTGTCGCGTCTGGACGACGTCGTCGCCAAGGCGCTGGTGAAGAAGCCCGTGCCGATCGTCTGGGAAGAGGACACCAAGGTGACGGTGAAGCCGGACGGGGACGAGGCCGCCGGCGGACTGACCGCTCACTAAGGTTCAGCGAAAGATGATAAAACGGCGCCTTCGGGCGCCGTTTTTGTTTTGGGGGCAGGGATCAGGGCGATGCAGATCGACGGGCAGTGCCATTGCGGGCAGATCACCTTTGAGGCCGAGGTCGACCCCGAGGCGGTGTCGGTCTGCCATTGCCGGGATTGCCAGACCCTGACGGGATCGCCGTTCCGGGTGACCGCGATCTGCACCAAGGCCGACGTCAGGCTGACCGCCGGCACGCCAAAAGTCTACGGCAAGCGCGGCGAAAACGGCCGGATGCGCTTCCAGCACTTCTGCGCCGACTGCGGTTCCCCGCTGTTCACCAGCGGCGAGGGTGATCAGGCCGACGATTGGGGTATCCGCTGGGGCTCAATCCGCCAGCGCGACAAATTGCGGCCCGTCAGGCAGATCTGGTGCCAGTCGGCGGCGGTGTGGATCGACGCGGTGCCGTTGCTGCCGGGGAGGCCGGGGGATTAGGCTGGCTTGCCAAGCCGAAGCTCGCCGCAAAAAGCCCGCCTTCGCCCGTTGGGATTCTGCGTGGCAGCCTGCGTCGCTGCGCGAGCGCAGGCTGGTGGGCGGTCACGGATTCGAACCGCGGACCCTCTCGGTGTAAACGAGATGCTCTAACCAGCTGAGCTAACCGCCCCAAGGCGCCTCTTTAGCCCTCCCGCGGGTGTTCGAGCAAGGCCCGAACGCATCGCAAACAGGGCTCCAGCAACACCGCCTTTGTGATGATTGTCACAGGCGTCCGCCCGCGAGTCGGCCAATGTCCACCGCGATTCACGATGGAGGGGTGGCCAATGTGTGCTCTGCTGGACCTCATCTACCGACATTGTTGCCGGGCGTGTTTGCGCGAAGCGCGACGCATGAGCCGCCGCGGCTCCATCATTCCAATTTGGTAGTTCCGGCTGACGGCGCGCCGATTTGGCCGCTGGCGGCTGTCCTGGCTCGTTGCGCCTGGCATCGGACGCCCACGAGCCGCCCTCCAAGGGTCCAAAATTGCCCTTTTTCGGTCATCTTTTTGATCGCCATCCGAACCAACGTTACGGCTCCCTGTGGCAGCGTGGAGTATCGCCGTGATGAGTGATCTTCGCATCAAGCTGGAAAGGTACGAGTCGAAAGCCGCCCACTGCATGAAAGCGGCTCAAGAAGCTCCTGATGAGGCCGGTCGGGCCTTCTACGAGGAGCTTGCCAACTATTACGACGAGCTGGCAGCCGACTTTCGCCGCGTCCTCGCCAAGCGAACCGGAGTTTCGCTCGCGGCCGAATGATCCGGCGTAGCGCAGGTCGGCAGTTGAAGACCTCGGCGGTCCGTCAACCTCTGACGCCGTGTCGTGCGGCGTGAACGCAAGAACGTCTCGCTGACAGGTGGACCGAACAGGCCGCCTCAGTTGACGGCGTCCTTGCTTTTCGGCATCGGGGTCTTTCGACCAAGCTGCCGGAGGGGATCCATGGAACAGCCAAGCGGACACGCAGAGAATGCCGACCAGATCGCTTATTGGAACGGTCCGAGCGGGCAGCGCTGGGCCGATCGGCACGCTGCCCAGGAGAGCCTGCTCGGGCCCATCGCCGACGTGCTGATCGATCGCGCCAGGCCGAAGCCGGGCGAGCGCGTGCTCGATGTCGGCTGCGGCTCCGGTGCGACGACGTTCGCGTTCGCGAAGGCCGTCGCGCCCGATGGCTTCGCGCTCGGCCTCGACGTCTCCGATCCCATGCTGTCGCAGGCGCGCGCGTTTGCGCCAAGAGGCCTGCCGCTCGATTTCGTGCTGGCGGATGCGACGGTCCATCCGTTCGAGCCGGCGAGCTTTGACCTGTTGGCATCGCGCTTCGGCGTGATGTTCTTCGCCGATCCGATCGCGTCCTTCACCAACCTCCGCCGCGCGCTGAAGCCGACCGGACGGCTCGCTTTCGCCTGCTGGCGCGAGCCGAAGGAAAACCCGTGGATGATGGCGCCGCTGATGGCGGTCTACAAACATGTCCCGAAGATGCCGCCGGTCGGGCCGGAAGAGCCGGGACCGTTCGCCTTTGCCTCGGAAGAGCGCGTGATGCGTATCCTGAAGGGCGCCGGCTTCGTGGACGTGGCGATGGAGCCGCACAACCTCGCGATGGATGTCGCGATCGGCGGCGGCCTCGATGCCGCGGTCGAGGGCTCGCTCCAGATCGGCCCCGCCAGCCGCGCGCTGCAAGGCCATCCGCCTGAGACATACGAGGCCGCAAAAGCCTCGATCCGCGAGATGCTGGCGCCGTTCATGAAGGGACAAAGCGTAGCGCTGCAGGGCGCGATCTGGATCGTCACGGCGAAGGCGGCGTAGGCGGCGTACTATCCACCGTCATTGCGAGCGTAGCGAAGCAATCCAGACTGCCTCCGCGGAGACAGTCTGGATTGCTTCGTCGCTTCGCTCCTCGCAATGACGGCGTGGATGGGCCTGTGGGTCCTACACCACATCATCCGGCGCGAGCGCGCAGCCATTGTCGGGATGCGTCTCGATCTGGAGCGTGGTGTGGCCGATGCGGAACGACGCCCTCAGCATCTGCGCCGTCTCCATCAGGAATGCATCGCCGGCGCCGGTGGGCATGACGAGATGGCAGGTCAGTGCCGTCTCGGTGGTCGAGATCGGCCAGACGTGGAGATCGTGGATTCCCGAGACGCCTGGTCGCTCCAGCAGAAAGATCTTGATTGCGGCGATGTCGGTGCCCTTGGGCGCGGCCGCCATCGACATGTCGATGGAGCCCCGCAGCAGGCTGGTGGTGCTCCAGAGGATGGTGGCGCAGATGACGAGGCTGGTGACGGGATCGAGCCAGAGCCAGCCGGTCCAGATGATCAGTGCCGCCGAGACCACGACGCCGAGCGAGACCGCGGCGTCGGCCGCCATGTGCAGATAGGCGCCTTCGATGTTGATGTCGTCCTTGCGTCCGCGCGCGAACAGCATGGCGGTAAAACCGTTGATGAGGATGCCGATGCCGGCGACCACCATCACGGTGACGCCTGCGACCGGCTCCGGCTCGCGCAGCCGCAAGATCGCCTCCCAGCCGATCGCCCCTGTCGCGACCAGCAGGAACACCGCGTTCGCCAGCGCCGCCAGGATGGTGGAGGCGCGAAAGCCATAGGTGAAGCGGCCGCTCGGCGCGCGCCGTGCCGCGATCGATGCGCACCAGGCCACGACCAGGCCGAGCACGTCGCTGAGATTATGGCCGGCGTCAGCGAGGAGGGCGGTGGAGTTGCCGATATAGCCGTAGATCGCCTCGGCCACGACCAGCGCGGTGTTGAGCGAAATGCCGATCGCGAACGCCGTGCCGAAATTGGCGGGCGCATGGACATGCGCGTGGCCAGGACCATGGTTATGTCCGTGGTTATGCCCGTGGTCATGCCCGTGGCCGGCATGATCATGGTGGTGATGACCGTGATGGTCGTGGCTGCCCAAATCTAGCGCTCCCCGGACGCCGCCAAATCAGGCGCCATTGTAGGCGTTTCGGTTGCCGCGTCACGCCGGAACAGCGCATAGAGCGCCGGCAGCACCAGCAGCGTCAGCACGGTCGAGGAGATGATGCCGCCGATCACCACGGTCGCCAGCGGACGCTGCACCTCGGCGCCGGCGCCGGTGGCGAGCGCCATCGGCACGAAGCCGAGGGAGGCGACCAGGGCGGTCATCAGCACCGGGCGCAGCCGCGTCAGTGCGCCCTCGCGTACGGCTTCTGCGATCGGCCGCCCTTCGCCGCGCAGCCGCTCGATGAAAGCGATGATGACGAGGCCATTGAGCACGGCGACGCCCGACAGCGCGATGAAGCCGACGCCGGCGCTGATCGATAAAGGAATACCGCGCAGCAACAGCGCGGCGACCCCGCCGGTCAGCGCCAGCGGCACGCCGGAGAATACCAGCGCCGCATCCGCCACTGATCCCATGCCCATGAACAACAGCAGAAACACCAGCAGCAGCGCCACCGGCACCACGATGGTCAGCCGCTTGGTGGCGGAGACCAGCTGCTCGAACTGTCCGCCCCAGCCGATCCAGTAACCGGGCGGCAGCTTGACCTTCTCGGCCACCGCCTCTTGGGCCTCGGCGACGAAGGAGCGCAGGTCGCGCCCGCGAACGTTGGCCATCACCACCACGCGGCGCTTGCCGTTCTCGCGGCTGATCTGGTTGGGGCCGGGCGCGATCTCGATCGTCGCAACCGAGGACAGGGGCACGTAGCGGAGCGTCGAGCCCGATGCACCTGGCCAGGCGGTCTTGGTGACGGCGGGGATATCGTCGCCCGGCGGCAGCGGGATCGGTAGCGATTTGATCGTGTCGGGGTTGGCACGCAGGTTTTCCGGCAGCCGCACCACGATGTCGAAGCGGCGATCGCCCTCGAACAGCTTTCCGACCGGCTTGCCGCCGATCGCGATCTCGACCAGGTTCTGCACCTCGCTGAGACTGAGTCCGTAACGCGACAACGCTTGGCGGTCGAGCTTGACGGTGAGGATCGGCAGGCCTGCGACCTGCTCGGTCTTCACGTCGGCTGCACCCTCGATGCCGCGGACCACGCCGTTGACCTGCTGGGCGATGCCGGCCAGCACGTCGAGATCGTCGCCGAAGATCTTGACGCCGACATCGCTGCGGATACCGGCGATCAGCTCGTTGAAGCGCATCTGGATCGGTTGGGTCATCGCATAGGCCGTGCCGGGCAGGGTGTTGGCGGTGCGCTCGATGTCCTCGATCACCTCGTTCTTCGGCTTGGCGGGGTCGGGCCATTCCTCACGCGGCTTCAGCGTCACGAAGGTGTCGGCGACATTCGGAGGCATCGGATCGTTGGCGATTTCGGCGGTGCCCATCTTGGAGAAGACCGTCGCCACCTCTGGAACCTGCTTGACCGCTTTCTCCAGCCGAATCTGCATGTCGGCGCTCTGGGTCAGGCTGGTGCCGGGAATCCGGATGGTCTCGATGGTAATGTCGCCTTCGTCCAGGCTCGGGATGAACTCGCCGCCCATACGCGTCGCGGCGAAGATGCTGCCGGCGACGATCAGGACGGCACCGAACGCGACGCTGCCGCGGTAGCGGATGGCACGCTCGAGCAGCGGCAAATAGAACCGTTTTGCCGCCCGCATGAAGATGTTTTCCTTCTCCGAGACCTTGCCGGTGACGAAGATCGCCACCGCAGCCGGGACGAACGTGACCGACAGCAGCGCCGCGCCCGCGAGCGCCATCAGCACGGTCAGCGCCATCGGCGTGAACATCTTGCCCTCGGTGCCCGTCAGGGTGAGGACCGGGAGATAGACGACCGCGATGATCAACGTGCCGAACAGGCTCGGCTTGATGACCTCGCGCGCGCCCGCGTGAATCGTCTCCAGCCGTTCCTCCAGCGACAGCAGCCGTCCGCGCCGGCTCTGCTCGACGGCGAGCAGCCGCAAACAGTTTTCGACGATGATGACTGCGCCGTCGACGATGATGCCGAAATCGATCGCGCCCAGGCTCATCAAATTGGCGCTGACCTTGCTTTCGACCATGCCTGATATCGTAAACAGCATCGAGAGGGGAATGACACAGGTGGTGATCAGGGCGGCGCGGATGTTGCCGAGGATCAGGAACAGCACTGCAATCACCAGCGCCGCGCCCTCGACGAGGTTCTTCTCGACGGTCTCGATGGTGGCTTCCACCAGATGCGTGCGGTCGTAAACCGCGTGCGCGATCACGCCCTCAGGCAGCGATTTTGCGATCTCGTTGAGTCGAGCCGCCACGCGCTGGGCTACGGTGCGGCTGTTCTCGCCGATCAGCAGCATGGTGGTGCCGAGCACGGTCTCCTTGCCGTTGGCTGACGCCGCGCCCATGCGGAGCTCGTGCCCTTCCTGCACGTCGGCGACGTCACGGATACGTACCGGCACCCCGCCACGCGAGCCGATCACGATGTCCTTGATGTCGTCGATATTGGCGACCTGGCCGGGCGCTCGGACGAGATATTGCTCGCCGTTGCGCTCGATATAGCCAGCGCCAACATTGGCGTTGTTGGCGGTCAGCGCCGTCATGATGTCGCGGAAACCGAGCTTGTAGGCCATCAGACGGGCGGGGATCGGCAGCACGTGGAATTGCCGCTCGTAGCCGCCGATCGAGTTGACCTCGATCACGCCGGGGATGGTGCGCAATTGCGGCTTGATGATCCAGTCCTGGATGGTACGCAATTCCGTCGGCGTGAATTCGAGGCCGGTCGGAGATTTCGCGCCCGGCTTGGCTTCCACCGAGTAGACGTAGATCTCGCCGAGACCGGTCGAGATCGGCCCCATCGCAACTTCGACGCCGGCCGGCAACTGGTCGCGTGCCTGCTGGATGCGCTCGTTGACGAGCTGGCGTGCGAAATAGATATCGGTGCCGTCCTGGAACACGACGGTGACCTGGCTGAGACCGTAGCGCGAGATCGACCGGGTATATTCGAGCTTGGGCAGGCCACCCATCGCGGTCTCGATCGGAAAGGTGATCCGCTGCTCGGATTCGAGCGGCGATAGGCCGGGCGCACGGGTGTTGATCTGGACCTGGACGTTCGTGACATCAGGCACGGCATCGATCGGCAGACGCGTGAAGTTCCAGGCGCCGAAGGCGCCGACCGCGAGTGTGATGAGGATGACCATCCAGCGCTGGCGGATGGCGAGGGCGAGGAGGGCGTCAATCATGGTCGGCCTCTCCCTTGCCCATCTCCGCCTTCACCACGAAGCTGTTCTCGGCGACGTAGCGTTCGCCGGCCGAGAGGCCTGCACGGATCTCCACGAACTTCGCATCGGAATCGCCTGTTTCCACGGGGCGGGCCTCGATCTTGTCGTCGTCTTCGCGGACGAACACGACCGTCTTATTCTCCAGCATCTGGATCGCCCCTGTGCGTACCGCCACGGCGACGTGACGTTTTGCGAGCACAAGCCGCGCCGTGACGAACAGGCCGGGACGCAAGCGCCCGTCCGGATTTGGCAGCACCACGCGGGCGAGCGCGGTCTGGGTCTCGCTGCTGCCGATCGGCGCCATGTAGGAGATCGTGCCCTTGATCTCGCCGCGGCCGTCGTCGGGATCGATCAGCACCTCGTCATTGAGACGGACGCGCCGTAGATCCTGCCGGTAAATGGAGAGGTCGACCCAGATCGTCGAGAGGTCGGCGACCACGAAGGCCGGCTTCTGCTCGGAGACGTATTCGCCGAGCGAGATCTGCCGCTCGATGATGGTGCCGGCGATCGGCGCCTTGAGCTCGTAAACGGTGAGGCTCTGGTTGCTCTCGATCGCGGCGAGCAGATCGTCCTTGCCGACCCTGTCGCCGATGCGCTTCTGGATCGATTTGGCGACCCCCGGAAAGCGCGGCGTCACCTGCACGACGGCTTCCTGGTTGGCGCGCAAGATGCCGTTGAAGGACAGCGTATCGGTCAGCGTCGCACTCCCGGCCTCCGCCAGCGTGACACCGGCAGCCGCCAGCTTGACGTCGGAGATGCGGATGCGGTCGGCGCCGTGCTCGTCCTGCTCGACATGGTCGTTCGGCTTCTTCTGTTCGGAATGCTCGGCATGCTCCGTCGGCGCAACCTTGGGCGCGAGCAGGGAATAGCCGTAAGCGCCGAGTGCGGCGGCAACGATGGCGATCAGGATGGTGGAGGATGTCTTCATCGCGCGCTCTCCCGGGCCAGCGCAAAGGGATTGCCGACGAGGCCTTCGATGGTCGCAACGCCGGCATGGAAGTTCTGCAGCGCCTCCTGCTCGCGCAGCCGCGCCTGGGTGACGCTCGCCTGGGCGTCGAGCACTTCGAGCAGGGAGAAGCGGCCCTGGCCGTAGCCCTGCGCGATCGCTTCCGAGGCTTCCGCGGCTTTCGGAATCGCGGTCTCGCGCAGCACCGCGAGCTCGCGCAGCGAGCCCTGGAGCGAGTCGTAGGCGCGGCCGGCGACCACGATCAGCGTGTTGCGGTTGGCCTCGCGCTCGGCCCTGGTCTTGGCGAGGCTTTCCTGCGCCGAGAGGATATTGCCCTGGTTCTGGTCGAACACGGGAATCGGCACCGAGACGGTAAGGCGCACCGCGTCGTCATTGGTCTCGTTGAAATGGCGCCATCCCGCCGCGATCCGCACGTCGGGATAGGGCCTTAAGCGCGCCATCAACAGTTCGGCATTGCGCTGGGCATACACGGCTGTCCAGCGCACCAGCTGCGGATTGGCATCGATGGCGGCAACGACCGACTGGAACGTCGGCGTCTTTCCCGTGGTGTCGAGCCGGCCGGAGACCTCGCCGAATTTTGCCGCGGGATCCCCCATCAGCACCGCAAGCTCGCGCCTGGCACTCGCCAGCGTTGCCTTGAAGCGTTCGCGGTCGGCCTTCACCAGGGCGGACGCGACCTCGGCGCGGCCGGTCTCGGCCGGCGAGGAGGCGCCGGCCTCGACGCGGCGGCGCAGCAGCGGCGTCAGCCGGTCGATCGCGGCGATCTGCTCGTCGAGGATCTGGATGCGCCGCTGCGCACCGAGCACGCTGAGGAAGGCGATCGCAGTCTCTGACAACACCTCCAGCCTGACCGCCTTGCGCTGGATCGCGGCCACCTCGATGCCGGCGGCGCCTGCGGCGATCCGCGCATCACGCTTGCCGAACAGCTCGAAGGCCTGGCTGATCTGGAGCGTGGTCTCGGCCGATCTCGTGCCGCGATAGATGCCCGACCCGAACGAATTGTCCTGCTCATAGGACAGTTCCGGATTGAGCAGCGCGCCTGCCTGGATGCGCTGACCCGTGGCGATGCCGACGTCGCGTTCTGCCGCGGTGAGCCGCGGGCTCGCGGCCAGCGCGCGCGACAGCGCGCTTCGCATCGTAAGCGTCTGGGCGTGCGCGTGCTGCGTCAGCCAGGGGCTGACGAAAATCGCCATCGCGCACGCCAGGCGCGCGGCAGTCCGTCTGCAAGACATGAAGGTGACCTGTGAACAATAGCATCGTAGGCGCACGGGCGCCCGGCTGATCAGTTCAGGTCAGATGTTTGGGGGGCGGAGAGTCGGTGTCAGGCACGACGCCAGCAAGCACAGTCAGGCGAGGCGGATTTGACGCGGCCACCAACTCCGATATTGCGGCAGGCAGCAGCAGTTGCGCGAAGACCACCGAGAAACAGCCATGACAGTGATGGGCTGCCAGCGTCTTGCTATCCGTATCTCCGGAATCGGGTCCCGGCGACGCAGCGATTTCCAGCTGGCCGAACGGATTGGTCACGTCCAGGCATTGGCACGTATGCAACACGCCCGACAGCAGGTAGCTGATTGCGAGACACGCAGCCAACAGCCCGCGCCAGTTGCGCAGGCGAAACAATCTGATCGGGCGGCGGATCGCAGTCACGAAGTCACTCTGGTTACGTCCGGGTTCGTAGCATGGCGACCGGAACAGTGTCGACCCGCAATAATGTTACGTGTGCGGAACTGAACGTCGCACCCGCATGTGTCCATGCGATTGCAAGCAGCGTCGTTCGTTCATCGCCATCGTTACGGTCCGATGGTAAGATAGAAACAACGAGAGGGAGCTCGGAATGCCGGAAGAGTCTTGCTGCTCGCACGATGCGTGCTGTGGGGAAGCCGCCAAGCCCCGTGTGGAGGAAGTCGCTGCGTCAGGCTGCGCCGACTGCTGCTCGGCGGGCGTTCCGGTCTTCGACGGGCTTGATCCGCGATACAAGCGCGTGCTGTGGACCGTCATCGCCATCAACGCGGCGATGTTCGTGAGTGAAATGGTGGCGGGCCATTTGGCCGGCTCCCAGGCTCTCAAGGCCGACGCTCTCGACTTCCTCGCCGACACGGTCACCTACGGCCTGAGCCTTTCGGTAATCGGCGCGAGCATCAAGACGCGTGCCACCGCCGCGTTGTTCAAGGGGGTGTCGCTCAGTGCCATGGCCGCCTGGGTGTTCGGGTCAACGCTCTATCAGACCCTGGTCCTGGGGCTCCCGCGTGCGGAGCTGATGGGAGCGATGAGCCTGGCCGCGCTGGCGGCGAACCTGACCTCGGTTCTCTTGCTTGCGCGCTACAAGGACGGCGACGCCAATGTGCGCTCGGTTTGGCTCTGCTCGCGCAATGACGCGATCGGCAACGTCATCGTGATGGTCGCTGCCATCGGTGTATTTGGAACCGCGACGGCATGGCCCGATCTGGCTGTCGCCGGCGTGATGGCCGGAATCTTCCTGACCTCGTCGCTGCAAATCTTGCGGCAAGCATGGGCGGAGTATCGCGGCGGGCAAGCTGCCGTGACTGCCTGAGGGGGGCCTTTGCGCCCGATCCAAACACGGAAAGGCCCCAGCCCGGGGCTGACCGGCTGAGGCCTTATGTGCTCACATTCTCATCCTTGGGACTTGAGGCGCTAACGCGCCCCGCACTGGATCGTTCCGCAGGGCTCGGAATTATTTTGCCCTGCCCCCGGGAGGCGCGGCGTTCCTACGCCTTCTCCTCCCAGATCATCGCGAGATGCACGATCGTCTGCACCGCCTTTTCCATGTCCTGCCGGCTGACCCATTCGAGCCGCGAATGAAACGCGTGCTCGCCGGCGAAGATGTTGGGGCAGGGCAGGCCCATGAAGGACAGGCGCGAGCCGTCGGTGCCGCCGCGGATCGCGGTGCGCATCGGGCGCAGACCGGCACGGCGGATCGCCTCGATGGCGTATTCGAGGATGTGCGGGTGACGGTCGATCACCTGCTTCATGTTACGGTACTGCTCCCTGACCTCGAACTTGTAGGTCGAGCGCGGATAGTCCTTCATCACGTCCTTGACGATGTTCTCGAGCAGGACTTCCTTCTCCTTCAGCCCTTCCTCGGTGAAGTCGCGCACGATGAATGAGAGCGTCGCCTGCTCCAGTGCGCCGTCGATGCCGATCGGATGCAGGAAGCCCTGCTTGCCTGACGTCGTCTCGGGCGAGCAGCCTTCCTTGGGCAGGCGCTCGATGATGGCGGCTGCAATCTTGATCGCGTGCTCCATCTTGCCCTTGGCGTAGCCTGGATGGGCGCTGACGCCGTTGATGGTGATGGTGGCGCCGTCGGCCGAGAAGGTCTCGTCCTCGACGCTGCCGGCGCTCTCGCCGTCCATGGTGTAGCCGAAATCGGCGCCGAGCTTCTTCAGGTCGACATTGTCGACACCGCGGCCGATCTCCTCGTCCGGCGTGAACAGGATCTTGATGGTGCCGTGCTTCACATCGGGGTTGTTGATGAAGAAATGCGCGGCATCCATGATCTCGGCGACGCCGGCCTTGTTGTCGGCGCCGAGCAGCGTGGTGCCGTCGGTGGTGATGATGTCGTTGCCGATCTGGTTCTTCAGCGCGGGATGTTCAGTGAAGCGGATCACCTGGCTGGTATCGCCCGGCAGGGTGATATCGCCGCCGCGATAGTCCTTCACCAGCTGCGGCTTGACGTCCTTGCCGGTCACGTCGGGCGAGGTGTCCATGTGCGAGCAGAAGCAGATCACCGGCACCTTCTTGGTCGTGTTGGCCGGGATCGTTCCGTAGACGTAGCCGAAGTCGTCGAGATGCGCGTCGGCGACGCCCATGGCCTTCAGCTCGGCGGCGAGCACGCGGCCGAGATCTTTCTGCTTCTCGGTCGAGGGCGAGGCCGGGGATTCCGGATCGGACTGGGTGTCGATGGTGACGTAGCGCAGGAAGCGTTCGGTCACGGTGTGCGAAAAGGAGAGGGAGGACATTTCTGGTCAAACCGCCGGGTCTTGGGGGGATGCAGGCGGTATATCAGAAAAGCGGGCCGTGATGCGGCCGGAACGAAGTGGATCAGGCTTAACGAAACGTAGCGGCTAGATCGCTTCCTTGAGCTCCTTGACCGGGCGGAAGGCGACCTTCTTGCTGGCTTTGATGTGGATCGCCTCGCCGGTGGTGGGGTTGCGGCCGGTGCGGGCGGCGCGCCTGCGGACCTGGAGGATGCCGAGCCCGACGATGCGGACGCGGTCGCCCTTCTTGAGGTGCTTGGCGATCAGATCGACCATGTCGGTCAGGACGGCCTCGGCGTGCTTTTTCGAGAGGTCCTGGCTCTCCGCGATGTCAGCGGCGAGGTGCTTGAGCGTGATGGTGGCGGGAGCGGCTGCCTTCTTCGCCGAATCCTTCTTGGCCGAATCCTTCTTAGCCATGTCTGGCCTCCTCAATGACAGGGAAGCCCCGGAAAAGCCGGTCAAGCGTGGGGATCCCTCCAAGTCCTGGAAGGCCTAGACGATTCGGGCGCGGGCTGACTATGCCACGAGTTCCCGGCAGACGCCGGCAATGCCGCGAAAGGCATCGAGAAGTTCGGGCTAAGACTATGAAGGGATTGCCAAAATGGCGCGAGAGACGGGGCTCGAACCCGCGACCTCCGGCGTGACAGGCCGGCGCTCTAACCAACTGAGCTACTCCCGCGTGGTTCGCTGAAAGCGCGCGGAACGAGGGGGGACTTAAAGGCGGGGCTTGGTGAAGTCAAGGACGTTGCGCTTTGTCAGGACGCATCGGCTAAGCATTGCTCTGGAAAACGAAAAAGGCCGCCAGGCGGCGGCCTCGGTCAGCCCGAAACAGGGCGTGTCAGCGAATCTCCGACGTGCCTGCGCTGGTCACGGCCACCGGCTTGCCGGCCTTGATCACGTGAGCCGATTGGGCGGTCTGGCTGTAATCGACGTTGGTGCGGGCTGCGATGCCGAAGCCGGCGACCAGAATACCGGCAACCAGCGCCACCACCACGATCTTCAGGTGGGTGCCACGATCAGCCGAGTGAATTGAGTGGTTCATATAAGCCTCCCGACGGGCTTAGCCGCCGTCTATGGGCTCATGTCTTAAGGACCATCTGTTTCCGGATGGTTTCGCGGGTTCCGCAAAATGGTTTCATTATCGCGCCCGCTTGGTTTCGCCGGGCTGGCGGCCGGAACAGCTCTCAGGCGGCCGCCCGGCCGATATCGCCCCGGATCGTGCGGGCCGCCCAGACGAACAGCAGGGCGCCCAGCGTGGTCGTGACCGCCGCCGAGAGCAGGGAATAGCGCACGGCGTCCGCGCCGTAAGTGCCCTTGAGGGCGTCGTTGACCATGCCGACGGCAAGCGGGCCGACACCCTGGCCGAAGCAGGTGGCGGTGAGCGCGATCAGGGCGGAGGCGAGCGCCCGCATGCATGGCTTGGCCACCGTCTGCGCGATCGCGAAGATCGGTCCGAGATGGAAGCCGACCAGGAACGAGGTGAGCGCCAGCATCGCGACCATCATCGAGAAATCCTGCGTCAACATGCACAGCGCGAACACCGGGCCGGCCAGCCCTGAGGTGATCGCCGGCGCCCACAGCTTCCAGCGGTCGTCGCGGCGGCTGATCTGCGCCACCACGAAGCCGCCGAGCAGGGTGCCGGCCATGCCGGCTAGCCCCTTGAAGGTGCCGGCATAGGTGCCGATCTCGGCGCTCGACAGATGGTGCACGCGCGCCAGGAACGGCGGGATCCAGGCCGCCGTTGCGTAGTTCGTGTAGGTGGTGAGGCAGAAGCCGATCAGCACGATGATGAAGCTCTGCTGCGAGGCCAGGAAGCGCAGTGTCGGCCCGAGCGGCTCCGGCACGAAACTCTCCTGCATGGCGCCGCGCTTCGGCTCGGAGATCGTCAGCCACAGGATCAATGCGACCAGGATGCCGGGCAGGCCGGCGACGTAGAACGCCATCCGCCAGCCATAGTGCTGGTTGACGTAGCCGCCGATGAAATAGCCGAGGAAGACGCCGAGATAGGTGCCGATGGCGTAGATGCCGAGCGCGCGCGGGCGCTCGTTCTTGGTGAAGAGATCGGCGACGATCGATTGCGAGGCGGGCGAGCCCGCGGATTCGCCGATGCCGACGCCGATGCGCGCCAGCGCCAGCGAGGTCACGCTCGAGGCCGCCCCGCACAACGCCGTCATCGCACTCCAGAACGCAAGGGCCACCGCGACGATGTTGCGCCGGTTGAGCCGGTCGGCGACGCGCGCGATGGGAATGCCGAGCAGGGAATAGAACAGTGCGAAGCCGAAGCCTGCGAGCAGGCCCATCATGGTGTCGCTGAGCTGAAACTCCTTCTTGATCGGCTCGATCAGGACGTTGAAGATCGTGCGGTCGAGGAAGTTCAGCGCATAGATGATGGTGAGCAGGCCCAGCACGTAATAGCGCCGCGCCGGGGGCTTTGCCGCCGCAGTCGTCTGCACCGACATCTGTGACGTCACATCGACCATCGCATCCCCCCAATTTGTCTTTGTTATCGTTGCCGGTCCAGCCCTTCGTGGGGCTGGTCGAGAGCGTTTTCGAGCGAAGTGGATACCGGTTCGCGTGAAGAAAACGCGCCAAAAAAACTCAGCCTTCGCGGATGTAATTCCCCGCTTCGAATTCGACCGGCGCAGCGCTTGTATCGAACGACACGCCGATCGGATCGCGGTCTGCCTCCATCGCCTCCAGTTGCTCGCTCAGCATGCGCCGGATCATCAGGATGCCGCGGTCGCTCTGGCCGAAATGCTCCTCGGAGTGGATGGTCTGCGGGCCCTGGCCGACCTGGGCCTCGTAATCGCCCGGGAATTGCTGGTGCTCGGCTTCCGTCATGTCCCACCAGAATTTTCCGTTGAACTTCGAGCGCATGCGGCCGATGTCGCCGGAAGCCTTGACGCGGCCGGCGACGTAGATGCGGAACGAGGTGTCGTCGATCGGCAGCGTCCAGCCGATCGACTCGACGCGGGCGAATTGCGCCACGCGCGGGTTCGGCACGACACGGAGCGTGGGGAGGGCGGCTTCGGTGACGCGATAAAACACCTTGCCGTCGTCCTGCTTGCGGATCGAGCGCACGGCGATGCCGCGCGGCGTCTTGTCGAACTTCACCTCCGGCATCGAGGCCATCATGTTGGTGAATTGGGGTCCCGAGAACGAGCCGTGCAGCACCGGCACGTGATAGGGATCGACCACGTTCTCGAAATGCTGGAGCCAGTTGCAGGGGATGATCGCGGGGCCGCCGCCGCCGATCGAGGAATCGTCGGCCTCGACGAACTCGCCTTCGTCCATGTTTTCCAGGCATTCGTAAGCCGGCAACACCGGGCGTTTCTCGGCCGGGCCCATATAGGCGAAGATCAGCCCATAGCGCTCCTCGACCGGGTACCAGGGCTGGCGCACCTTGTCCTTGAACTGGCCGCCGTCGGGCTCGCAGGGCTGTTCGAGGCAATGGCCTTCGGTGTCGAACTTCCAGCCGTGATAGCAGCAGCGGATGCCGTCCTCTTCGACCTTGCCATAGTAGAGCGTGGTGCCGCGATGGCAGCAGCGCGCGTGCAACAGGCCGGCGCGGCCGTGCTTGTCGCGGAACAGCACCAGATCCTCGCCGAGCGCGCGGACCTTTTTCGGCGAGTCGGTGGCGTCGCTGACGAGCCCGACCGGATGCCAGTAGCGGCGCAGCAATTCTCCCATCGGTGTGCCGCGCACGACTGAGGTGAGCTCGATGCGCGTATGCGCCGGCTTCATCGCATAGCCGGTGCCGAGATCGCGATCCCGCTGGGTCATCGTCATGCTGTTCCTCCCGCCGCTGGCCTTGGGTGGCCGGGTCGTTTTGATGCGGTGACCCAGTGAAAAATAATTCGATGACAATGTCAACGATATTCCAGAATGCCTCTTAATCGCATTTGGAATCAGGTTGGGGAGGTTGCGCTACCAGCGCTTGGCACGCCCCGGCTTTCTTGGCAGAGGTGGATCATGAGCCAGACATCGAGCAGGGACGGGCACGCGTCGCCCGATGCGGACGAAAACCACTCGCCGGCGCCGATCACCGTGATGCTGTCGTCACGGCTGATGGTGCTCGCCAATTTGCTCAAGCGCGGTGCCATCCTGCGCTACAAGCGCCTCGCCGGATTGTCCTCGGTCGAGTTCGGTCTCGTCGCCTCGCTCGGTCGCCGTCCGCCGATGAGCGTGGCGCGGCTCGCCGAAGCCGTCGGCCAGGACAAGGGCCAGATCAGCCGCGCGCTCGCGGAGCTCGTCTCGCGCAAGCTGATCGCGAAGTCGGCGAACCCGAAGGACAGCCGCGAGGTGCTGGTCGCGCTGACCGCGGCAGGGCTCGCCGCGCATGATGCAATCGTCGAAGGCGCGCAGGAGCGCAATCGGCAATTGCTGGAACAGTTGAGCAAGGACGAGTTCGAGACGCTGCTGGCGCAGATCGACCGTCTCACGGCGACAGCCGAGAAGATGCTCGAGGCCGAGAAAGGTTCACGCTGATCTCGCAGCAATCTCCGGAAATATTGGATCGCTTCTAAGAGTTCTTCTAAGACCTTTTCAATTAGGGAATTCGCGCGCGCTCACCTAAGCGTCACCGCAAACGCATGCCGTTGGGGGAACGATGGCATGACGTAAGCAAATAGACACTTGGGGTGCGCGTTGAACAGTCTTCGTATGCTGCGGTCGGCCGTCTTGGCGACCGCGTCCGCTTTCGTATTGGTGCCGCAGGCTTCACTCGCACAATCCTCGGCGCAAGGCGGTGCGCAAAACCTGCCGTCGGTCACTGTCACCGCGCCGGAAGCACGACGCCGCGCATCTGCTGCGGCCGCCCGCCGCGTGGCGCGGCCGTCGGTAGAGACCGCCGCCAGCCGCAGACCGCTTCAGCAGCGCAATGTCGGCTTCGTCGAGACGCCGCGTGGTCCGGTGAATGGCTACGTCGCCAACCTCAGCTCGTCGGGCACCAAGACCAACACGCCGATCATGGAGACGCCGCAGTCGGTATCGGTGATCGGCACAGACCAGATCCGCGACCAGAAGCCGAACAAGCTCGACGAAGCCCTGCGCTATACCGCGGGCGTGCGCGCCGGCACCTTCGGCGCGGACACGCGCAACGACTGGTGGCTGATCCGCGGCTTCAAGTCCGACGACATCGGTCTCTTCCTCGACGGCATGCAGCTGTTCTACACGGCCTATGCGAGCTGGCGGATTCCGCCGTCCAACATGGAGCGCATCGAGGTGCTGCGCGGTCCGTCCGCCGTGCTCTATGGCGGATCGAGCCCGAGCGGCATCGTCAACGTCATCAGCAAGATGCCGCCGACCGAGCCGATCCGCTACATCGAGACCGGCGTCAACAATTTCGGCAACGCCTATATCGGCTTCGATGTCGGCGGTCCCATCGCAACGCAGCCCCAGGATGGCAAACAGGACGGCAAGCTGTTCTACCGCGTGGTCGGCGAGGTCAGGAACGGCGGCACGCAGGTCGACTTCACACCCGACAACAACTACTTCATCGCGCCGTCCTTCACCTGGAAGCCGGATGCCGACACCAGCTTCACGGTGCTTGCTTCGGCGTCGAAGACCGACACCCGCGGCATCAACTTCCTGCCTTACCAGGGCACGGTGACGAACGCGCCGTTCGGCAAGATACCGACCAGCTTCTTCCTCGGCGATCCCAGCGTCGACAAGTTCACGCGCGAGCAGGAAATGCTCGGCTACCTGTTCGAGCGCAATCTCACCGACGATCTGACGTTCCGGCAGAATGCGCGCTTTGCGCATATCGACCTGACCTACCGTGGCTACATCGGTAACGGCTGGGACAACATCAACACCGCCACCCTCGGCCGCTACAATTGGTATGCGAAGGACACCGCCAACCAGGCCAATCTCGACAACCAGCTGGAGTACCGCTTCAACACCGGACCTGTCCGGCACACGATGCTGTTCGGGGTCGATCTGAAGGGCTACCAGATCGACGACTACCAGATATTCAATTTCGGCACCGTTCCGTCGATCAACGTCTTCAATCCCGCCTATGGCGTCAACGTCCCCCTGACGGGCGCGCCGTTCCGCAACTTCCTGATCACGCAGAAGCAGGCCGGCACCTATCTGCAGGACCAGATGAAGCTCGGCAACTTCACGCTGGTGCTGAGCGGCCGCAACGACTGGGTCGAGACGACGCAAGCCGCCCGCGACACCGGCGCGACGATCGCCAGCCGCGATGACAGCAAGTTCAGCGGTCGCGCCGGGCTGATCTACAATTTCGACAACGGCATTGCGCCCTACGTCTCCTACGCCACCAGCTACAATCCGGTGATCGGTCTCAACGCCGCCAACCAACTGTTCCTGCCGGAGACCGGGCAACAAGCCGAGATCGGCGTGAAGGTCGCTCCGAAGGGCTTCGACGGCTATTTCACGGCCTCGGTCTTCGACCTCAAGCGTCAAAACGTGTCGACCACTGCGGGCACGGTGTTCCTGCAGAACCAGACCGGCGAGGTGACCTCGCGCGGCATCGAGCTCGAAGCGGTCGCCAACGCCACGAAGGAGCTGAAGCTGATCGGCGCCTTCACCGCCTATCATCTCTTCAACAGCAGGGACCTCGATCCGTCCCTGGTGGGCAAGACGCCGACCAACACGCCGGAGCTGCTGGTCTCGGGCTGGGCCGACTACACCTTCAAGGACGGTCCGCTTGCCGGATTTGGTTTCGGCGGCGGCGTGCGCTATGTCGGCTCCTCCTGGGCCGACCCCGCCAACACCCTCGAGGTTCCCGCGGTGGTGCTCGGCGATCTCGCGCTCCACTACGAATGGCAGAACTGGCGGACGGCGCTCAACGTGATCAACGTAACCGACAAGATCTATGTCGCGAGCTGCTCGTTCCCGACGTCCTGCTTCTACGGCGACCGCCGGCGCGTCACCGCCAGCGTCTCCTACAAGTGGTGAGCGCAGAGGGGAGGGCCTCGTGAAGGCGCGCACGGTCAGGCTCTGGTCCGTGGTCCACACCTGGACCAGCCTGATCTCGACCGTCTTCCTGCTGCTGCTCTGCCTGACCGGCCTGCCGCTGATCTTCCATCACGAGATCGATGAGCTCCTGGGCTATTCCCCCCAGCCCGAAGCTCATGCGGGCGCGGCGCGTGCGACGACGCAAGCCGTCGCCGACGCCGCGCTCGCCGCCGATCCCGGCCGGGTGCTGCAATATATCGCCTGGGACAAGGACGAGCCCGGGATCGTGACCGCGTTCACCAACAGCGCCGTCGACGGGCTGCCTGACAACACGACCGTGCGCGCGTTCGATGCGGTGTCGACCAAGCTGCTCGGACCGGTCGGCGTCGGGCCGATGCTGATCATGCTCAAGCTGCATACCGACATGTTTGCCGGCCAGCCCGGAAAACTGTTCCTCGGCGGGATGGGCCTGCTGTTCGCAATCGCCATCATCTCCGGCGTGGTGCTGTACTGGCCGTTCACCCGCCGACTGCGCTTTGCCACCATTCGCGGCCACGCCTCGCGCCGCGTGCGCTGGCTCGACTGGCACAATCTGATCGGCGTGGTGACGGTGGCCTGGGCGCTGGTGGTTGGCCTCACCGGCGTCGTCAACACCTGGGCAGAGCTGATGCTCAACCAGTGGAAGGCCACCGAGCTTGCCAGCATGGTCGCGCCCTATGCCGGCAAGCCGCGGCCGTCGCATCTGGCTTCGCTCGACGACGTCGTGGCGCGCGCGAGGCAGACGGCGCCCGGGATGGAGGTTGCCTTCATCGCGTTTCCGGGAACGCCGTTCACGTCGTCGCACCACTTTGCTGCCTTCATGCGCGGCGACACGGCGCTGACGGCGCGGCTGCTCAAGCCGGTCCTGCTCGACGGCGAAACAGGGGAGGTCGCCGACAGCCGGGCGCTGCCGGTCTATCTCCAGGCGCTCCTGATCTCGCAGCCACTGCATTTCGGCGATTATGGCGGGTTGCCGCTCAGGGTGATCTGGGCCGTGCTCGACATTCTCACGATCGTTGTGATCGGCAGTGGCCTCTATCTCTGGCTGGCACGGCGGCGCAAGCGCGCGCCCGCCCGGACCGACGCATTCGCCAGACGAACCCCGGTCCCGTCGTGATGCATGGCTCCTCTGACCGCTCGGGCCTGTGGATACGTGTCTTTGCTGCACCCATCCTGCTCGCGGCTGCGACCATCACCGGCCTGCTGGCTGCGCTGCTCTGGGGAACGGTCGGCCAGTATGTCGCCCTGGTGACGGTGGGAGCCCCGGTGCTGGTCATTGCCTGGGTCTGGGTGCGCTGCCGCACCCAAAAAACCGGGCAATTATCGCGGACGACACGCGGCAAATAGCTGCCTCGGCCCGTGTGCCGCAATCCTCGAACGGCTGCCCTGCAAAACTGTGGCCGCCCTTGCTGGGATTGGCGATCTGCTCCATACCAGCCGCGGGGCGATTCCGGGATTTCTATCGTTCTGGGGGCGGTAAAGGGCCTAAAAAGAGCGTGTCTTGCGCCCATTGGTGCACTGCGCTAAGGCTCAGAACAATTCCAAACTGGACGAATCCGTGGCTGTCCCGAGGCTGCGGGAAAAAGGGCTCGTCAATGAGCGGCATTCTGCAGAACTATCTTCCACTCGTCGTCTTTATAGGGGTAGCGGGCCTCATCGGCCTCGTGCTGCTGATCGCGCCCTTCATCGTGGCGTTCCAGCAGCCGGACCCGGAAAAACTGTCGGCATATGAGTGCGGTTTCAACGCCTTCGACGACGCTCGCATGAAGTTCGACGTCCGCTTCTATCTGGTCGCCATCCTCTTCATCATCTTCGACCTCGAGGTGGCGTTCCTGTTTCCCTGGGCGGTGGCGTTCGGCAAGCTTGGCGCGACCGGCTTCTGGTCCATGGTGGTGTTCCTCGGCGTGCTCACGGTCGGGTTCGCCTATGAATGGAAGAAAGGAGCACTGGAATGGGATTGAACCCTGCAGCGTCCACGGGTCCGGTCGTCGCGCCGGCCCCCAAAGGCATCCTTGATCCGTCGACCGGCAGGCCGGTTGGCGCCAACGATCCGTTTTTCCTCGAGGTCAACTCCGAGCTGTCCGACAAGGGCTTCTTCGTGGCCGCGACCGACGACCTCATCACCTGGGCCCGTACCGGCTCGCTGATGTGGATGACCTTCGGTCTCGCCTGCTGCGCGGTCGAGATGATGCAGGTCTCGATGCCGCGCTACGACGTCGAGCGCTTCGGCTTCGCCCCGCGTGCCTCGCCGCGCCAGTCCGACGTGATGATCGTCGCCGGCACGCTGACCAACAAGATGGCGCCTGCGCTGCGCAAGGTCTACGACCAGATGCCCGAGCCGCGCTACGTCATCTCGATGGGCTCCTGCGCCAATGGCGGCGGCTACTACCACTATTCCTACTCGGTCGTGCGCGGCTGCGACCGGATCGTGCCGATCGACATCTACGTGCCGGGCTGCCCGCCCACGGCGGAAGCGCTGCTCTACGGCGTGCTGCTGCTGCAGAAGAAGATCCGCCGCACCGGCACCATCGAACGCTAAGGTTTTACGTCATGGACGACGCCAAGCTCGACGCCCTGGGGCAGACGATCGTTAGCGCGCTTCCGGGCGCCGCGATCCGTCATTCGGTTGCCTTCAACCAGCTCACGGTGGATGTCGAGGTCAGCAAGATCGTCGAGGTGGTCAAGTACCTCCGCGACGATCCGAAATGCCGGTTCATCAACTTCACCGACATCACGGCCGCAGACTATCCGTCGCGCGAAAAACGCTTCGACGTGATCTATCACTTCCTGTCTCCGACCCTGAACGCGCGGATCCGCCTCAAGGCCCAGGCCGACGAGACCACGCAGGTGCCGTCGCTGATCGACGTGTTCCCCGGCGCCGACTGGTTCGAGCGCGAGGCCTACGACCTCTATGGCGTGTTCTTCGTCGGTCACCCCGACATGCGCCGCCTGCTGACCGATTACGGTTTCGAGGGCCATCCGCTGCGCAAGGATTTCCCGACCACCGGTTTCGTCGAGGTTCGCTACGACGACCAGGAGAAGCGGGTGGTGTACGAGCCCGTCCGGCTCAACCAGGAATTCCGCAAGTTCGACTTTTTGTCTCCGTGGGAAGGCGCCGACTATCCGGTTCTTCCGGGCGATGAAAAAGCAGGGCCGAAGGTCTGATCATGAACGAGCAACCCGAACAGCTTCGCAATTTCACCATCAACTTCGGGCCCCAGCATCCGGCCGCGCACGGCGTGCTGCGTCTGGTCCTGGAGCTTGACGGCGAAATCGTCGCCCGTGTCGATCCCCATATCGGCCTGCTTCACCGCGGCACCGAGAAGCTGATCGAGCAGAAGACCTATCTGCAGGCGATCCCGTATTTCGACCGGCTCGACTACGTCGCGCCGATGAACCAGGAGCACGCCTTCTGCATGGCGGCTGAGAAGCTGCTCGGCATCGAGGTGCCGCGCCGCGGCCAGCTGATCCGCGTGCTTTATTGCGAGATCGGCCGCATCCTGTCGCATCTGCTCAACGTCACCACGCAGGCGATGGACGTCGGCGCGCTGACCCCGCCGCTGTGGGGCTTTGAAGAGCGCGAAAAGCTGATGGTGTTCTACGAGCGCGCCTCCGGCAGCCGTATGCACGCAGCTTTCTTCCGCGTCGGCGGCGTGCATCAGGATCTGCCGCAGAAGCTGGTCGACGACATCGAGGCCTGGTGCGATCCGTTCCTGAAGGTCGTGGACGACCTCGATCGCCTGCTCACCGCCAACCGCATCTTCAAGCAGCGCAACGTCGATATCGGCGTGGTGCCGCTGAAGGAAGCCTGGGAGTGGGGTTTTTCGGGCGTCATGGTGCGCGGCTCGGGCGCTGCCTGGGACCTGCGCAAGTCGCAGCCCTATGAGTGCTACGCCGAGATGGATTTCGACATCCCGATCGGCAAGAACGGCGACTGCTACGATCGCTACCTGATCCGCATGGAAGAGATGCGCCAGTCCGTGCGCATCATGAAGCAATGCATCCAGAAGCTGAACGCAGCCGACGGGAAGGGGCCTGTCGTCGTCGAAGACAACAAGGTCGCGCCGCCGCGCCGCGGCGAGATGAAGCGCTCGATGGAAGCGCTGATCCACCACTTCAAGCTCTACACCGAAGGCGTCCACGTGCCGGCCGGCGAGGTCTATGCCGCGGTCGAGGCGCCGAAGGGCGAGTTCGGCGTCTATCTCATCTCCGACGGCACCAACAAGCCGTACAAGTGCAAGATCCGCGCGCCGGGCTTTGCGCATCTGCAGGCGATGGACCACATCTGCCGCGGCCATCTGCTCGCCGACGTCTCGGCGATCCTCGGCTCGCTCGACATCGTGTTCGGAGAGGTCGATCGGTGATGGCGCAGGCGCCAATCCAGTTTGACCGTGCCTCGGGGGCCCTTGAAGGGGCCAACCTGTGGGAGCGGACGGCTGCCTTGGCGCTGGTGACGGGATCGAAGATCTCCTCGCACTTCTCGCACATGGGCTACATCGCCTGCGCCAACCTGCTGCGGAAGACGCTGCCCGAGCGCAACATCGCGATCAGGCTCAATCCCGACGCCGTGTTCGAATTCCCCTACGGCGACGGCTATTGGAGCAAGCTGCTCAACCGCTCGTACAACTACGAGGACGAGCTGGAGGTCCTGTTCGCCGACTCCATCGACGTCGACTACACGCTGCTCGATTGCGGCGCCAATTACGGCTACTGGTCGGTGCTGGTTTCGAGCAGGCCGTTCGGATCGCACAAGGCGATCGCGATCGAGCCGTCGGGGCAGAACTATCCGAAGCTTGCGAACAACACCCGCGTCAACGGCAACCGCTTCGAGACCCTGAAATGCGCGATCGGTGCGGCTCGCGGTACCGCGCGGCTGTCAGGCACCAAGCATGAGGCCTTCAGCATCGCTGGCGCACCGTCGGCGGGCGGTGAGGACGTGCCGGTTCTCGCGCTCGACAATCTCATCGATGACGGCAAGGTGGCGGCTCACGGCAAGTACCTGATCAAGCTCGACGTCGAGGGCGTCGAGATCGAGGCGATCAAGGGCGGCGCCCGGCTGCTTGAGACCGACAGCGTCATCATGTGCGAGGAGCACGGCAGCGACCGCTCTCATGCGGTGTCGCGCTTTATCCTCGAACAGACGCCGCTGAAGCTGATCGTGTTCGATCCGCGCAGCAACCGGATGGAGACCGTGACCGAGCTGTCGATCCTCGACCGCATCAAGGTCTCGACCCATGTCGGCTACAACGTTTTCGGCACCGCAAGCGCATTCTGGCAGGACAGGATCGATGCCCTGAATGCGAAAACCGCGCGCCGTATGCAGTGAGAGAATAGAGATGTCCGTTCGCCGATTAGCACCGAAGGAAGTCCAGCCCGCGAGCTTTGCGTTCACGGAGGAGAACCTCGCGTTTGCCAAGCAGCAGATCGCGAAATATCCGGCCGGCCGGCAAGCCTCCGCTGTCATCGCTATCCTTTGGCGCGTCCAGGAACAGCACGATGGCTGGGTGTCGGAAGCCGCGATCCGGGCCGTCGCCGACTTGCTCGACATGCCCTATATCCGCGTGCTCGAGGTCGCGACCTTCTACACGATGTTCCAGCTCGCTCCCGTCGGCAAGAAGGCCCACGTCCAGGTCTGCGGCACCACGCCGTGCCGTCTGCGCGGCGCCGAGGATCTCATCCACGTCTGCGAGCACCGCATCCACCACGAGCCGTTCCATCTCTCCAAGGACGGCAATTTCAGCTGGGAAGAGGTGGAGTGCCTCGGTGCCTGCGTGAATGCGCCGATGGTGCTGATAGGCAAGGACACCTATGAGGATTTGACCAAGGAAACCTTTGGCAAGGTGCTCGACGGCTTCGCCTCGGGCAATCCGCCGAAGCCCGGTCCGCAGAACGGCCGCCAGTTCTCGGCGCCGACGGGTGGGCCGACCACGCTGAAGGAGATCACCTGATGCGCAATCTCCCCGCAATTGGAGGGAACGAGGCCGTGAACAAATGGGGCTTCGTCGCCATGCACGCCGCGGTCGCGGCCGCCTTCATGTTCCTGCTGCAGCGCTTCGTGATGAACGCGACGCAGGAGAGCAGCCTACTCTGGGCGTTGACCTTCGCCGTCTGCGCCGCCGGACTTGCCTACAAGCAGTCCAATCGTTGATCGGAAAGCACTGAAATGCTCGAGGACAAGGACCGCATCTTCAAGAACCTCTACGGCCTCCACGACTGGGGGCTCGAGGGCGCGCGGCGCCGCGGCGCCTGGGATGGTACGAAGAATATCATCGACAAGGGCCGTGACTGGATCATCAACGAGATGAAGGCGTCGGGCCTGCGCGGGCGCGGCGGCGCCGGCTTCCCGACCGGCCTGAAATGGTCGTTCATGCCGAAGGAATCGACCGACGGACGGCCGAGCTATCTCGTCGTCAACGCCGACGAATCCGAGCCCGGCACCTGCAAGGATCGCGAGATCATGCGGCACGATCCGCATCTCCTGATCGAAGGCTGCCTGATCGCGAGCTGCGCCATGAACGCGCATGCCTGCTACATCTATGTCCGCGGCGAGTTCATCCGCGAGCGCGAGCATCTCCAGGCCGCGATCGACCAGGCCTATGAGGCGAAGCTCGTCGGCAAGGACAATGTCAACGGCTGGCCGTTCGACATCTACGTCGCGCACGGCGCCGGCGCCTATATCTGCGGCGAGGAGACCGCGCTGCTCGAAAGCCTCGAAGGCAAGAAGGGGCAACCGCGCCTGAAGCCGCCGTTCCCGGCCAATGTCGGCCTGTTCGGCTGCCCGACCACCGTCAACAACGTCGAGTCGATCGCGGTTGCGCCCGACATCCTGCGCCGCGGCGCGGCCTGGTTCGCCGGCATCGGCCGCCCGAACAATGTCGGCACCAAGCTGTTCTGCATCTCCGGTCATGTCGAGCGGCCCTGCAACGTCGAAGAGGCCATGGGCATTCCGTTCCGTGAGCTGATCGAGAAGCATTGCGGCGGCATCCGCGGCGGCTGGGACAACCTCAAGGCCGTGATCCCCGGCGGCTCGTCGGTGCGCATGGTGCCGGCCGAGCAGATCATCGACACGCCGATGGATTTCGACAGCTTGAGCAAGTTGCGCTCGGGCCTGGGCACCGCGGCCGTGATCGTGATGGACAAGTCGACCGACCTGATCCGCTCCATCGCCCGCATCTCCTATTTCTACAAGCATGAGAGCTGTGGCCAGTGCACGCCATGCCGCGAGGGCACCGGCTGGATGTGGCGCGTGCTGACCCGCATGGCCGATGGCCGCGCCCACAAGCGCGAGATCGACATGCTGCTGGAGGTGACGAAACAGGTCGAAGGCCACACCATCTGCGCGCTCGGCGACGCAGCCGCCTGGCCGATCCAGGGCCTGATCGCGCATTTCCGTCACGAGATCGAAGCGCGCATCGACCAGTATTCGCACAAGGCTGACATCGACGATATCGGCGTCCGCGATCCCGTGAACATGGTCGCGGCGGAGTAAGAGAAATGACCAAGCTCATCATCGACGGCAAAGAGATCGATGTCCCCGCCGAATACACGCTGCTACAGGCGTGCGAAGCCGCGGGCGCCGAGATTCCGCGCTTCTGCTATCACGAGCGGCTGTCGATCGCCGGCAATTGCCGGATGTGCCTCGTCGAAGTGAAGGGTGGCCCGAAGCCGGTCGCCAGCTGCGCCTGGGGCGTGCGCGATTGCCGTCCGGGCCCCAAGGGCGAGCCGCCGGAAATCTCCACGCGTTCGCCGATGGTGAAGAAGGCGCGCGAAGGCGTGATGGAATTCCTTCTCATCAACCATCCGCTGGACTGCCCGATCTGCGACCAGGGCGGCGAGTGCGACCTTCAGGACCAGGCGATGGGCTATGGTGTCGACACCAGCCGCTTCGCCGAGAACAAGCGCGCCGTCGAGGACAAGTACCTCGGCGCGCTGGTCAAGACCTCGATGAACCGCTGTATCCAGTGCACGCGCTGCGTCCGCTTCTCGGCGGAAGTCGCCGGCGCGCCCGAGATGGGCGCCACCGGCCGCGGCGAGGACATGGAGATCACGACCTATCTCGAGCACGCGCTGACGTCCGAATTGCAGGGCAATCTCGTCGACATCTGCCCAGTCGGTGCGCTGACCTCGAAGCCCTATGCTTTTGCGGCGCGCCCGTGGGAGCTCGGCAAGACTCAGTCGATCGACGTGATGGACGGCATCGGCTCGGCGATCCGCGTCGACACCCGCGGCCGTGAAGTCATGCGCGTGCTGCCGCGCATCAACGAGGCCGTGAACGAGGAGTGGATCTCCGACAAGACCCGCCACGTCGTCGACGGCCTGCGCACCCAGCGCCTCGACCGGCCCTATATCCGCGAAGCCGGCAAGCTGCGGGCCGCGAGCTGGCCGGAAGCCTTTGCCGCGATCGCCGCGAAAGCGGCGCGCACCGATGGCAAGCGCATCGGCGCGATCGCCGGTGACCTTGCCGGCGTCGAAGAGATGTTCGCGCTGAAGGACCTGCTGGCCAAGTACGGCTCGAGCAATCTGGCCGTGCAGGGCGGCGACGCCTTCGATCCCGCGCTCGGCCGCGGCTCCTACATCTTCAATCCGACGCTGGTCGGCGTCGAGCAGGCCGACGCGCTGCTCATCATTGGCGCCAATCCGCGCAAGGAAGCGGCCGTGTTCAACGCCCGCATCCGCAAGCGCTGGCGCGCCGGCGGCTTCAAGGTCGGCGTGATCGGCGCCAAGGTCGACCTGACCTATGACTATGATCATCTGGGTGCGGGCACCGAGACGCTCGGCGAGCTCGCGGCCGGCAAGCACTCCTTCATGGACGTGCTGAAGAACGCCAAGAACCCGATCATCCTGGTCGGCGCAGGCGCGGCCTCGCGTCACGACGGCGCTGCCATTCTCGCCGCCGCCGCCAAGCTCGCGCTCGATGTCGGTGCGGTGAAGGACGGCTGGAACGGCTTCGGCGTGCTGCACGAGACCGCCTCGCGCGTTGGTGCGCTCGATATCGGCTTCTCCGCCACGGCAGGTGGCCTGAACGCGGCGCAGATGACGACCTTCGGCACGCTGGACGTGCTGTTCCTGCTCGGCGCCGACGAGATCAAGCCGTCGGACGGCACCTTCGTCGTCTATATCGGCACCCATGGCGACCGCGGCGCGCATCGCGCCGACGTCATCCTGCCTGCCGCCGCCTACACCGAGAAGTCTGCGATCTACGTCAACACCGAAGGCCGCGTGCAGATGACCGGCCGCGCTGCGTTCCCGCCGGGCGAAGCCCGCGAGGACTGGGCGATCGTGCGTGCCCTGTCGGAGGCGCTCGGCAAGAAGCTCGGCTATGACTCGCTGTCGGCGCTCCGCCAGGCGATCTTCAAGGCCGCGCCGCACCTGATCCGTCTCGACCAGATCGAAGCCGGCGCCGCCGACCAGATCAAGAAGCTGGCGGGGAAGGGCGGCTCGCCGGAGAAGGCGCCGTTCAAGCCGGCGATCGAGGACTTCTATTTGACCAACCCAATCGCGCGTGCGTCCGCCGTGATGGCGGAATGCTCGCGGCTTGCCTCCGGGCAGATGCTGACCGCAGCGGAGTGAGCCGATGGAATTCTTCGAAAGCGCATTCTGGACCGGTTTCCTCTGGCCGCTGATCATCATGGTCGCGGAGAGCGTCCTGGTGCTCGTCGTCCTGCTGGTCGCGATCGCCTACATCCTGCTCGCCGACCGCAAGATCTGGGCGGCGGTGCAGATCCGCCGCGGCCCGAACGTGGTCGGCCCTTGGGGCCTGCTGCAGTCCTTCGCGGACCTGCTGAAGTTCGTGCTGAAGGAGCCGATCATCCCGTCCGGCGCCAACAAGGGCGTGTTTCTCCTTGCTCCCTTGGTCTCATGCGTGCTCGCGCTCGCGGCCTGGGCGGTGATCCCGACCAATCTCGGCTGGGTGATCTCCGACATCAATGTCGGCGTGCTCTTCATCTTCGCGATCTCGTCGCTGTCGATCTACGGCATCATCATGGCCGGCTGGTCGTCGAACTCGAAATACCCGTTCCTGGCCGCGCTGCGCTCGGCGGCGCAGATGGTGTCCTACGAGGTCTCGATCGGCTTCGTCATCATCACCGTGCTGCTCTGCGCCGGCACGCTGAACCTGTCGGCCGTGGTCGAGGCCCAGCATGCCCGCGGCCTCGCCAGCCTGATCGGGTTGCCGCAGCTCACCATCCTGAACTGGTATGTGTGGCCGCTGTTCCCGATGTTCGTCATCTTCTACGTCTCGGCGTTGGCGGAAACCAACCGTCCGCCGTTCGACCTCGTCGAAGCTGAATCAGAGCTCGTCGCCGGCTTCATGGTCGAGTACGGCTCGACGCCGTATCTGCTGTTCATGCTCGGCGAATATGTCGCGATCGTCACGATGTGCGCGCTGGCGACGATCCTGTTCCTCGGAGGCTGGCTGCCGCCGGTGGATCTGCCGCCCTTCAACTGGGTGCCGGGGATCATCTGGTTCTCGCTCAAAGTATTCTTCATGTTCTTCCTGTTCGCGATGGCAAAGGCGATCGTGCCGCGCTACCGCTACGACCAATTGATGCGCCTCGGCTGGAAGGTTTTCCTGCCGCTGTCGCTGGCGATGGTGGTCGTGGTGGCCGGTGTGCTGCATTTCGCCGGCATCGCGCCGAAGTGAGGGCCGTCATGGGTATCAACATCAACGCCACTGCACGCTCGCTCCTGCTGTCGGAATTCGTCTCGGCGTTCTTCCTCGCCATGCGCTATTTCTTCCAGCCGAAGCCGACGCTGAACTATCCCTTCGAGAAGGGCCCGATCTCGCCGCGCTTCCGCGGCGAGCATGCGCTGCGCCGCTATCCGAACGGCGAAGAGCGCTGCATCGCCTGCAAGCTGTGCGAAGCCATTTGCCCGGCGCAGGCCATCACCATCGAGGCCGGCCCGCGCCGCAACGACGGCACCCGCCGCACGGTGCGCTACGACATCGACATGGTGAAGTGCATCTATTGCGGCCTCTGCCAGGAGGCCTGTCCGGTCGACGCCATCGTCGAAGGTCCGAACTTCGAGTTCGCGACCGAGACCCGCGAGGAACTGTTCTATGACAAGGCCAAGCTGCTCGCCAATGGCGACCGCTGGGAACGCGAGATCGCGAAAGCGATCGAGCTCGACGCGCCGTACCGGTGAGATGAGAGCATGATCCTTCCCGCGCTGTTCTTCTATCTCTTCGCCGGCGTCTGCGTCGCCTCGGCGGTGATGGTGATTGTCTCGCGCAATCCCGTGCACTCCGTGCTGTACCTGATCCTGGCCTTCGTCAACGCCTCCGGCCTGTTCGTGCTGATGGGCGCCGAATTCCTCGCGATGATCCTGATCGTCGTCTATGTCGGCGCCGTTGCGGTGCTGTTCCTGTTCGTGATCATGATGCTCGACGTCGACTTCCTCGAGCTGCGCGAGGGCTTCATCGAGTACCTGCCCGTGGGCCTCGTGATCGGCGGCATCTTCCTGTTCGAACTGCTGCTCACCGTCGGCTTCTGGGTCATCAACCCCGGCGTCTCCAAGACGATCACGGCGGCGATCCCGACCAATGTCAGCAACACCGAGGCGCTCGGGCTCGTGCTCTATACGAAGTACATCCACTACTTCCAGCTCGCGGGCATGGTGCTGCTGGTCGCCATGATCGGCGCCATCGTGCTGACGCTGCGCCACAAGGCGAACGTGAAGCGGCAGGACATCAACGTTCAGAATGCACGCACGCCCGAGATGGCGATGGCGATGCGCAAGGTGGCGTCGGGGCAGGGGCTCCAGGACAGCGACGCGGCGGAGTGGGTGAAATGACGATCGGGCTCGGACATTATCTGGCGGTCGGCGCGATCCTGTTCACGCTCGGGATCCTCGGCATCTTCCTGAACCGCAAGAACATCATCGTCATCCTGATGTCGATCGAGCTGATCCTGCTCTCGGTCAACATCAACCTCGTGGCATTCTCGACCTTCCTCGGCGACATCGTCGGCCAGGTCTTCGCATTGTTGGTGCTGACGGTTGCGGCTGCGGAAGCCGCGATCGGTCTCGCCATCCTGGTGGTCTATTTCCGCAACCGCGGCTCGATCGCGGTTGAGGACGTCAATCTGATGAAGGGCTGAGCTCAGTCATGGTTCAGGCGATTGTCTTTCTGCCTCTGCTGGGCGCCATCCTTGCTGGCCTGATCGCGCTGTTCGGCGCGCATGCCCGCAACCCCTCGGGCGACGCGGTCGAGCATCACGGCGATCATGGCCACGGCGACGCGCATGCGTCGGCGGCCCATGACGACCATGGTCACGACGATCACGCTCACGATGACCACGGCCATGGCCCGGTCGAGCCGCCGGCCGCGGGCTCGCGGGGCGCCGAGCTGATCACGACCGCGCTGCTGTTCGTCTCGGCGGCGCTGTCTTGGATGACGCTGGTCGATGTCGGCTTCATGCACCACGACATGCGCATTCCGCTGTTGCCCTGGATCATGTCGGGCGACCTCCAGGTCTACTGGACGCTGCGGGTCGACACGCTCACCGCCGTGATGCTGGTGGTGGTGACGACCGTGTCCTCGCTCGTGCACCTCTATTCCATCGGCTACATGGACGAGGATCCGTATCGGCCGCGCTTCTTCGGCTATCTCTCGCTGTTCACCTTCGCCATGCTGATGCTGGTGACGGCCGACAACCTCGTGCAGCTGTTCTTCGGCTGGGAAGGCGTGGGTCTCGCCAGCTATCTCCTGATCGGCTTCTGGTACCAGAAGCCGTCGGCGAACGCGGCGGCGATCAAGGCCTTCGTGGTCAACCGCGTTGGCGATTTCGGCTTCGCGCTCGGCATCTTCGCGATCTTCATGCTGACCGCCTCGACCGATTTCGAGACCATCTTCCACCAGGCGCCGAGCCTGACCGGCAAGACCATCGACTTCCTCGGCTGGCATGCCGATGCGCTGACCCTGACCTGCCTGCTGCTGTTCATGGGCGCGATGGGCAAGTCGGCGCAGTTCCTGCTGCACACCTGGCTGCCGGACGCGATGGAAGGCCCGACCCCGGTCTCCGCGCTGATCCACGCCGCGACCATGGTCACCGCCGGCGTGTTCATGGTGGCGCGCCTGTCGCCGCTGTTCGAGCTCGCCCCGAACGCGCAGGCCGTCGTGATGTTCTTCGGCGCCACCACGGCGTTCTTCGCCGCGACGATCGGCCTCGTCCAGAACGACATCAAGCGCATCGTCGCGTACTCGACCTGTTCGCAGCTCGGCTACATGTTCGTGGCGATGGGAGCAGGGGCCTATTCGGTCGGCATGTTCCACCTGTTCACGCACGCCTTCTTCAAGGCGCTGCTGTTCTTGGGCTCCGGCTCGGTGATCTACGCGATGCACCACGAGCAGGACATCCGCAACATGGGCGGCCTCTGGCGCAAGATCCCCTACACCTATGCGGTGATGGTGATCGGCACGCTGGCGCTCACGGGCTTCCCGCTCACGGCGGGCTATTTCTCCAAGGACGCCATCATCGAGTCCGCCTACGCCTCGCATAATCCGTTCGCGATGTACGGCTTCCTGATGACAGTCGTCGCCGCCGGCCTGACCTCGTTCTACTCCTGGCGCCTGATCTTCAAGACCTTCCACGGCGAGCCCCATGACGAGCATCACTACGAGGCCGCACATGAGGCTCCGCTCTGGATACTGATCCCGATCGGCGTTCTCGCGGTCGGCTCGATCGTCGCGGGCTTCCCGTTCAAGGAGCTGTTCGCCGGTCACGGCGTCGAGGAGTTCTTCCGCGAGTCCGTGAAGATGAACCCGCACATCATCGAGGAGATGCACCACATCCCCGAGACCATCGCAATCCTGCCGACGGTGATGATGGTGCTGGGCTTCCTGGTGTCGTACCTGTTCTACATCCGCCGGCCCTATCTGCCGGTCGAGCTCGCGAACACCCAGCCGATGCTGTACCAGTTCCTGCTCAACAAATGGTACTTCGACGAGCTCTACGATCTCATCTTCGTCCGTCCGGCGAAGTGGATCGGCTACCAGCTCTGGAAGAAGGGCGATGGCTTCATCATCGACGGCCTCGGCCCCGACGGTATCTCGGCCCGCGTGCTGGACGTCACCCGCAACGTGGTGAAGATCCAGACCGGCTATCTCTATCACTACGCGTTCGCCATGCTGATCGGCGCCGCCGGCCTGATCACCTGGTTCATGTTCGGCTTTGGAGGCCAGTAAATGACAACCTGGCCAATCCTTTCGGTCACGACGTTCCTGCCGCTAGTTGGCGCGCTGATCGTCTATCTCAGCCGAGGCGATGACGAGGCGGCCCGGCGCAATGCGCGCTGGATCGCGCTGTGGACCACGCTGATCACCTTCGCGGTGTCGGTGATCCTGGTGATGCGCTTCGATCCGTCGAGCGCCGATTTCCAGTTCGTCGAGAAGGCGAACTGGCTCGCCACCGGCATCACCTACCACATGGGCGTCGACGGCATCTCGCTGCCGCTGGTGATCCTGACCACCGCCATCATGCCGTTCTGCATCATCGCGAGCTGGAAGGCGATCACCAACCGCGTCCGCGAATACATGATGGCGTTCCTGATCCTGGAAACGCTGATGATCGGCACCTTCTCGGCGCTCGATCTCGTGCTGTTCTACCTGTTCTTCGAGGGCGGCCTGATCCCGATGTTCCTGATCATCGGCGTCTGGGGCGGTCCGCGCCGGGTCTACGCGTCGTTCAAGTTCTTCCTCTACACGCTGCTCGGCTCGGTGCTGATGCTGCTCGCCATCATGGCGCTGTACTGGAACGGCGGCACCACCGACATCCCGACCCTGATGCACACCGCCGTGCCGCGATCCCTGCAGACCTGGGCGTGGCTCGCCTTCTTCGCGTCGTTCGCGGTGAAGATGCCGATGTGGCCGGTGCACACCTGGCTCCCCGACGCCCACGTCGAGGCGCCGACCGCGGGCTCGGTGGTTCTGGCCGCGATCCTGCTGAAGATGGGCGGCTATGGCTTCCTGCGCTTCTCGCTGCCGATGTTCCCCCTGGCCTCGCACGACTTCGCGCCGCTGATCTTCACGCTCTCGGCCATCGCCATCATCTACACCTCGCTGGTCGCCCTGATGCAGGAGGACATGAAGAAGCTGATTGCGTACTCGTCAGTGGCGCATATGGGCTTCGTCACCATGGGCATCTTCGCCGGCACCATGCAGGGCGTCGCCGGCGGCATGTTCCAGATGATCTCGCACGGCATCGTCTCCGGCGCGCTGTTCCTCTGCGTCGGCATCGTCTATGACCGCATGCACACCCGCGAGATCGCGGCCTATGGCGGCCTCGTCAACCGGATGCCGCTCTACGCGCTGACCTTCATGATCTTCACCATGGCCAATGTCGGTCTGCCCGGCACCTCCGGCTTCGTCGGCGAGTTCATGACGCTGCTCGGCACCTTCAAGGTCTCGATCCCGACCGCGTTCTTCGCGACCTTCGGCGTGATCCTGTCGGCCTGCTACGCGCTGTGGCTGTACCGCAAGGTCGTGTTCGGGGCGCTGGTCAAGCCGTCGCTGGCGAGCATGAAGGATCTCACTTTCCGCGAGTGCGTGACGCTGTTCCCGCTGATCGCGCTGACGATCCTGTTCGGCGTCTATCCGAAGCCGGTGCTCGACATGTCGGCCGTCTCGGTCCAGCAACTCGTCAATAATTACAACACCGCTGTGACGGCCGTGAAGGCCGCCGCACTGCTCCAGTGATCGGGCAGGTCAGGATATCGCCATGAGCTTTGAGACTGCAGGTTATCAACTGGCGCCGGTGCTGCCCGAGATTGTGCTCGCGGTCGGCGCCATGGCACTCTTGATGCTGGGGGCCTATCGCGGGCAGGAGACCACCAAGACCGTCACGACGCTTTCGGTCCTGCTGCTGGTCGTGGTCGGCGTGCTCGTCTACGCACAGCCTGCGGGCAAGCACGTCACCTTCGGCGGCAGCTTCATCGTCGACGATTTTGCCCGCTTCATGAAGATCCTGGCCCTGATCGGCTCGGCGGTGACGCTGGTGCTGTCGACCGAGTTCCTGTCGGACCCGTCGCGCCGGATCTTCGAATACGCGATCCTGGTGCTGCTCTCGACGCTCGGCATGATGGTGCTGATCTCGGCCGGCGATTTGATCTCGCTCTATCTCGGCCTCGAGTTGATGTCGCTCGCGCTCTATGTCGTGGCGGCCTCTAACCGCGACAACGCCAAATCGACCGAAGCCGGCCTGAAGTACTTCGTGCTCGGCGCGCTGTCGTCGGGCATGCTGCTGTACGGCTCCTCGCTAATCTACGGCTTCACCGGCACGGTCAGCTTCACCGGCATCGCGGCAGCCGCGACGGTCTCGAATATCGGCCTGGTGTTCGGCCTCGTCTTCCTGCTCGCCGGCCTGTGCTTCAAGGTTTCGGCCGTGCCGTTCCACATGTGGACGCCTGACGTCTACGAGGGCGCGCCGACGCCGGTGACCGCCTTCTTCGCCTCGGCGCCGAAGGTGGCCGCGCTCGCCGTCTTCACCCGCGTCACGCTGACCGCGTTCCCCGGCATCGTCTCGCAGTGGCAGCAGATCCTGGTGTTCGTGGCGATCGCCTCGATGGCGCTCGGCTCTTTCGCCGCGATCGGCCAGACCAACATCAAGCGCCTGATGGCCTATTCCTCGATCGGCCACATGGGCTTTGCCCTGGTCGGCCTCGCCTCCGGCACGGTCGAAGGCGCGCAGGGCGTCTTGATGTACATCGTGATCTATGTCGCGATGACGCTCGGCTCGTTCTCGGTCATTCTGGCGATGAAGCGCAACGGCCAGGCCGTCGAGAAGATCAGCGATTTCGCCGGTCTGTCGCGGACCAATCCGCTGCTCGCCTTCATGTTTGCGATGCTGCTGTTTTCACTCGCCGGAATCCCGCCGCTCGCCGGCTTCTTCGCCAAATGGTACGTCTTCGTCGCCGCCATCAAGGCGAACCTGTTCACGCTCGCCGTCATCGGCGTGTTGACCAGCGTCGTGGGCGCCTACTACTACCTGACCATCGTCAAGACGATGTACTTCGACGAGCCGGCCGGTCAGGTCGATCCGGTGCGCGTCGAGGTGAAGACTGTGCTGGCTGTCTTTGGCCTGTTCAACATCCTCTTCGCGCTGTTCGCGGGCCCGGTGGTGAGCGTCGCCTCCGCCGCTGCAAAGTCGCTGTTTTAGGATGGGGTTCGCGCTCGGTCCTCGCGCACTCTCGGCGGGCTACAAGCTCGCAGCTTTCGAACGGACCGGCTCGACCAACACCGACGCCATCGAGCACGCGCGGGCCGGCGAACGCGGCCCGATGTGGTTCGTCACCTCCGACCAGACCGCCGGTCGTGGCCGGCGCCAGCGCGCCTGGATCGCGCCAAAGGGCAATCTCGCCGCGAGCGTCCTCGAGGTGCTGGATATTGCGCCTGCGGTTGCCGCCACCATCGGGTTTGCGGCGGGGCTTGCGGAAGAGGCTGCGCTGGAGAAGGTCAGCCTCGAGGCCGCGCTCCGGCTTGGTCCTGAGCGACCCAGATACGCCCTGAAATGGCCGAATGACGTCCTCGCGGGCGGCAAGAAGCTGGTCGGCATTGGCCTCGAAGCCGAGGCCGTCGGCGATCGTCTCGCCGTCGTCGTCGGCATCGGCACCAACGTCGTGGCGGCGCCGGAGGGGACGCCGACGCCGGCCGTGTCGCTGGCCGCACTCGGCGTCCAGATCAGCGCGGAAGAGCTGTTCTCGGCGCTGTCCGACGCCTGGGTCGAGTTCCTCGGCATCTGGGACAATGGCCGCGGCTTTGCGGAGATCCGCAAACTCTGGCTGGAGCGCGCCTGCGGCCTCGGCGAACGGGTCGCGATCAACACGGGAACGATGACGCTGGAAGGCATTTTCGACACCATCGACGACACCGGCTGCCTGATCGTCCGCACCGTTGACGGCCGACGCCTCCCGGTGGCGGCCGGCGAGGTGTTCTTCGGTTCGGCCGCCTCCGTGGGAGCTGCGTGATGGCGAAGCCTGACGAACTGGTATTTGCGCCGCTCGGCGGCGTCGGCGAGATCGGCATGAATTTGTCGATCTACGGCCTCGGCAACCGTCAGCAGCGCGCCTGGCTGGCGGTCGATCTCGGCGTCTCCTTCGGCGACGAGGAGCATCTGCCGGGCATCGACCTGATCATGCCCGACATCAGCTTCCTGGAGAAGGAACGCAAGAACCTGATGGGTCTCGTGCTGACCCACGCCCATGAGGACCATTTCGGCGCCATCATCGACCTCTGGCCGAAGCTGAAATGCCCGATCTATGCCACGCAGTTCAGCGCGGCGCTGTTCGAGGCCAAATGCGCCGCCGAGCGCAATGCGCCGAAAATCCCGGTGACGGTGGTGCCGTCGGGCGGTCGCGTCGATATCGGCCCGTTCAACGTCGAGTTCATTCCCGTCGCGCATTCGATCCCGGAAGCGCACGCGCTGGCGATCCACACTGACGCCGGCACGGTGCTGCACACCGGCGACTGGAAGATCGACCCGACCCCGACGCTCGGCAGCCCGACCGACGAGAAGCGGCTGCGCGAACTCGGCGAGGAGGGCGTGCTCGCCCTGATCGGCGATTCCACCAACGCCGTGCGTGACGGCCGCTCGCCCTCGGAAGCCGAGGTCGCGCGAACCATCATCGATCTGGTCAAGGCCGCCAAGGGCCGCGTCGCGGTGACGACCTTCGCCTCCAACGTCGCGCGCATCAAGGCCGTCGCTGCCGCGGCCAGGGCTGCCGATCGCGAGGTCGTCGTGGTCGGCCGCGCCATGGAGCGCGTGGTGCAGGTCGCGCGCGAGACCGGTTATCTCGACGGCGTGCAGAACTTCCGCTCGCCCGAGGTCTACGGCCATCTTCCGCAGGACAAGGTGCTGGCGCTGTGCACCGGCAGCCAGGGCGAGCCGCGCGCGGCACTGGCGCGCATCGCCAATGACGACCATCCCGAGATCACGCTCAACCGCGGCGACAGCGTGATCTTCTCCTCGCGCACCATCCCGGGCAACGAGAAGGCCGTCGGCTCGATCATCAACAATCTGGTGCTGCAGGGCGTCGAGGTCCTTACCGACCGCGACCATCTGGTCCACGTCTCCGGCCATCCCCGCCGCGACGAATTGCGCGACATGATCGCCTGGACCAAGCCGCAGCTCCTGATCCCCGTCCATGGCGAGGCGCTGCACCTGAACGAGCATGCCAAGCTCGCGCGCGCCGCCGGCGTGCCGCGCGTCCTGGTCGTTCGCAACGGCGACCTGATCAAGCTCGGCCCGGGTGATCCCGGCATCATCGGCGAGGTGCCCTCCGGCCGGATCTACAAGGACGGCACGATCTTGGAGGACTCCAAGTCCCGCGCCGTGGTCGAGCGTCGCCGCATGGCTTTCTCCGGCTGCGCCTTCGTCGCGGTCGCGATGACGGAGCAGGGCGAGCTTGCCGACGATCCCGAGGTCGATCTCGTCGGCATTCCCGAGAAGAACCGGGACGGCGAGCCCTTCGACGACCTCGTCTTCGATGCCGTGGTCTCCACCATCGAGGGCCTGCCGAAGGCCCGCCGCCGCGATGCGGATGCCCTGGCTGAGTCGGTGCGACGCGCTGTCCGGGCCGTCATCAACGAACATTGGGGCAAAAAGCCCCCCTGTCTGGTACACGTCCTGACGGTGTAGTTGAGCATGGTCTTCGGATCATGCGCTGAGGGAGAAGAAACATGCTGGGTCGCCTCAACCACGTCGCGATCGCGACCAAGGACGCCGTCAAGTCCGCCAAGATCTATGGCGCGGCGTTCGGGGCGCAGATCTCGGAGGCGGTCGCGCTGCCCGAGCATGGCGTCACCACCGTGTTCGCGACGCTGCCCAATACCAAGATCGAGTTCATCGAGCCGCTCGGCGAGGCCTCGCCGATCGCGAAGTTCCTCGAGCGCAATGCCGACGGCGGCATCCATCACATCTGCTACGAGGTCGTCGACATCATCGCCTCGCGCGACACGCTGGTTAAGGAGGGCGCGCGGGTGCTCGGCGACGGCGTGCCGAAGATCGGCGCCCACGGCAAGCCGGTGCTGTTCCTGCACCCGAAGGATTTTTCCGGGGCGCTGGTCGAAATCGAGCAGGCGTAGGGCGCCGGATCATGGCCATCCAGATATCGACCGCGCTTGCGATCTACTTCGTCATCTGGTGGATCGCGCTGTTTCTGACGCTGCCGTTCGGCGTGCGCAGCCAGCACGAGGACGGCGTCGGCGCGCCCGGCACCGACCCCGGCGCACCGGTCCTGACGCGGATGAGAGGCAAGCTGATCTGGACCACGATCATCTCGGCGATCATCTACGGGATCGGCATAGCGGCCTATCATGCCGGCTATCTTTCGATCGAGCGCTTGTCCAGATTGATGGGAATGCCGTTCTAGAGCTGTCGCTCGCTGGAGCGGAGGCTATCGCGTTCGTGAGCCGTTTCCCTGCGGCGCATCCTTCGAGACGCCCGCCTTTGGCGGGCTCCTCAGGATGAGGACGGGGTGCGGGGCAGCAGTTTCAACGGGCACCAATATCCGTTAGCCTCATCCTGAGGAGACCGCGAAGCGGTCGTCTCGAAGGACGAGGCGTGCGCGTGCTTTGTCTTGCTTGGAATTTTGTGCTTGTTTTATTGGGGGAAACGAATGACTTTTCAGCGGATCGTCATCGCGCTTCTGGTGCTGATCGTCGCCGGCCTTGGCGCCATCGGCTATTTCGAGTGGAAGATGGCCGTGCAGGTCCGAACGCTGAAGGCGTTCGTCGAGGGCTCTGTCTTCAACGAAGCCGTGATGGCCTGCGAGCAGGCCAAGAGCTCGACGCCGTTCAAGTGGAACGGGGGCAAGAGCACCTCGGTGATCGGCCTGAACTCGGTCAAGCTGGACAAATACACCGTCAGCGCCAGCTACACGCTGGTGGCGGACAGCGTTTATTGTGATTACGATCCCATCAAAAGAAAGGCCGAGATCGGCTCGAGCTTCCTGGAGCGGGAGTAACGATCCGGCCATGCCAAGAGCATGATCCGGAAAAGTGCGAAGCGGTTTCCGATAAGATCATGCTCAAATACCATGGGGTGGGATCGTCATGGCCGACGCGGGGGACTACCGGATTCTGCATGAGGCGGCCTTGCGGGACTATCTCGCGGGCATATCCGACCTGAAGGCACTGCTCGGGGCCGATCCAGCCGCCTGGGGCATCACCGAGGTCGGCGACGGCAATCTCAATCTCGTCTTCATCGTCAAGGGCGCGCGCGGCGGCGTCGCCGTGAAGCAGGCGCTGCCCTATGTCCGCCTCGTCGGCGAGAGCTGGCCGCTGCCGCTGTCGCGGGCCCATTACGAATATCTCGCTTTGTCGAAGCAGGCCGAACTCGCGCCCGGCCTCGTGCCGGCCCTGCTGCACCACAACGAGACACTGGCGCTGACGGTGATGGAGCTGCTCGAGCCCCACATCATTATGCGCAAGGGGATGGTCGCCGCAACGCAATATCCCGGTTTCGTGGACGACATCACCACCTTCATGGCGCGCACCCTGTTCTTCACCTCCGACCTCGCGCTGTCGGCGGCCGAGAAGAAGCAGGGCATCGCCGCCTTTGCCGGCAACCACGCGCTCTGCAAGATCACCGAGGACCTGATCTTCACCGATCCCTACCGCATTGCCGAGCAGAACCGCTGGACCGCGCCTTATCTCGACGGACTGGCCGCAGAGCTGCGCGATGACATGGAGCTGCATGTCGCGATCTCCCGGCTGAAGCTGAAGTTCATGGCAAGCCCCGAGGCACTGCTCCACGGCGATCTCCACACCGGCTCGATCATGGTGACGGAGAGCCAGACGCGCGTGATCGATCCCGAATTCGCATTCTACGGCCCGATGGGATTCGACGTCGGCGCCGTGCTCGCGAACCTCCTGATGGCCTATTTTGCCTCCGCCGGCCATGAGCGTACGCCGGGTGAACGGCAGGCGTTCGAAAGCTGGGTGCTGGAGACGGTCGAGAAGGTCTGGAACGAGTTCGCCCGCAAGTTCCTCGATCTCTGGCGCGCTGGCGCCACCGGCGACGCCTATCCGGCCTCGCTCTTCGCCGGCGAGAAGGGCGCCGCATGCCTGGAAGCCGAGCGGCAGGCTTACATGCAGCGGCTATTCACTGACACCGTCGGCTTCGCCGCCGCCAAAACCCTCCGCCGTATCTTCGGCCTCGCCCACAACATCGATTTCGAGCTGATCGAGGACCCGAAGAAGCGCGCGATCAGCGAAGCCCGCGCCGCGCGGCTGGCGAGGGCGATGATGGTGGAGACGGGAGCATTTCGGACGATCGCTGACATCACAGGCGCCGCGCGAAAACTGCGGGACTGGATGCCGGGGTTTGCGAACGGCTAGGGGCGGATGCGCTTCAATAAACCGCATCGGCAGCAGGACGCCGTCCGTGCCGGCCAGCAGACCCCAGGTCTCGTTGGCCGCGACCTCGACCTCCCGGATCTGGACCGTGCCGCCCTCGATCTTGAGGGTGACCTTGTACTTGCCGGGTGGCAGATCGATCTTTTGGCCGTCAGGTATTTCGGCTGCGGCGGAGTCGGAGTGCGCCAGTTTCTCGCCGGCGTGCGCCGCCAGCTTGATGGTCTGGTCGGCGACGGTGATGACCGCCCCCTCGTCCGACTTGTTGCCGAGCATCAACTTTGCCTGCCTCGGCCTCGGCAGGAGGCCGGCATTCGCGATACCCGGCTTGCGCAGCGAAAGTTCGGCGATTGTCCTGTCGTCCTGACGGGAAAGCCGGACCAGGACCGGTCCACGGGCCGTCGTGAAGGTGATCACGGCCCGGTCCGGTTCGACCACCGTCTCGATCCAGCCACGCTTGCCGAGCTCGGCGCGATAGAAGCCGAGCACAGCCGTGAGATCGCGCGGGGTCTCGGCGTAGACTGACGCGATGAACGGCGAATTCTTCGCCGTAGCGATGCTCCAGCTTTCGGGCAGTGGCAGACCGGTGCCCTGGGAAACCCTGGCTTCGAAACCCGCACCTGCGCCCCGTGCGACCGCTCTGACGGGGATGCTCAGCAGTCGTTCGACGAAATTATCTGGAGTGTCATGGCCCCGGACCGCCCACCACGTCTCGTCAAGATAGTCGTTCACGCCGGTGGTGCGACTCCAGCTGAACCGGATGCTGTCCGCCTCGCTGTACCGGCCGAGGCTGGCCGCGACCGGGCTTGCCAGCACAACCGTGGCGGCGAGCAGTCCGCCCGCGAGCAAGATACCTAGCGTTCGGCGATTCATTTTTTCCGCAATCCCTGGGGCTCAGATAACGATCCTGAGCTTGGTCGCGTTGATCACGAAAAATGTTCACTGGTCCCGGTCGCTCGATGACGCACCGCGTCAATCGGCGGCTTGCACCGCTTGGGACGCAACCTGGCCTCCGAGGGTCTCGCGAGCGCCGCGTTCCGGAACCCGTCGCCATCAAAACGAAGCTTGCGTTCGACGGGCTACGAATGATCAAATCCCTGATCGAAATACCTGCGTTGTTGGGGGACACATGATGTTCAGGATGATCGCGATCGTCGCTGGTTTGGGGCTGGCGCTCGCCACCTCGGCGGAGGCCCAGGCGCCGCGCAAGGGCGGAACCATCCGCATGACGGCGCCCTACGGTTCGAGTTTCACGAGCCTCGACATTCACACGACACAGCGCGCCCAGGACGAGATCTACGCCAAGGCGCTGCACCGGTCGCTCTACATCTGGAATTCCGCGGAGGGCAAGCCGGTTCTGGAGCTCGCCAAGGAGGACGTGGTCTCGGGCGGCGGTCTCGTTCACACCTTCAAGCTGCGCGACGACGCCTATTTCCACAACGGCCGCAAGATGACCGCTGACGACGTCATCTGGTCCTACAACCGCATCATGGACGGCACCAAGGCCTATCCCGGCGCGCGCTTTGTCCGCGTGATCGAGGGCGCGGCCGCGGTCGAGAAGGGCCAGGCCAAGGAGATCTCCGGCCTGAAGAAGATCGACGACTTCACCCTCGAGATGAAGCTGACCGAGAAAGTCGATCCGGGCTTCTATTTCTTCACCGCGCTGACCTCGATCTATCCCGCCGACGAGGCCGCCAAGGAGAGCTTCATCCAGAAGCCGATCGGTCTCGGGCCGTTCAAATTCGTCGAGCACGTGCCGGGATCGCGCATCGTTCTGGAGCGGTGGGACCGGTTCTACAAGCCCGGCAAGCCCTACGCTGACAAAGTCATCGTGTCGATCATGGGTGAGGCCGCGGCGCGCGATGTCGCCTTCCGCAACAAGGAGATCGACACCTCGGTGCTGGGACCTGCGCAATACGTCGCTTATCAGTCCGACGCCGACCTCAAGGGTACCATCGTCGAAGTCGCCGAGGTCTTCACGCGCTATATGGGCATGAATCCCTCGTTCAAGCCGTTCACCGACAAGCGCGTCCGGCAGGCGATCAATTACGCGATCGATACCGACCTGATCATCAACAAGCTGGTCAAGGGCAAAGCCTATCGCGCCACCAGCTGGCTGCCGTTGACATCTCCAGCCTACGACAAGGCGATGAAGCCTTACCCCTACGATCCCGCCAAGGCCAAGCAGCTGCTCGCGGAGGCCGGCTATCCCCAGGGCTTCGAATTCGAATGGACCACCAGCCAGAATGAAAGCTGGGGCCTGCCCATCGTCTCGGCCGTGATCCCGATGCTGGACAAGGTCGGCATCAAGGCGAAGGTCAAGCAGGTCGAGACCGCGGTGCTGGCCGAGGTGGTGCGCAGCGGCGACTACCAGGCCTTCATCTATTCCCAGGCGACCGGCCCGGATCCGCAGGCCGCGCTCAAATGCTTCCACTCCTCGACGCCGCAGCCGGCCTGCAACTACATGAACTACAAGAATGCCGATTTCGACAAGCTGATCGATGCGGCAGGGCAGGCCGACGATCCCGCAAAGCGCACCGAGCTGCTGCAAAAGGCCAATGCGCTGCTCTATGAGGAAGCGCCGGTCTGGTTCTTCAACTACAACAAGGCGGTCATGGCGGTGCAGCCGTGGCTCAAGGGCGTTCAGCTCAATGCGACCGAGCTGACCCATCAGAACGTCGAAGACCTCTGGGTCGACGAGACCTCGCCCGCGAAGTGACACACGCTCTCGCGCTCCCTCCATCGCGACGGGCGGTGGGGGGAGAGAGGAAAAGCCTGGATGCTCTCGTTCCTGCTCCGCCGTCTTCTGCAAACCATTCCGACCGTGCTCGCTGTCGTGCTGCTGGTCTTCGTGCTGTTCAGCGTCGTTCCCGGCAGCATTGTCTCGAGCATGAGCGACGACGGCGATCCCCAGGTCGAGCTGCGCATGAAGAAGCAGCTCGGCCTCGACGATCCCCTCTATTGGCGTTTCGGCGCCTACATCGCCAAGCTCGCGACCGGTGACTTCGGCACCTCGTTCCGGACCCGCGAGCCTGTCACGACCATGATCGCCAAACGGGCCTGGCCGACGCTGCAGCTCATCTTCACGGCCATGACGTTTGCGATTTTGATCGGTGTTCCCCTTGGTTTCATCGCAGCGCTGAAACCCGGGGGCATCGTCGATACGCTCGCCATGGTGCTGGCGGTGTCGGGCCTTTCCATTGCCAAATTCTGGCTCGGATTGGTGCTGATGTATCTGTTTGCGTTGAAGCTCGGCTGGCTGCCGAGCTTTGGCTATGGCGATGGAGGGCTGAAATATCTGCTTCTGCCGGCGGTGACGCTCGGCGTCTCGCCGATGGCGCTGTTTGCCCGCACGACGCGCGCCGCGGTCCTCGAGATCATGACCGCTGATTTCGTCCGCACCGCGCGCTCGAAGGGCATGAGCGAGACGCGTGTCGTGAAGTGGCACGTGATGCGCAACGCGCTCGTCATCATTCTCACCACCGTCGGCCTTCAGTTCGGCGGGTTGATGGGGCAGGCGGTCGTGGTCGAGAAACTATTCTCCTGGCCGGGCATCGGTTCGCTGCTCGTCGACAGTGTGCTCCAGCGCGACATTCCGGCCGTTCAGGGCTCCATTCTCGTGGTGGTGCTGGCCTTTCTCGCGATCAATCTGCTGATCGACGTGCTCTACGGCGTGATCGATCCCAGGATCAGATACGCATGAAGCTCCGCGCCAATCTCATCATCGGTGGCGCGCTGTTCGCGCTTGCGATCCTGGTCGGCCTGCTCGCGCCCTGGCTGGCGCACACCGATCCCGTCATGGACGCCAACCTCATGAACGCGGAGGAGCCTCCGAGCTGGACCTGGTGGTTCGGCACCGACGACCAGGGCCGCGACATCTATTCCCGCGTCGTCTACGGCGCCCGCGTCTCGCTGACCGTCGGCATCGTCTCGCAGCTCATCAACAGCGTCATCGGCGTCGCGTTGGGCTTGAGCGCGGGCTATTGGGGCGGCTGGTGGGATGATTTCGTCAACGGCCTGACCAATCTGATGCTCGCGATCCCCTCGCTGATCTTCGCGCTCGCCATCATGGCGGTGCTTGGCCCCGGCCTCACGAGCCTGCTGATCGCGCTCGGCCTGACCAACTGGTCCTTTACCTGCCGGATCGCACGGGCCTCGGCGCTGTCGCTGAGGAGCCAGGGCTATGTGCAGGCGGCGACCGTGCTCGGCTACGGCGATCTGCGGATCATGGTCACGCAGCTGCTGCCGAACATGCTAGGGCCGATCGTCGTCATCGGCACGCTCGGCATGGGTAGCGCGGTCCTGTCCGAAGCTGCCTTGTCGTTCCTCGGCCTCGGCGTCCGCCCGCCCTTTCCAAGCTGGGGCAGCATGTTGTCGGATGCGCGCGAGCAGATCACGACGGCGCCGTGGCTCTCGGTGTTTCCGGGCCTTGCCATCTTCCTGACGGTGCTCGGCCTGAACCTGCTCGGCGACGGCCTGCGCGACATTCTCGATCCACAATCGCGGAGCCGGCGGACATGACCGGCGCGCCGCTGATCGAAGTCGAGGATCTGCGCATCGATCTCGACGATGGATCGAGGCGCGTTGCGGCGGCCGAGGGCATTTCATTTCGCATCGATCGAGGCGAGACGTTCGGCCTTGTCGGCGAATCCGGCTGCGGCAAGAGCATCACGGCGCTCGCCTTGATCGGCCTGTTGCGGCAACCGTTGTCGATCGGCGGCGGCGTCATCCGGTTTGAGGGACGGGAGATCCAGCACCTTTCCGCGGCCAGGCAGCGGGAGCTGCGCGGCAATCGCATCGCCATGATCTTCCAAGAGCCGATGACGGCGCTGAACCCGGTCTCGCCGGTGGGCCGGCAGATCGCCGAGATGTTCGTGCTGCACAAGGGCAAGAGCTGGCGGGAAGCCAACCAGCTCGCGGTCGAGGCGCTGGCGAGCGTCCGCGTCCCCGCACCGGAGCGGCGCGTCAACGATTACCCGCACCAGCTGTCCGGCGGCATGCGTCAGCGCGTCATGATCGCCATCGCCCTCGCATGCGGTCCGGACCTCCTAATCGCCGACGAACCGACCACCGCGCTCGACGTGACCGTGCAGGCCGAAATCATCGAGCTGATGCGCAATCTGTGCGCCGAGAGGGGGACGGCGATCCTGATGATCAGCCACGATCTCGGCCTCGTCGCCAATGTCTGCCGCCGTGTCGCCGTCATGTATGCCGGCCGCATCGTCGAGGAGCGCGGCTCCGCCGATATTTTCCGGGCGCCTTCGCATCCCTATACGCAGGGCCTGGTCGCCTCGCTGCCGCGGCTGGGCAGTCGGGCCGCGCTTGGCCGCACCAGGCTCAAGGAGATCGCGGGCGTGGTTCCAGCCATCACGAATTTCCCGGATGGCTGCCGGTTCAATCCGCGCTGTACGCAGGCCACCGAGATCTGCCGCACGGTTGCGCCGCAGACGGATTTGCTGGAGGCCGGCGGTTTCGTCCGGTGTTACCACCATGCATGAGCCGCAAGCCATGCAGGGGGAGGCGAGGCCGGACGACGACCTCATTCTCAGCGTCGAGGATCTCGCGGTTCATTTTCCGATGGGGGACGGCCTGCTGGGCCGCGGCCGGCGGGTGCTCCGTGCCGTCGACGGCGTCGATCTCAGGCTGAGACGAGGCGAATGCCTCGGCCTTGTCGGCGAGTCCGGCTCGGGCAAGTCGACGGTCGCATTGTCGATCCTGGGTCTGTTGACGCCGACGCGCGGCCGCATCGTGCTGGACGGGCAGGTGGTGACGAACAGGCAATCCGGCGACCGAAAGTCGCTTGCCCGCACCGTGCAGATCGTCTTTCAGGATCCCTACGCCTCGCTCAACCCACGCCAGACCGTGCGCCGCACGCTGGAAGATCCCCTGCGTGTGCATGGTGTGACCGCAAAAAGCGAGATCGAGGACCGCGTTGCGACGATGCTGCGGCATGTCGGCCTGCGGCCGGAACAGGCCGACCGCTATCCGCATGAATTCTCCGGCGGCCAGCGCCAGCGCATCGGGATTGCGCGCGCCCTGATCCTCAATCCCAGGATCGTCATCTGCGACGAGCCGGTATCGGCGCTCGACGTCTCGATCCGCGCCCAGATCATCAACCTGCTGCTGGAATTGAAGGACACGCTCGGTCTTTCCTACATCATGATCAGCCACGACCTCGGCGTCGTCGAGCACATGAGCGACCGCGTCGCCGTCATGTATCTCGGCCGCATCGTAGAGAACGGCCACTGGCGCGAAATTTTTGAGCGCCCGGCGCACCCCTATACGCAAGCCCTGATCGCCGCCATTCCCGATCCGCTGCGTCATGCACCGCTAGCAACGACAGGCGGCGATCTCCCCAATCCGCTCAATCCGCCAAACGGATGCGCCTTCAGCCCGCGTTGCCGGTACACGGAGGCCGTGTGTCGCCACGAGCCCGGTCCGGTGCTGGAAACGCGCGCCGATGGACATGAGGTGAGGTGCTGGCGGGCTGACGAGATTGCTGGGCAGACGCAATTGGCTTCGACCGAGGGCGGGCATCTCTAGGGATGGAAGGCGCGTCCGTCGCGGTCAAAAGCGTCGCTCCAGCGGCCCGCTAGTCACGTCCGGTCTGCCCTGACAGGCGGACGATTTTGGGGCCCGCCCAAGAGCCATCGCGTGGGGTTGATCCTTGGTGCGGTCCAATCGCGTACCGCCCTATTTTCATGTGTGCTACATGGTTCGGTAGCAAAATGTAGCAAGAAAGGCAGATCATGACTGACGATCAGGTCAATCTCGTCGTTCAGCACCTTTGCGAGCAATTGCACTTGGCGCTCCGGTTGAAGGGCAGCGAAGCACATCCACCAAACGCCAAGGATATTGGATTCGATCCGGCCTCTGTGAGAACCGTATTGCTGACCGGCTTGCGCTCGGCGGGTGTCACGACCCGCCACGAGGCGGTCGGGAAGAGCGAAGAGCCGCCGTGGTCCTAAACACAAAACGCGGGACAGAAGCCCCGCGCCGATGTCTCAGCTGGGTCAGCAGCAGACAAATCCACGACAGCGTCCATAGGTCCGTTAAGGGCCAACAACCGATGTTCGATATATCGTCCGTTCGCATCTCGGAACCGCGTCGCGGACGCCGTAGTTAACTGCTCGATTGTATTCGGACAAACGGCGGTCTCCACTGACCATCGAGGATGTTGCTCCCGCCCAGTAGACGCGGATGTAAAGCGAGAACTGGCCACTCGCAGGCAGCCAGTTGCTCTCTTTGTCTACTTGTCTACGCCCGGTGATTTTGGCACCAGCGCGCAGCGTCAACGAACCGTCCCGACATTCAACGTTCGCTTCGCAGGGAACGTTGGCGGCATCTTGCCGCTCGCCTCAGCGCCAGGTTGCCGGTTCGCAGGGAGGCTTATTAAACGGACCTCCGGCATAACTGCCGACGTCTGGAGCCCGGACACAGTGAACGACGTTGGAGGTAGGGACGACTGCACCGCTTTTGTCGCGCCACGCCGACCTACGCCAGCTTGCCGGTTCGCAGGGAGGCTTATTGAACGGCCCTCCGGCAAAACTGCCAACGTCTGGAGCCCGGATGCAGTGAACGACGCGGGACGGATGGACGGCTGCGCCGTTTTGGTCGTACCACGCGGCCATGGCCGGATTAGCGAACATGGCCGCGGCGATCAGTCCTACCGAAGCAAGCTTCCTCATTTGCGCGTCTCCTTATGTGTCAATGATTGAACGACTGACTATCCTTTGCGGCTCATTCCTACCGAAGAGACTGCAAGCAACATTTTGCGGTATCGACTATGCACATCATCAAGGTTGATCTATATCAACTTCGCCCGAATACGGCGGCTGATGACCGCTCTGGGTCAAACTACGAAAAACTCAACCTGAGCAAATTCAGTCCGCTATGCCCTATTGATCGGACCTCAATGAGGCGTGCCGCCACTTCGCTGATGGGCCCAATTGCAGACAAGCTTTGTTGAGGAGCCTTCGAGAAGCTCATCAAAAATCAGCGCCGAGGTCATGCGCTACGGCAGCTACCGACCGCCTCGCCACGCAGTTAGGCGCGGGATCCAACGCGCCACATTGATGCAGAACGCTTCGTATTCCGCGCCGAATGACCTTTTTAGAGTCGGCTCTTCGTAGCCCACGACAAAAAGGTGGAAGGCGAGCCAGACGACTGCGCCGTAGGCGAACAGCCCCCAATCGCCGAACAGGAGCGCCTGGCCGAAAATGACGGCGGCGACCGCCACATAGATTGGATTGCGCACATAGCGATAGAGGCCGGTAACGACGAGATGTTGGGTCGGGGCGATCGGCGCCGGCGTGCCGAGCCCCTGCAGTGCGAAACGCGCGAATGAATCCACGAGCCCGGCTAAGCCGGCAAGAATTAGCGCGGCGCCGACGAAGCGCGTGAGCTCGACGCCGAGAAACGGCAACCTGAACTCCCAGCGTGAAATCCACCACGGGACCACCCCAGCCACCACGCAGGGCGCGAACACGAAGAAGATGGCGGTGCCGATGACAGCAGCAGTTCTTGGCATAGACACGATCCGTTCCCTGCTATTTTAACACACCGCACCGGGAGCGCGTCAGGTCCGCCTTGGGTCATGAACGACAAAGCTTGAACTGAGCACAATAGGTCTGCTTTCGGGCAAATTGCCACCAATCCGCGCTCGTTGTCCTGACAATGAGTGCAGCTAGCGCGCTACGGCGCGGAAGGCCCGGCGCGGACAACACCGGTGTTTCTGCTATAGTGCGATGTTCGAACTTGCGGGGCGGCTGCTTCAAGGGTTGAAATCATGCACAGAGCATCTGGATCATTACTACTTGCCTTCGTTTTTATTCTATTTGCTCCGCAAGTGCGGGCGCAGCAGATTCCGGCCGAAACCGTTCAGGGAATGCTTGCGGCCCAGATACGCACGCAAGGCTTCACTTGCGAAAAGCCACTCGGCGCAAAGAAGAACACGAAGGCGTCTCGACCTGATCGCGACGTTTGGGTTCTTAGATGCAGCAACGCCATGTATAAGATCACGCGGGTTCCCGATATGGCGGCGAAGGTCGAACCGCTGCCGTGAGCTCGGTGGTCTCTACGGGACCAGCGCCATGATGGACTTGTGCCGGTGTTTTGCCCGACGTCTCAAACGTCCTGGCGGCGAGGGCTCAAGCCATGCCTCACGGTCGCCTTAGCTTCCGCTGATGCCGACCAGACGCGGGCGGCGGTTTGCGAGCGGGTTCTCGGCTGGCAGGGCGCGCAGCCAGTCGCGGAAGCTGACGATCTCGGGGCAATCGGCGGTGCCTTCAGGCGCGATCAGCCAATCACCGAGGCCTGATCCCTCATTGACCCGGTCGCAGCGATAGCCCGGATAGCGGCCGAGACCGCGGGCGATCAGCAGGTCGACCTTGCCCTCGACCAATTCGTGCAGGCCGGCCGGCTGCAGCACCCGCAAGCCGATCTCCGCATGCGCGCTGCGAAACTCCGCCAATTCGAGCCGGCGCAGGTCGAAGCTGCCATGGACCCCCAACTGCAGCAGCACCGCGCCCGCCGGCTTCAATTGCGAGGTCGCCTCCGCAATGTGACGAAAACCTTCGGAGACCCCGGGCAGATAGGCCTGACCGGCCGCGGTGAGAATGAGCTGCTTATGCAGCCGCTCGAATAGCTGCACGCCGAGGCGTGCCTCCAGTGCCTTCACCTGCTGTCCCACGGCGGCAGGTGTCACGTGCAGCTCGTGCGCGGCCAGCTTGAAGCTGAGATGCCGGGCGGCGGCCTCAAAAGCGCGGAGCGCGTTGAGCGGGGGAAGGGCGTAGGTCATCGCACCGCAGTTTGACACCGATGGGCCTTGGCCTTGCAATAGATTTTCTTGCGCTGAACCGCAGCAACAATGCTTTGCGAAGCAGTGATGTCGCCGGATACGGTCGGCCCGCAATCCGGAGAACTCCCATGCCGCGCCGAATCGATCATCTCGTCATTTGCGTCCACGATCTGGAGCAGGCTGCGCTGGATTGGCAGCGGCTCGGCTTCAACCTCACGCCGACCGGTGTGCATCCGTTCGGAACCAGTAACCGCCTGGCGCAGTTCGCCGACAATTTTCTGGAGTTGCTGGCCGTCACCGACAATGCGTTGGTGCCGCCAGCCACGCCGGGCCATTTCAGCTTCGCGGCCCACAACCGCGATTTTCTTGCGACCGCCGAGGGAATGTCGATGCTGGTCTTGCACAGCACAGACGCCCATGCCGATGCCGTGCGTTTCAGGGCCGACCGCATCGGCGATTATGCGCCGTTCGATTTCGGCCGTGACGCGGTGCTCCCGGGCGGAGGCACGGCGCGCGTCGCGTTTTCGCTGGCCTTTGCCACCGATCCCGCCATGCCCGGGCTCGCGTTCTTCACCTGCCAGCAGCGTCACCCGCCGGAACTGTTCTGGAAGGCGCAGTATCAGTGTCATCCCAACGGCGCCCTCCGCGTGGTGGAGGTGGTGATGTCGGCGGCGGAGCCGGCGGCGCACCGCGATTTCCTCGAGCGCCTCACGGAAGGCACGGCCGAGCTTGTGCCCGGGCGGCTGACGATTGGTGGGCGCGGCAATCAGATCACCTTGCTCGGCCCGTCCGAGCTGACGCGCCGGTTACCGGGCCTCGCGAACAGCGCTTCGCCGCGCTTTTGCGCGGCGCGTCTGGCGGTCGCTGATCTGGATGCGACAAGGCGAACGCTGGAACACAACGGCGTCGGCTTTGCGATGACCGGTGCCGTGCTGTTGGTGCCACCCGCCACCGCGCATGGTCTGGCGCTCGAATTCGTCGAACAGGAGGCAAGCTGACATGGCTCACATCGTCAACCACAATCCCGCAACGGTCCATCCTCCCGCCGGCGGTTACAGCATGGGACTTGAATTGACGCAGCATCGCCGCCTGTTGTTCATCAGTGGTCAGGTGCCCGAGAAAACCGACGGGACCGTGCCCGAAGGTTTCGAAGCGCAATGCGCGCAGGCCTGGCGCAACGTGATCGCGGTGCTTGCCGCCGCGGGTCTTGGCGTCGAGCATCTGGTCAAGGTCACCACGTTCCTGACTGACCGGACTCAAGTCGTGACCAACCGCTCCATTCGCAGCAAGGTGCTCGGCGAACATCGGCCGGCGCTGACGGTCGTGGTCGTCGAGACCGTCGACAGCAAATGGCTGCTGGAGATCGAGGCGATCGCCGCGGAATGAAACCGGCTTCGCCAACCCTGCAATGAGCCCTCAGGTGTCCAATGGCTGAGAACATCCATCCCTTCTACCAGACGCATCGGAGCGCAATGGAGGCCGCCGTGCGCGAGCGGCTCGACCTTGCCGAAGCGATGCTGCGCGAGCGCACGCATCTCACCGACATCAACGGGATCAGGCGGGAGGTGATGGACGAATTCGAGATTGTCCTCACCCAGATGCCCTATGTCGGCGGCGCGGCAAGCCGCATGAGCGATTTCTTCATGCGCCTGATGGGGTTCATGGCCATCAGCCGGGTGCTGCGACGACACGGCGTGCCGGTGCCTGTGATTGGCGAGATCGAGCGAGAGACATACGAGGCGCAATTGCTGAATGCGCCCGAAGCGGAGCGTCTCGCCTCGGGGCGACAATTCATGTCGCCGGAGAACCAGGCCTTGCTGCGCGAGCAGGCGGCAAGGAGCGTTACAAAAGCGCATCAGGAAGAGTTTCCGGAAGACTTCGTCTACGATTTCGTCGAGCCGGGTCCGCAAGACAGCTTCGAATTCGGCATCAACTACAAGGCTTGCGGCTTCTGCAAGCTCGCAGCGCGCCATGGCGACAAGGACATCCTGCCGAACATCTGCGGCCTCGATTTCGTCGCCTACGCAGCGCGCGGCATCCGCCTGGAGCGCACACAAACATTGGCGGGCGGCGCGAGCCACTGCAATTTCCGCTTCTCGCGGCTACCGTCGGATAAGGCCTTGAACCCATAAATCGGCCGCGCTGGCGGCTCGCGAAAGTCCGCTATGCCCCGGTAGCGATCAAATTGCGCATCGCATACTTTGAGCCAAATCAAGGTAGAACTCCAGGCCGGCCATATCCTCAATGCTTGCCGACGTGGCGATGCAAAATAGCTGCAAAAGAGTGCCCGTCCTTGCGCTGGATCACGACATTGCAAGGAGATCGCCGATGATGGAGCCGCGCAATCGAGTTGTTCAAGTCAGCCTCTTCGGTGATCCCGAGAGGCTGGAGGTGGTCGTCGCTCCCTTGCCGACCGCCAGCCGGGGCGAGCTGCGGGTCCGTGTACTTGCGTCGAGCCTCAACTACACCGAGGTGTTGATCAGGCGCCATCTATACCCGCAAACGATGGGCCTCCGGCCGCCGTTCGTAATGGGCTACGACGTGGTCGGGGCAATCGATCAGCTCGGTGAAGGCGTGCATGACTTTCAGATTGGCGACCGCGTGGCCGACATGACGGTGGTCGGGTCAAACGCTGACTACCGCACGCTTCGGGCGAACGACGTGGCCCGCGTGCCGGAGGGCGTAGACGCGGCGGAGGCGGCCACGTTGATCTTGAGCTGGACGACCGCGTACCAGCTTCTGCACCGCGCGGCCCGGGTCCAGCGAGGCCAGCGCGTGCTCGTGCACGGCGCCGCCGGCGCGGTCGGCCAGGCGCTGCTCGTGCTCGGGAGACTGGCCGGCATCGAGCTGTGGGGCACCGCGCGCGGCGAGCACATGGCGCTCGTCCGAGAGCTAGGGGCAACGCCGATCGACTACAAGCATGGGGACTTCACGCGGGTCCTGCCGGGCGGGTTCGACGTCATCGTCGACGGCGTTGGCGAAGACGGCTATCGCCGCTCATACGCGGCGCTCAAGCCAGGCGGCCTGCTCTGTGCCATCGGTTTCTCGGCGAGCGTGCAAGCGCAGCGTCGCATGCTCCCTATCGTGATGGAGATCGCGCGCCTTTACCTGTGGAGATTGTTGCCCGGCGGCAAGCGGGCCCGGTTTTACTCGGTAAATGCCATGCGGGCGCGACATCCCACCTGGTTCAAGGAGGACTTGGAGCGGCTGTTCGGGCTTTTGGCAACTGGTGCCATCCGGCCGCGCATCGCCGAGCGGATCTCCTTCGACGAGGTCGCCGATGCTCACCGTCGCCTCGAGACTGGTGGCCTCGAGGGCAAGCTCGTGCTGTGCCCGGATCTCTCGTCGCGACACAACCAGCGCGCCGCCTGAAACGGCGCTCCAGACATGTATCCGCGGATAGATTCCTGGATTGCTTCGCTGCGCTCGCAATGACGGAGTTTGGGTCGCGGTCCTGAGCCCATCGGCCTTAAAGGCACGGCGCCATGATGACGTTGTGCTCCTGTTTTGCCCGACGTGTCAAACGTCGTTGCGGCGGGGGCTCAAGCCACCTCGCGCCAAATTCTTCAATGATTTGTACTGTGCATGGGGTTGTTTTCGCGTTTTTGTTTTGAGGGCTGCCTACTCCGCCGCTTTTTCCCTGAGCCGCTGCGCGTAGACGTTGATGACCAGCGCCGCCAGCAGGATCAGGCCGCGGATCAGGATCTTCAGGAAGCTGTCGATGTTGACGTGGTCGAGGCCGTTATTCAGGACACCGAGAACGAACAGCCCGACGATGGTGTTGCCGATGCCGCCGCGGCCGCCGAACAGGCTGGTGCCGCCGACGACGACGGCGGCGATGGAGTCGAGCAGATAGGTGTCGAACTCGTTCTGCTGGGCGCTGCCGAAATGGGCGACGCCGAGCATGCCGCCGATGCCCGAGCACACCGCTGAGATCACCATGACGGCGCCGAGGATGAGCTTGACGTTGAGGCCGGAATATTCGGCCGCCTCGCGGTTGCCGCCAACCATGTAGACGTAGCGGCCGAAGCGCGTGTAGGTCAGCACCAGATGGCCGCCAAGCAGCATGATGGCCGCGACGATGACGATCCAGGGGATCCCGCCGATCGAGCCCGAGCCGAGCGTGGTGATCAGGCCGGGCACCTTGTAGGCGATCTGGCCGCGCACCAGCAGCGCCGAGACGCCGGCCGCGATCTGCATCATGGCCAGCGTCATGATGAAGGAGGGGATGCCGATCACGGTCAGGCCGAGCGCGTTGACGAGGCCGAGCAGGGCGCAGAGCAGGATCGACAGGATGATCGCGACCGCGCCGGGCAGGGGAATGTTGGCGATGTTGACGTAGGAGTCCTGCAGTGTGAAGTAGGCGACCGCGATGCCGGTGACGTTGGCGATGCTGGCGATCGAGAGGTCGATCTCGGCGCAGAGGATCACGAAGGTGAGGCCGACCGCGATGATGCCGGTCACCGACACCTGCGTCAGGATGTTGCCGAGATTGTCCAACGTCGCGAAGGAGGGGCTGGCAAGGGCGAAGAAGGCGGAGAGGAAGATCAGGGTGAGGAACGGCGCGATGTTGCGCATCTGCGAGCGCAGGAAGGGCGCAACGCCGCGCGGCCGCTGACCCGCCGCCAAAGCCGTCTCACTGCTCGCCATGGTGCTTCTCCGTCACGCCGCTTCCAGCAGGCGGTCTTTGCTGACCGGCTCGTTCTTGAATTCCCGCACCAATGCGCCGCGCTTGAGCACGAGGATGCGGTCGGCCAGCGACAGCACCGTTTCCGGCTCGGTCGACAGCACGATGACCGCAAGCCCCTTGGCGCGGAGATCGCGGACGATGTTGATGACGTCGTTCTTGGCGCCGACATCCATGCCCCGGGTCGGCTCGCACAGCACCAGCAGCTTCGGCGGATAGGTCAGCCATTTTGCCAGCGCGACCTTCTGCTGGTTGCCGCCGGAGAGCATGCCGAGGTCGAGGCCGACCACCGGCGGCCTGATCTGCAGCTGCTCGACCTGGCGCTTGGCGATGTCGCGCTCCTGTGCCGGCTTGAGCAGCAGCGACGAGATGCGGTCGAGAATGCTGATCGAGATGTTCTTGTAGACCGGTTCCTGGTGAAACAACATGGCGCGCCGGCTCTCCGGCACCAGCGCCACGCCGGCGCGCCGCGCCGCCGCCGTGCTGGCAAAGGTTTTTGGCCTGCCCTCGACGGCGAGCGTGCCGCCGTCCGGCTTCAGCTTGCCGAACAGGATGCGCGACAGCTCCTGCTGGCCGCAGCCCATGAAACCGTAGATGCCGAGCACCTCGCCGGCGCGCGCCTCGAAGGAGATGTCCTTCAGGCTGCGGGCCAGCGACAATTGGTCGACCTTCAGGACCACGGAGCTGTCGCTCGACCGTGGCAGCATGAGGTCATCGGTGTAGCTGTGCTCGAGCGCTTCGCCGCCGCGGCCGATCATGGCCTCGATCAGCGCGCCCTTGCTGGTCGCAGCCGCCGCGGTCTCGGCGACCTTCCGCCCGTTGCGGAACACGGTCACCGTGTCGGACACAAGCAGGATGTCCTCGATGAAATGCGAGATGAAGACGATCGCAGTGCCTTCCTCGCGCAGCCGCCGGAGCGTCGCGAACAGCCGCTCGACCTCCGGCGGGGAGAGGGCGGAGGTCGGCTCGTCCAGGATGACGATGCGGGCGCCGGAGAACAGCACCCGGGCGATCTCGATCAGCTGCTGGAGCCCGATCGGGAGGTCGCCGAGCCTGGACATCGGATCGACGTCGATGCCGAAGCGGGCGAGCTGCTCGCCGGCCTCGCGCGCCATGCGCCGCCATTGCACGAGGCCGAACCGGTTGGTCGGCTGGTTGCCCAGGAACACGTTCTCGGCGACGGTGAGATCGGGCGCGACGCTCAGCTCCTGATGCACCATGGCGATCCCGGCCGCGTGTGCATCGCGGGCGGAGCGGAAATGCGTCTCCTTCCCGTCGATCAGGAAGCGGCCGGAGAATTCGCTGTGCACGCCGGCGATGATCTTCATCAGCGTGCTTTTGCCGGCGCCGTTCTCGCCGACGAGACCGTGGATCTCGCCGGGTGAAAGCGCGAAGTCGACACCACGAAGCGCCTCGACGCCGCCGAAGCTCTTCGTGATGCCTTGCAGTTCCAGGATGGGCGAACGAACCTCAGGCATGGAGGCTCAGATCAGGAAGTGATCCTGCATCCACTGCATCCCGGCGGCGTTGGCCTTGGTCACGACCGGGCCGTCGGTGACGACGTTCTTGGGAATGCCCTGTCCGCTCTTCTCGCCGCCGACCACGGCGGAAACGCCCGCGATGATCGCGCCGCCATGGATGCGGCAGGACGGATTGCGCACGGTCGCGAACATGCGGCCCTCGCTCACCGCCTGGATCGCCGGTGGCATCGCATCGACGCCGCCGATCAGGATGTTGGTGCGATTGCGCGCCTTCATGATGTTGGCGGCGGCGAGCGCCATGTCGTCATTGTGGAAGAACGCCGCGTCGATCTGCGGATATTTGGTCAGATAGGTTTCCCAGAGACGCGCGGTTTTCGACACGTCCCAGTCGGCAGGCTGGGTGTCGAGCACCTCGATGTTCGGGAACTGCTTGACGACGGTGTTGAAGCCTTTGGCCCGGCCTTGCGCGCCGGTATGGCCGAGCGCGCCTTGCGTCATGATGATCTTGCCCTTGCCGCCCATCGCGTTGCACAGCGCCTGCGTCACCGAGGCGCCCATGAACTCGTTGTCGGGGGCAAGGAAAGAGTGGACGTTGATCTGGTCGAGCGGGGCAATCAGCGTGTCCATGTCGATCACCGGCGTGCCGGCATCGATCATCTTCTGCACGGGCTGGGTGAGGGTGCCGATACCGAAGGCCTGGATCGCGACGAAGTCCCACTTTTGCGAGGCCATGTTGTCGATCGCCGCGCGCTGCTTCACCGCATCGAGCTGGCCATCGAACCAGGTCACCTCGACATTGAACAGCTTGCCCCAGAATTCCGCCGCCTGCTTGCCCTGGGCGCACCAGGTGGCCTGGAGGCCCGCATTGGAGAAGGCCGCCTTCAGCGGCTTCTCGGATCGTCCGACCTCGGCTGCAAGGGCGGGGTTTATGCCCATGCTGCCGAGAAGGGCAGTCGCGGCGCCGGCGGTCGCCGCCGCCTGAAGAAGATCGCGCCTCGTCGTCGAGAAATCTTTCGTCCCGGACATCGCTCGCTCCCATAAAATTTTCGTCGGCGCGTCATTGATTGCGCGACCGATGTCCGAAAGTCTCTCACAAGAGTTCCTGCCACTCAATCTGCAATCGATCGCGAGATCGCCGCAGCTCGTGTTGGTGCAGCGCAAAGCGTCAGGCCGGAATAGTGGCGAAGGCGTCGATCTCGACGAGCAGCTGGTCCCAGGCCTGCGCGATTTCCGGCGACCATGCGTCGCCGAGCAGGTCGCGCAGCGCATCCCTGATGACGGCGAAGAACGCGATGAACAGGTCGCGCGGGGTGCCGTAGCCATCGTGCGAGGCGACCTCGCAAGCGATTAGCCTGAAATGGCCCCGACGCTCACCGGCGAAGTCGAGGATTGCCTCGATCGTCAGCGCAAGCATCGATCCCATCACCAGCTCGCTGCCCTGCGAGCGGAACATGGTCTGCGTTTCGGGATGCTGTTCGAACAGCCGTTGGTAGACGAGTGGCGTGAGATCCGCGCAACGCGAGGCCGCGAGTTCGAAGCTGTTTTCGATTGGATTAGAGGGAGCGCTCATCGGCATCGAAGCCATGCGGGCAAAAGAGCCTTGCGGGCAAAAAAAGAGCGGGGCCCTAGCCCCGCTCGAAAATTGTGTCGACCCTATTATCCCCGATTCTAAGATTTGCTCTTGATTGACGGGGCGACGCTGCGTTTTGCGCGCCAGGGGCTCCTCCCGAGACTTGGACCACCAGACTTCGACCTCGCGGCCAGCCTGAGCAAGAGGGATGCTAGATCAACTTTTCTCACTTGTCATCATTTTCGGCAACGATTGTTCAAAATTAGAGCAACTGACGAAATGATCGGGCTGTTTAGCCCGTAAGCATATGACAAATATAAGAAATCTGTGGACGGGGCGGGTTGCCGGACTGCCTCAAATGCCGGACGTCCCAGCCCATGGGGCGGCGGGACCACAGTTTTCGAGAAATTTGCGCTGGGCCAAGAAGCCGGCGGAACTGACCTCGACTCAGGTCTCGGCGAGGTGTTTAGTTCGTAGGCGAACGAATGGCTCGGCGGATGCGCGCACGGCTGCAAAAATTCCTACCCTTGGTCCTGCTCGCTTTGGCGATGCAGGTGCTGGCGCCGATTGCCGCCTGTCTGGCGGCCGGCCAGGCCGTGGCCGATCCGTTGTCTGCCGGCGTCATCTGCCACAGCGCCAGCGAGCAGGGCGGTCTGGACGACCAGACCGGCGCGCCGACCGCACATGGCGCCGCGTGCGCGCTGTGCTGCCTGGCGCAGGCAGGCGCATCGCTCGATTCACCGCCGCACGTTGCGCTCGCCATTCCCTTCCGCCACGCCGCGCGCGTGGTGTGGCATGCGGCGGATGTATCCGCCGTCGCAATTCATAAGGGCACAGGCGCCCAGGCGCGCGCACCACCTCAATTTTCCTGACGACCCTCGTGATTGCCGCGGTCCGTCCGCTGGCGATCGATGCTGTCGAATGGCCGGAGAGAAAGCCGGCGTCAGGAATGCCCCATGTTACGTTGTCATGCCCGCCGTGGCGTGAGCGCCGTCGCGGTCCAGGCCGCGCTGCTTGCGTCGTCGAGCGGAGTCTTTGCCCAAAGCACGAACACGGAGCTGCCGGCGGTGACCGTTGAGGCGCCGCAGACTGCCCGTGCCAAACCAGTCACCCGGCCTTCGCAACCGCGATCCGCTTCGGCCGGCCGCGCAGCGAGGCCCGTTACGCCGAGTGCGAGCGTCGGCGCGTCGACCCCAAACCGGGCCGTGACGGCCAGCGCGGCGCGAGATGGCCTCAATCAGGCGCCAACCGGCCAGACCGAGACGACCATCTATCGCAGCCAGTTCGACAACCGGCCGGCGGTTACCGTGGCCGACGTGCTGCGCGAGAGCCCCGGCATATCGGTGAAGCAGGGCAACGGACCCCGCGATATCGGCATCTCGATCCGCGGCTCCAACGCCCGCAACGGCTTCGGCATCCGCAATCTCGTGATCTTCGACGACGGCTTCCCGGTCACGCAGCCGGACGGGCTGTCCCGCAGTGATCTGATCGATCCGCGGGCCTATGCCGCCATCGACGTGATCCGCGGCCCCTCGTCGGCGCTCTACGGCAATTACGCGACCGGCGGCGCGCTCAATTTCCGGACACGGCCGGGCGGCACGATCGACGGCGTCGAATATGGCGTCGACGGCGGCAGCTACGGCTATCTCAACAATTATCTCGCGGCCGGCAAAAAGGTCGGGAACTTCGAGGGCTCGCTGTTCGCAAGCGACACGCGAGGCGACGGCTATATCGGCAATAGCTGGTTCAATACGCAGACCGTCAACTTCCTCGGCACGCTCAAGGCGACGCCGGACGATCGTTTCACGGTCAAGATCATCAACAACGACCTCAGCACGCGGCTGCCGATCCGGCAGTCGCTGAACCAGTACTATCAAAACCCTTTCCAGCAGGGCTGTGCGACCGGCGTCTCGGCCGCCGCCGGATGCGGCACGGTCACACTGTTCAACAACGGCTTCAATGCAACCGCTGGAACCGACAAGGAGACGGCCGTGCAGGCCGGGCTTGGCCGCAACGACCGCCGCACCATCGTCGGCGGCCGCTGGGAGCACGATTTCGACAACACCACGACCTGGCGCAACCAGTTCGTGTTCGACGACAGGAACATCAATCAGCCGACCGGCACGACCAGCGCGATCGGAGATTTTCCCTCGTACAATTTCATGAGCGACGTCACCAAGCGGGGCGAGATTCTCGGGCTGGAATCGACCACGTTCTTCGGTGCCTTCTACAACACCCTGACGGCCTCGAGCGACACGCGGAACGTCATGCCGGGGGGCAATGCCACACTCGGCAGTCTGTCGAGCAATCTTTATAGCCAGACGACCAATTACGGCGTTCGCGCGCGGGAAGAGCTCAAGCTGACGACATCCTTGACGGCTGTCGCAGGCGTCGGCTGGGAAACTACCGTTCTCAAGGGGATCAACACTGCGTATGCGTACGCTGGCCCCACTGGCATTACCACGACGACGCTGACGACCGCGGACAGGCAATTCCAGAACACTGCGCCTGAACTAGCGTTGCTCTATACGGTGAACAACGAGTGGGTGCTCAGGGGGCGGGTTGCTACGGGGTACGGCACTCCGCAGGTTTCGAACCTGTTTGTCCTGCCGAGTGGGCTGTCGGGCAACAATACCCAGCTCCAGGCTCAGAAAAATCTGGGCTACGACCTCGGTTTCGACTGGACACCGAACAACACGCTCAAAGTCAGCGCGACGGGCTTCTACGAGTTCTTTCGCGACGAACTTGTATCGCAGGCAACACCTGTCAATTCACCTAACCCGAGCTACACGTTCAATGCGCCGCGCTCGGAGCATCGCGGCATCGAGCTTGCGGCCGACTGGAAGTTCTATCCGGGCTGGCGGTTTATGGCGGCGTACACCTACCTCGACGAGGTCTATACCGAGTATGTCGAGAACATCACCAATGGCGCAGTGTTCAGCTTCAACCGGGCCGGCAACAAGATCCCCGGCATTTCGCCCAACGAGCTGACAGCCCGCGTTGGCTACGACGAGTTTGCGGGGCCACTGGCAGGTCTCGGTGGCTTTGTTGAGGTCCAGTGGAAGGACTCCTTCTACATGGACAATGCAAATCTGTTGAAGGCGCCGGGTTATGAGCTGGTCAATCTGAACGTCCACTACAAGACCGATCTGGTGTCCGACACTTTCAGATCCCTGAACCTGTTCCTCGAAGTCAGGAATGTTTTCGACCGCACCTACGTCGCGTCGGCAAACAACATCGCCAATACGGTGACGGCGGCCGGCCTTCAAAATCCTGCGAGCGTGCTCGCAAACACGACGGGATCGATCTACGCGGGCTCGCCGCGCCTGTTCGTTGCGGGTATGAAGGTGGCATTCAGATGATCCGGGCTCTCGAAGGGAATAGGGCCATGGTCCGAAGTGGCTTGCTTGGGATAGTCGCTCTTGCATTCCTGCAAGGGGCGGCGCTCGCGCAGATGCACGGTCAACATGCCTCCGAAGCGGCGTGCGAGGAGCCGACGCTGCGCTGCGCAACCAAGGTGACGCCCGCATTCGGACCGGACGGAACGCTGTGGCTGGCCTGGATGGCGGGCGGGCAGGTGTCGGTTGCGAGTTCGCCGGATGCGGGGCGCAGTTTCTCGGCGCCCACCCAGGTCACGACGAAGCGGCTGAACCTTGATTGGGGACCGGATGCGCGGCCTAAGATCGTGGTCGATCGCAAGGGCGGCATCGCGCTCGCATTTTCGATCTTCAGGGATGAGGCCTTCAACGGACAGGTGCTCTACACGCGATCCAGCGACGGCGGGAAGAGCTTTGCGGAGCTGGGGCCCATCACCGCCAACAATGAGAGCCAGCGCTTTGAGGCGTTGGCGCTCGATCAGGACGGAACGGTCTTTGCGGCATGGCTGGACAAGCGCAATCGCGTTCCCGCGAAGGAGGCGGGACGGAAGTACGAGGGAGCGGGGCTGTTCTTCGCCTCGTCGCGCGATGGCGGCGCCACCTACGCGGAGGCGAAGCTTGCGCGTGACAACACTTGCGAATGCTGCCGGTTGGGACTGACATTCGCGGCGCCAGGGCGGCCGGCCGTGATCTTCAGAAATATCTTTGAGGGCGGCGTGCGCGATCACGCGGTCATGACATTCGCCGACGTCTCGACGCCGGGTGAAATCCATCGGGTCAGCAATGACGACTGGCAGATCAACGCCTGCCCGCATCACGGACCGAGCCTCACGGTTGCGCCGAACGGGACCTATCACATCGCCTGGTACACGAACGGCAAGACGCGGAAGGGACTGTTCTACGCCCACTCGCGCGACGAAGGCCGTACCTTCTCTGCGCCCATGGCGCTGGGGCAGCCGGGCCGCAATCCGACGCGCCCTTACGTGCTCGCAGGGGCTGTGGGAACGGTGATGGTCTGGAAGGAGTTCGATGGCGAGAAGACCTCGGTCCAGATGACGATCTCCCGCGACGACGGCGAGACGTGGTCGCCGCCGAAGACGATATCGAGCACGACCGACACATCCGATCATCCCTTGCTCGTTTCCAATGGCCGACAGGTCTATTTGTCATGGATGACGAAAGCGGACGGCTATCGGCTCACAGCAATCGAGGACCAGCCATGAGACGTCGATTTGCAGGCATTCTGGGTCTGGGTCTCCTGATCGCGTCAACGGCTACGCTGGGAGCAGCGCCGGCCCTGAAACCGTTCGAGCGCGGCACCTGGCAAGGCGTCCTTAGGGGTCATGCGGGCCGCCCGACGCTCGTGCATTTCTGGGGCGTGACCTGCGGGCCCTGCAAGGTCGAGCTGCCGTTGCTCGGGCAGTTTGCGAAGGACTATCCCGGGATCGACGTGGTCACGATCAGCGCCGATCTCGTGCCGAACCTGCCGGCGGCAACGCAGTCGATGCTTGACAAGGCGGGGCTGTCGTCGACCGAGAACTTCATCTTCAACGACGGTTTTGTCGAGCGTTTGAGGTTCGAGATCGACCCCGCCTGGCAGGGCGACATTCCCCGGACCATGCTCATCTCCCGGGACGGGACAATCACGACGATCGAAGGCTCGGCCGAGATGGCCGATCTCGAAAAATGGTCGGGCCAACAGCTCGCCACACACTGAAATTCAATCTGCAAACGGGAATACCGATATGAAAACCATGTTGAAAGATGTGCTGCTCGCAGCGTTCGCTCTCGCGCTCTGCGCAGCACCAGCGGCGGCCGAGGACGTCAAGGCCGGCGATCTCGTCATCTCGCAGGCCTGGAGCCGGGCGACGCCCGGCGGCGCCAAGGTCGCCGGCGGCTATCTCACCATCGAGAACAAGGGGACAACGGCGGACAGGCTGGTCAGCGTTTCCGCCGACATCGCGGGGAAGACCGAGGTCCATGAGATGGCGATGGACAACGGTGTGATGAAGATGCGTCCGCTCGACAAGGGGCTCGTGATCGATGCCGGCAAGACGGTGAAGCTCGCGCCCGGCGGCAATCATCTGATGCTCCAGGAGCTGAAGGGCCCGTTCAAGCAGGGTGACAAGGTACCGGTGACGCTGGAGTTCGAGAAGGCCGGCAAGGTCGCCGTCTCCCTCGACGTCCAGGGCGTCGGTGCGCAGGCGCCCGGCGACGGCGGGCACATGATGAAGAAAATGCCGGATCATTCGGGAATGAAGATGTGATGAAACAGATCAAGTCTCCGATGACCTCGCCTCGAAATTTCGCGGGCCTTGCGCTCGCGATGGCTGCCTTGCTGTCGGTTGCCGCGACACCGCTTGCGGCGGCGACGGACGACGACAGCTTCTTCACGCACCTGCACACCGAGAAGGCGATGGCCAACGTCACGGTCTCGCCGGGGCGCGCCGGCCCGGTCGAGATCGCCATCCAGCTCGAAACCACGGACGAGACGCCGCTCACGGCGAGAGCCGTGTCGGTGACGCTCGTTGACACGCAGTCCGGCAGGAAGCTCGCGCCGGTCGAGGCCTCGCGCGACGGCGAGGACAGCTGGCACGTGAAGGTCGCGCAATTGACGCCCGGACGCTGGATGCTGGGTCTCGGAATTTCGATCTCCGAGGCCGATCATGTCAGTGTGGAATCGCCGATCCTGATCAAGTGACGATGTCGAAGGGACCAATCATGTCGAAGAGATCCTGCCTGTTCCTGATCGCCGCGCTGGCCGCGTCGCCTGCTGCGGCGCATATCACGCTCGAGACCAAGCAGGCCACGGTTGCTTCCTATTACAAGGCCGTCTTCGCCGTGCCGCACGGCTGCGCGGGTTCGCCTACCGTGAAGATCAGGGTGCAGATTCCGGAAGGTGTGATCGCGGTGAAGCCGATGCCAAAGGCGGGCTGGAGCGTCGATGTCGTCGAAGGCAAGTACGCCAACGAATACGACTATCACGGCAACAAGCTTTCCTCCGGCGTCAGGGAGGTCGCCTGGTCCGGCGGCAAGCTGCCGGACCACAATTTCGACGAGTTCGTCATCAGCAGCTTCCTGACAGACAGCCTGAAGCCGAACACGACGCTGTATTTCCCTGTCGTCCAGGAGTGCGAGACTGGCGTCAGCCGCTGGATCGAGATCCCGGCGGACGGGGCAGGGCATTCGCATGAGGGCAAGTCGCCGGCACCGGGCGTGAAGCTCCTGCCAAAGCCCTGATGCGCTTTCTCGCCGCGCTCGCGACGCTCCTCTGCGTTGTCGGCTTCACGACCGGCGCGTCTGCGCATGCGGCGCTGGTCGCAGTCGAACCGACGAGCGGCAGCATGCTTGCGAGCGCGCCGAAGGCGGTGGAGCTGCGCTTCAACGAGGCGGTGACGCCTGGTGCAATCCGCTTGATCGACGGCGCGGGCAGGGCGCGGGACGATGCGCGCGTCAGCGCGTCGGGCGAAACGATCTCGGTCGCGATGCCGCCAGACCTGCCGCAGGGCACTGCGGTCGTCAGCTATCGTGTGATCTCGCAGGACGGCCATCCCGTCGCGGGATCGGTGATCTTCTCGATCGGCATGCCGACGGGGACGCAACCTCCCGCCAATGCCGATCGCGGGTTGAACGTGCTGATCTGGCTTGCGCGCGTCGGTCTCTATCTCGGGCTGTTCGTCGGTGTCGGAGGCGTGTTCTTTGCGCGCTGGGTTGCGTGGTCGACGACGGGCATGACCGTTCCACGCGTGGCGCTCGCCATCGGCATTCCGAGCGCCGCTGTCTCTCTCGGGGTGTTAGGCCTGGATCTTCTCGGGCTGCCGCCAGCGGCTCTCGCGACGGCCGCCCCCTGGAAAGTCGCGTTCGCGACCAGTGCCGGCCCCGCGCTGCTGGTTGCGATTGCTGCGATGCTGTTCGCGTTGATGGCGCTGCGCAGCGCATGGTACGCGCGCGCTCTTGCGATCATCGCGCTGGTCGGCGTCGGCCTGTCGCTTGCCATGACCGGGCACGCCGCAACGGCCCCGCCGGAGGCTTTGACCCGGCCGGCGATCTTTCTCCACGGCCTCGGCGTCACCATCTGGATCGGTGCTCTCGCGCCGCTGGTCGCGCTGGTGTCGGAGCCGACGACTGCGACGCTCCCCGTCGTGAACCGCTTTTCCCGCATCGCTGCGCTGGCGGTCGGCGTGCTGGCCTTGACCGGCCTCGCACTCGCGATCGTTCAGCTCGAAAAGCCGGTCGCGCTGGTCGAGACCCGCTACGGACTCATCCTCTCGATCAAGCTTGCATTGGTCACGGGATTGCTGGCGCTTGCCGCGCTCAATCGGTTCAGGCTGACACCGGCCCTGGCCCTGGCCCGGAACGAGACAGGGACGCCCGCGCTCAAGCGCTCGATCCTGCTGGAAGGCGCGATCGCACTCGCCATCCTTGCCGTCGTCGCCGGCTGGCGCTTCACCCCGCCACCGCGGACGATCATTCCCGAGACGCCCTTGGCGATCCACATCCACAGCGACAAGGCGATGTTCCAGGTGCTGGTCTCGCCGGGCAAGGCCGGGCTCGACGATTTCGTGCTTCAGCTCATGACCGGCGAGGCCACGCCGCTGATCGCGAAGGAGGTGACGCTGACCCTGAGCCTGCCGGAGCGCGGCATCGAGCCGATGGAGCGGGGCGCATCGCTTGGGCCGGACGGCTACTGGCACGTGCGCAAGGTCGAGCTCCCCTTCGCCGGCCGCTGGCATGTGCGGATCGACGCGCTGGTGACCGATTTCGAGAAGGTCACGCTGGAGGACGAGCTCGATCTGGGGCTGCCTTAAAGCGCGCCGGTGCGGTTCATGCTGAACCTGAAGGCAACGGAAAAATGACAGGAATTCCGCCGCCTTAGCGGCTTTTCCTCATTCCCGGTCTTGTGTTTTCGCTCCCAATCCGCTTTCACTGCAGGCGATCACTGATTCCCAGAGTATTGCCATGCGGTTGTCGCGATTCTTTCTGCCCATCCTGAAGGAAAATCCGAAAGAGGCGGAGATCGTCTCGCATCGGCTGATGCTGCGCGCCGGCATGATCAGGCAGGAGGCGGCCGGCATCTATGCCTGGCTGCCGCTCGGCTTCCGCGTGCTGAAGAAGATCGAGCAGATCGTGCGCGAGGAGCAGGACCGCTCCGGCGCGCTGGAACTCTTGATGCCGACGCTCCAGCTGGCCGACCTCTGGCGCGAGAGCGGCCGTTACGACGCCTATGGCCCGGAAATGCTGCGCATCGCCGACCGCCACAAGCGCGAGCTGCTGTATGGGCCGACCAACGAGGAAATGATCACCGAGATCTTCCGCGCCTACGTCAAGTCCTACAAGAACCTGCCGCTCAACCTCTATCATATCCAATGGAAATTCCGCGACGAGCAGCGTCCGCGTTTCGGCGTGATGCGTGGCCGCGAGTTCCTGATGAAGGACGCCTATTCCTTCGACCTCAACGAGGCGGCTGCGCGGATCTCCTACAACAAGATGTTCGTCGCCTATCTGCGCACCTTCGCGCGGATGGGGCTGAAGGCGATCCCGATGCGCGCCGAAACCGGCCCGATCGGCGGCGATCTCAGCCACGAGTTCATCGTGCTTGCGGAGACTGGCGAATCCGGCGTTTTCATCAATCGCGACGTGCTGGACCTGCCGGTGCCGGGCGAGGACGTCGACTATGACAGCGACCTGACGCCGATCATCAAGCAATGGACCTCGGTCTATGCGGCGACGGAAGACGTGCACGACGCCGCGCGCTTCGAGCAGGAAGTGCCTGCGGACAAGCGGGTGAACACCCGCGGCATCGAGGTCGGGCAGATCTTCTATTTCGGCACGAAGTATTCCGATGCGATGAAGGCACTAGTTGCGGGCCCCGACGGTGTCGATGTGCCGATCCATGGCGGCTCCTACGGCGTCGGCGTCTCGCGCCTGCTGGGCGCCATCATCGAGGCCTGCCATGACGATGCCGGCATCAAATGGCCGGAGGCGGTGGCCCCGTTCCGCGCGTCGATTCTCAACCTCAAGCAGGGCGATGCCGCGGTCGATGCGGCCTGCGAGAAGCTCTACGCCGAGCTCACCGCCAAGGGTGTCGACGTGCTCTACGACGACACCGATCAGCGGGCCGGCGCCAAATTCGCCGCCGCCGACCTGATCGGCATCCCCTGGCAGATCATGATCGGGCCGAAGGGCCTCGCCGAGGGCAAGGTCGAGATCAAGAAGCGCAGTGACGGCTCGCGCGAGACGATGTCGCCTGCGGACGCGGTCGCCCGGCTGGTCGGCTGAATATTGTTCATCGCGCGATATCGCGGCCGCCAATCCGGCCACAATTGACCCCGAATCATGGGATTATCGAGCGATGGATGAGACCATGACCGAGACCAAGCAAACCGCGCCTTTTGCGCCATTCGAGTGGATGCTGTCGGCGCGCTATCTGCGGGCGCGCCGCAAGGAGGGATTCATCTCGGTTATCGCCGGGTTCTCCTTCCTCGGCATCATGCTCGGCGTGGCGACGCTGATCATCGTCATGGCTGTCATGAACGGCTTCCGCAAAGAGCTGCTCGACAAGATTTTGGGCCTCAACGGCCATATCCTGGTGCAGCCGCTGGAATCGCCGCTGACCGACTGGAAGGACGTCGCCGACCGCCTCAGCCAGGTCCAGGGCATCCGGCTCGCAGCGCCCGTGGTCGACGGCCAGGCGCTGGCGTCCTCGCCGTGGAACGCCTCGGGCGTCCTGGTGCGCGGCATCCGCTCCGACGACCTCAACAACCTCACCTCGATCGCCAAGAACATCAAGCAGGGCTCGCTCGAGGGCTTTGACGACGGGCAGGGGGTCGCGATCGGCCGCCGCCTCGCCGACCAGCTGTCGCTGCATGCCGGCGACAGCGTGACGCTGGTAGCGCCGAAGGGCGCGGTCACCCCGATGGGCACGACGCCGCGCATAAAGCCCTACAAGATCGTGGCGGTGTTCGAGATCGGCATGTCCGAATACGATCTCGGCTTCGTGTTCATGCCACTGGCTGAAGCTCAGGCCTATTTCAACCGCAGCAACGACGTCACCTCGATCGAGGTGTTCACCAACAACCCCGACAAGATCGACGCCTTCCGCAAGGCGGTGACGGAGGCCGCGGGCCGGCCGGTGTTCCTGGTCGACTGGCGGCAGCGTAACTCGACATTCTTCAACGCTCTCCAGGTCGAGCGCAACGTGATGTTCTTGATCCTGACCATGATCGTGCTGGTCGCCGCGCTCAACATCGTCTCCGGCCTGATCATGCTGGTGAAGGACAAGGGCAGCGACATCGCGATCCTGCGCACGATGGGCGCCTCGCAAGGCTCGATCATGCGCGTCTTCCTGATCACGGGCGCCTCGATCGGCGTGGTCGGGACGCTGGTCGGCTTTTTCGTCGGCCTCGTGATCTGCCTCAACATCGAGTCCATCAGGCAATTCCTGTCCTGGCTGACCAGCACCGAGCTGTTCTCGCCGGAGCTCTACTTCCTGTCGAAACTGCCCGCCGAGATCGACGTCGGCGAGACCACGGCGGTCGTCATCATGGCGCTGACGCTGTCGTTTCTTGCGACGCTGTACCCGTCGTGGCGCGCCGCGCGCCTCGATCCCGTCGAAGCGCTGCGGTACGAGTGAGGGGCTGATGGAGAGCCAGCAGGGGGCGGAAGATGTACCAGTCATTTATCTCCACGAGATAAAGCGGCAGTACTTGCAGGGCGAGGTGCCGCTGACGATCCTCGACAACGCCAAGCTCGCGCTGTGGGCCGGGCAATCGGTGGCGCTGGTCGCGCCGTCGGGCTCGGGCAAATCGACGTTGCTGCACATCGCAGGGCTGCTTGAAGCGCCCGATTCCGGCGAGGTCTACGTCAACGGCGCGCCGACCTCGCAGCTGCCCGACATCGAGCGTACCCAGCTCCGCCGCACCGATATCGGCTTCGTCTACCAGTCGCACCGGCTGCTGCCGGAGTTCTCGGCGCTCGAGAACGTGATGATGCCGCAGATGATCCGCGGCCTGAAGAAGTCGGAGAGCGTCAAGCGCGCCAAGGAGATCCTTGGCTATCTCGGCCTCGGCGACCGCATCACCCATCGGCCCGCGGAACTGTCGGGCGGCGAGCAGCAGCGCGTCGCGATCGCGCGCGCGGTCGCCAACGCGCCGCGGGTGCTGTTTGCGGACGAGCCGACCGGCAACCTCGATCCGCACACGGCCGATCACGTCTTCCAGGCCCTGATGCAGCTGGTCAAGGCGACCAAGGTCTCCATGCTGATCGCGACCCACAATATGGAGCTCGCCGGCCGCATGGACCGGCGCGTTTCGCTGTCGAACGGCCAGGTCATCGAGCTCGAATAATAAAACTGCGAAAACAACCCCATGCACAGTAGCCGGCCCTGGCCGACTGCGATCGGGGTGACGCCTTCCAGCCATTTGACATGTCGGGCCTATCGGCTGCGACGGCGCATCGCCGCAGCGGAGGGGCCATTATGGCCTGATCACCGTCAGCTTGAACGGTCCGCCATTGGCCGCGGCGTGTTCCACCGCCTCGTTGACGTGGTCGAGGTCGAACGCCGTCGCTTCGTATTCGTCCAGCCGTAACAATCCCGCGCGCACCAGCGCGATCAGGCGGCTCGCCGCATCCGGCGGATACATCCAGACGCCGTGGATGCTGATGCAGTTGCGCATGATCCAGGGGTAGGGCAGATCGAGGCCCGCGCCGCCCGCCATGCCGACGCCGCCCATCAGCACGACGCGGCCGTAAGCGCGCACCGTCATGATCGCCGCGCGTACGACGGTCGTGCTGACCGAGGGCGGCATGATGTCGAACACGCAGTCGATCGGTCCCGGTGCGGCGCGCTTCATGCTTTCGCAGTCGTCGCTCTCGTTGCCGGTGAGTGTCACCGGCTTCACCCGATCGCCGAAGCGGCGGACGAGGTCGGCCAAAATCCTGTCGTTGCGACCGGGCGCGACCACGCAGGCCGCGCCCATCGCGAGCGCGACCGAGACGGCCGCGCTGCCGAAATTGCCGGTGGCGCCGCTCACCAGCACGGTCTCGCCGGGCTGAAGGTTGGCGGCGAGGAAGCCGCCATAGGGCACCAGCGCCGTCCCCAGCGCGCACCATTGCGAGGCTTGGTCGGACGTGATCGCGCCAAGCCGCTTCACATTCTCGGTCGGCACGCGCATCCGCTCGGCATAGGAGCCGTGGCGAAAATGCCGTTGCAGGCGCATACCGCCGGGGCCGGCGGCCGTGAGCCCTTGCAGGGCGATATCGGGCGCCACTATGTCATCGCGCGAACGCACCGTCGGGTCGCAGAACACCCAGTCGCCAACGGCGAGCTTGGTCGCGTCCGGGCCGATCGCGCGCACCCGGCCGATGCCGCCGGGACCCGGGATGATCGGCAGGTCGAGCGCGTAGTTTCGTTCGCCGCTGAAAACCTCGTTCATGTAGGACAGGACGCGCGTGGCGACGACGTCGACGATGACCTCGCCGGTGCCGAGCACCGGCTCCGGCACATTCTCGATCACCAGCGGCGATCCGAAGGATTTGAGTACGGCAGCTTTCATGATGTTCACCTCAAAGTCGGGTGAAAGGGCATATGCGCCGCCTTGGAAAGGTCAGGAAGGCCTGGTATTATCCTAGTATTACGAAGGCCCTCCATCGGAGCGCAACATCATGGCCGACCCGCGCCGCATCGAATTCGGCGACTTCCTGCGGTCCCGCCGCGAAAAGCTGACGCCGAAGACGGTCGGTCTTCCCGCGGGCAGCCGCCGGCGCACCGCGGGCCTGCGCCGCGAGGAGGTCGCCCAGCTCGCCGGCATCGGTGTCGACTGGTACATCCGCCTCGAGCAGGGCCGCACCGTCAGCCCGTCGGTCACCACCGTCGATGCGCTCGCCCGTGCGCTGCGGCTGAGCAAGACCGAGCATGCGCATCTCAAGGCGCTGGCGCGCGACGGCGACAAGCGGGCGTTCACGCGCGAGATCGTGCCGCCGCCGATCCTGCGGCTGATCGAGAGCCTGCCGCATCCGGCCTATATCACCGGGCGGCGCTGGGACGTGCTGGCCTGGAACGAAGCCGCCGAGCAGGTTTTTGCGTTCGGCCGGTTGCCGGAGGAGGATCGCAACACGATGCTCCTGATGATGACCAACAAGCAGACGCGCAAGGCTTACGGCGCGGGCTGGGCGGAGGTCGCCAAGCGTATGGTCGCCATGTTTCGCGCCACCCACGACGTCTGGGCCGGCGATCCCGCCTTTGCGGAATTGCTGACGCGGCTGCGGCAGGGCAGCCCGGAATTCGTCAAATGGTGGGAAGCCCACGAGATCCGCAGCACCGCCTCGGGCCTCAAGACGATGTCTCATCCAACTCTGGGCGTGCTGCATTTCGAGCACACGAGTTTTCAGGCCAACGACGATCCCGCGCTGAAGCTCGTGATCTATACGCCGGTCGGGGCGTAGAACGCAGTCATCAGATCGGGAAGGCCACCGGCATATGTCCGGCGGCCTCCGCGCTTATTGTGGTTTGCGGGGCGGCGCCCCGACTAGAGATCGATGCTGACGGCGATGTTGCGGCCCTGCAGTTCGGCAATCTTCATTCCATCAGCCTGCAGCTGCGCGAACTCCGGGTCCTTTGCCACGGCCTCCTGCACCTTGCCGTAGACTTCCCAATTGGAGTAGCGCGTCGTAACCAGCAACTCTCCTGCCCAGTGACCGGTGTGGAAACGGGAGAGCCGAAGAAACTCGGCACCGTGTTTTTCAAAGATTTTCTTCGCCTGCCGGATGATCTGGACCGTTTCCTCGACCTTGTCGGTTTTGAAGCGAGTAAATTGAACGATCGGCATGGGCTACCTCCATAGCTGTGTAAACTGTCCAAGAGGCATGTATCGAGCGACGTTTGAGGAGCGAACCTCCCGTTCGATCTCGATGAAGGTTCGTCTTCGGCGGCGTGATCCTGGTTCAGGCTTCGCGAGCGGAATCAACTCTGCCCCTTCTCGGGCGCTTTAAATGCGCCGCGCGTGCCTTGCCCAGCCGGGCTCCCTTGGCATTGTCATTGCTGCCGGCCAACGGTTTCACTATCGACCCGCTTGATGGCGGGTGGATTCCACACGCCGGTCAATGCCTCCGACTTTGGCGCATAAAGACGCATGGTGAGGTTGAACGGGCTTTTGGGCGCGGGCAGCCAGTTGGCTTCGCGATCGCCGCCCGGATTGTCATTCTGGACGTAGAGCGTGAGCGATCCGTCGGCGTCGCGCTTGAACGGCATCCAGCTGCTCACCGCAAAGCGATTGAGTGGATTGGCAACCTGGAAGCCTTCATCGTCATACAGGGTGATTGACCAGAATGCCTCGACCGGCGGCACCGCGTCCTTGGCAAAGCGGACGATGTATTTGTTTGCGCCGTCGAGCGGCTTGCCGTTTTCATCGCCAACACTGTTCGGGTAGATCGCGTCCTCCGGCAGATTAGCGCCGAGTCCGAGCTGCGCGACGATCGCGCGCTTCAAGTAGTAGTTCCCGTAAACGCCCATCGTGTCCGTGTTCATGGACCAGTGATTTGCGACGCGCGCCAGCGTTGGGATTTTCCATGCCATCAGTTTTTGCGCCTGAGCCGGCGCATCCTCGATAGCTTTCCGTACCGTGGCATCGGCTTTGGTCATATCGAAGTTCTTGCCCGGTTCGAGACCTATCCGCGCCATGCGCGCGATGATCGGCTCATCTGTGATGTGTGGCGGGTGGACTTTGGATAGCTCCGCCGCATAGGCAAAAAACTTATCGCCTGCCATCGTGTCGACTTGCAGCTTCGGCGGCGTCTTGACGTCAACGTTGGGATCGATGGTCTGTGTCACTGCGACCGGGGGCTTACCCCACCCAGATAGCGGTGTGATCTTGTACCCCTTCTGCACCTCGTGAACCGGAGCATAGTCGGCAGGACCATCGGTCTTGGTGCGGCCGATGATCCAGACATAAGGCGTCGGCGCGTCGATACGTGCGAGGCCCGCCGGCACGTTTCCGTTCCAGCCCGGCGGCACGACCAGGAAATTCGCTGCCTTGGTGCCTGTCGTACGCCATCCCGGCGACGCGAACACATCGGTCCACATGTCGAGCATCGGCAGCAGGTAGTAGCGGCCACCGGTATCGGGAACCGAAACGACCATGGGTTCGCGGGTCAGGTCGAGCCAGGCGCTCGAATACAGCGTGTCGAAATTGGGCCGCACCACCGCCTTCATGTCTGCGGTCGGGTAGGCCTGGATATTGTCGAACGTGTTCGGAGGACCGCCTATTGCCGCAGTTTTGGGATCGGAATTGATGAGCTGCTTGCGCGTCAGGTCCATCGTCACGAGCGGATAGAAGTAAACATAGGCCTCCGCAGCGATCGCTTGTGCCTCTTCCGCAGAAATCGATTGAGCGGCGCTCGGGGTCGATGTCGACACGATGAGACTCAAGCCCGACAGGATCGCAGCAAGCGACAACAGATGCTTTTGCATAAGGGTTCTCCAGAAATTCGCTGCATTGGCCGAGTGGGGCGATGTAGTGCCGCCACTGCGGGTGTTTTCCTATTCCCTCCAACTCAGGCAAAGGAGGATGAGCCAGCTAAGCGGCGAAGCGCCGCGTTCTGGTTGATCTAGATCAAGGGACGTCCGCCGACGGGTCACGAGCGGCGTTGCTCTGACGGATCGCTGCGCTCCGCTTGGCCCTCAAAAGCTGACGCCAGGCGATCGTGAGCCGACGCCCGAGACCGGCGTTTAGATGACGAGCTTCAGCGCCGGATCGTCATTGGATTGCAACCTCGTGTGCTCGAAATGGAGCAGCCCTTCATCCGATGATTCATCGTCTTGAGGTCGGACGCTGACGATGTGAGCCCATCTGCCGAGAATAGCTCGATGAATACTCCGGCGTCTTCGCGCTGCCGATTGTGATAGGCACAGGGATCGTCACGTTGCCCGGTGAAATACGGAGTGGCGATGCGGGCGAGGGCGCGGCCGACGGACGCGCGACGGCGCGATCGGGCGATTGTCGCCGATGAGCTTGCGGCGAACAGTCGCGGCTTGTGACCTATGACAAACGTCTGCGGCCTCAGAGTGGTGTTCGCGGCGAAGCGCGATCGAGTGATCGCAATGCACGCTGGTGGGCGGAGTTGCTGATTGTACCGAGGGACTCGTGGTGCTACGTTTGAGCACGTCATTCCGTTTCGGTTTGATGCGGCGGGCGATCGGGCTTACGGACCGCCGCCCGTTCATTTGAAGTTGGAATAGTTGAGCCAATCGTGTCCCGCCTCCGGCCCCCCTTTTGAGTGCGGTCGGACGATGTTTTTCATTGGCCTCCGTTCTTCCCATTGACTCGGAGGCGGGCTTTTTTCAGTTGAACTTTGCAGCAAGTCGATCTTCGACATGTGCATTCTGACAAGCCACGCGGATCGTGCCGCACCACATCACCATCTGAACGCGAGGTGGGGCAGCCATTGCTTGATGGTTGCATTGCTCTGTGCCGCTTCCTTGTTTCAGTTCGCGCCCAGGGCGTGGGGACAATGCTCGGCGCGCGACGTGTTACAGAATCAACTGAAACTCGGCAAAGTTCGTGCAGTTGATTTGCCGCAAAAACTCATCGGGTCCGCCCGCGACGTTCCGACTTGGAAGACGATTGCGGTCGGCACTTTTGGCAACTCCTTCGCGTTGCGCAATGCATTGGATGCCGTGGGTTGCAATATCGGCGGGTTGGCCGCGGAAGTTCTCGCTCGACCGGCATTTGCCGTCAGTTCTAGCAAGATGGACGTGGAGCTTTTGGCGGTATCCGCGGTCCAGCTCGGCTTCAAGACCGATAGCGTGCCTCTGGCCGTCATTTACGCGCGGGCCCGACAACTCGGCTTTGAACTTGCTGCAGCGGAGGTCGGTCCGCAATTGCGCCTTCAATATCTTGATCAGCCCATGGGCGAATTCCTCATCGTGGGAATGCAGCCGATCAAGACGTGGAGCGGAGAGCCCGTGGTTCTCAACGTGGCAAATGGCGGAGCCGGATTGATCCTGATCGGCCAGTACGGCCGAGATGACGCTGAAATACCGGCGACCTCCCGTTTTCTTTTCGTGCGGCCGCCTGACCTTAGCGGCGGAATCGCGGCCGCTCTGCTGCCACCATGAAGACGAACAACCAAGTTTCGAGCAGCGCTGACTGCGGAGAAAATTCCTTGCGTCAGATCAAGGGAGACTTCCTGTCCATGGAGAACAACGAGGCTGCCGGCTCAAATGCAGCGGCGTCGGGAGTTCACGGGGATGGAGGCAAGACTCGTCTCAAGTCTCGTCTGGAGCGGCGTCAACAGTAGGGAGTGACATCATGCGCGGATTCGGAGCTGTATGTATCTCGCTGCTACTATCGGCAATTCCTGCGACTGCGTCAGATCAAAATCTCAAGGAAGAACTTGGAAAGATAGGTTCAGCATACGAGCAGTACTTCAGCAACAAGGACGCTGCCGGGATTACTTCGCTTTACACCAAGAACTATATGCGTGTGACGGAAGACGGCGTCGTGGACAATGCCAGATACTATGAGAACGCTTTCAAGGCGGGAGTTAGTCGCCTCGAGGTCAAGACGACCGAGGTTCAGTCATTGTCAGAAAGCATGGCTCTGGTCACCGGCGAATCTCGCGTTACCGGCAACAGCGAGACAGGCGCTCCCATAGACTTCACCGTTGTTTGGACCGCTCTCGATGTTCGTGAGGACGGGCAATGGAAGATTCGCATGCTCACGTCGGTCCCCAAACCACCGCCGCCCCAGCCGCAGCAGGCCGCAAAATAACTCAAGGCATAGCCTTCTCCGCCCGCAATCGTTCTCTGCGCCACCTCAAAGGGAGTCAACGATGGCCATTTTGCACGCAAGCGTCGCATTGCTTTCAGTCGCATCGGTTCTGGCAACGACGAGTGTCCAGGCTCAGAGCATGCCGCCGGAGGGCCCCGTCTCGGTCATATTCACCGCGACGCCGATTCCTGCCCTCAAGCCGATGGCGATCGGTGGCGGCAAAGAATTTGTTGTCATGAACCAGGCCATGGCAGCCTCAAACGAGGCGGGAAATCCTGTACTCAACAACATGGGTGGACGTTGTCAGCTCAGCCGCCTGACGGATCCGTCGGCGAAGACCGCCGAAATTCACGGGTTCTGTACTTACGTCGACAAGGACGGCGACCAGTTGTTCGAGCAATGCGACTGGATGCCCGCCTCCCCCAACAATTGCAACATAACGGGTGGGACCGGCAAATTCGAAGGTCTCCAGGCCGCGCTCGTCGTCACCATCGACCCTCTCAAGAGCAACTTCGATGGCATCAGTCAGGTCATTGGCCACAAGAAGGGGACGTACAAGTTCGTCAAGACGAACTAGGCTCGTCCGCCGAATTCCAGCAGCCGCGCACGGCCTCGATTGCTGCAGTTCGGGATGCCAAGGCAGCAAGGTCTTCTGAACGGTTTGCCCCGGCGCTCATGTTCGCTACCAAGCACTAGCGACGTGGTTCCGTCGTCTGCTGGACGGCCGGCCGGTGTCCTGGTGACCGGCGGCGTTGTGAGTTCTTTGGGTGTGAATGGGTTCACAACGACGCCGGCAGGCGAATGCTATGTTCCAGCCATTCAACTGCCGACTGATTGTTTGAAGAGTGTCTATTTCGAACAGCCTCTGAGGAGAGGGTCATGTTCAAGCAATTCCTCTTGGTCGCGGCGATAGCCTCCCTGACGTTAGCCACATCCACTAAAGCCCATTGCGAATATGCTTTGGAGCGCAGCGCGTCCGCCGATTCGCGTTCGGTTTCGTTGCATTCTGATGCAGCTCAACTTGCGGAAGCCCTGTTGGACGACATTGTGACTTGGCTCTCATCGAATTTCGGCTTGCCGGCCATCAAACAGCGTCCCGTCGTTGAATTTGCGTCGAAGATGGAGCTTGCGAGGTTGCGCGCAAGGGACCGTAACTCTTCGCAAGGATTCATGGAAAGCGATGGACAACTACCTCAGCGCGAGGTTGTCGCACTTTACGACAACGAGACGAGAACGATCCTGCTTCCTGATGATTGGGGCGGCACTTCGCCGACCGACCAATCGGTCCTGGTACACGAAATGGTCCATCACCTTCAGAATGTTGGAAGGCTCAAATTTGATTGCCCACAGGCGCGAGAGAAGTTGGCCTACCTGGCTCAGGATAAATGGCTGGAGCGGTTCGGGCTTAGCCTGGAGAACGAGTTCGACGTCGACATGTTCACGGTGCTGGTTTCTTCAGCATGCATGTATTGATTGTGATTGGTCGATCCCAGTCGCTGTCGAACGAATGCCTTTTCAAAGGAGCGCAAAGCCAAGATCATCTCGTACGTACCAACAAGATACTCAGCGGATTTGATTGATGGCCAGACTCTTGGCGATCGTCGCAATTGCATTGGCAATCCTGGCGATGGCTCGTGGGCAGCAGAATCAGTTTGTACCGCTGCCGACAGGACCAATGCCAGCGGTGCTTGTTCCCTGAGTTCTCCTGAGGTGACGGGTTCATCCATTCGGCCGGTGGCGCACAGATCCGTTTGTGGCCCACGGCGATCTGCAAGGCGGACGGGCGCCGGCACCCGCACGCTATTCAGGCGTCAGCCCCAATGCCTTCACGGCAGCCACCAAGGGAGGCGTTTCGCTGTCGTACAGCCTTCTGAACGCGATATGTCCTTGAGCGGACTCATCGATGCCGTACGCGTCGAGCAGCTTCTGTATCTTGTCGGTCTTGCCTGCCTCCACCATCAGGCCGGAAACACGCTCCACGATGTCCTGCGGCATGCCGATGGGACCGGCGACAAAGACGTAACCAGTCATAGCAAAGAGCTCGGACTCGGCACCCTGCTCGAAAAATGTGGGAACGTCGGGAAGCTTTCTGCTCCGCGTCCTCGTCTGCACGGCGATTGCCCTCCCAACTCCGGATTCCAGCGCGTTGACGGCATTGGCGTAGCTCCCCATCGCCGCCTGGAGCACGCCGGCCGCGAGGTCCTGCCACATCGGCGCTTCGCCGCGGTAGTGCACGGCTTTCATCTGCAGCCCGTACTGCTTGTTGAGCTCTGCAACGACGATATGAGGGTAGGAGCCTGCGCCGAAGGTCCCGACGTTGGTCACGTTCCTGCGGGCGTATTCCACGAACTCCTTTAAATTGGTGGCATTGGTCGCCTTATAGGCGACCAATGGCAGATATCCTGCCGACATGCTGGAAATGAGCGCGAAGTCCCTGTCGGCGTCGTATGGCAAAGTCTTAAATAGCACGCGGCTTTGCACCAGAGTTGCGGTGATGGCGAGGAGTAACGTGTAACCGTCCGGTGGCGATTGCTTCACGGCTGCTGCAGCGATCGAACCGCTGGCACCCGCCTTATTCTCAACTATCACCGGCTGGCCGAGCTTCTGGGAGAGGTATTCGCCGTAGACGCGCGCGAGGGTGTCCGCAAGTCCGCCGGCGGGATAGGCGCAAACAATCTTGATCGGCCGGGAGGGCCAGGTCTGCGTCCACCCGCTATCATGATACGACAAAGCGATGGTGGCTGCGCCGGTTGCGATGAAGGCGCGGCGCGTGATCTTCAATGCCATCACGGTCTCCATCATGTTTGTATTCCGAGGACGCGCGTCGTGGCGTTGCTGGCGGCCCTTGAAGCGGACGGCCCTACGTTGAATCCTGAGCCGCTGCTCGGGGCACTGCTGCGCGGTACGGCAAGCCGTTGGTCGTGCTCATGGATTGCTTCCTGAGCAAATTGTGCCGTCCCGAGGATGGTAGCAGGCCATGGGCGGGCGCTCTTGACATTCTGCTTACATTCTCTTCACCGCCGGCTTATTCTTGCGCTGCAACCGGCGCGAGAGACCGACGGGGGAAAGCCACCCAGGGAATTGCCAGCTTGCGGTATCTCTTCGACGAGTACGCATTCGACACCGACCTTCGCGAGCTTTACCGCGGGGCGCACGTGGTCTCGGTTGCGCCGCAGGTGTTCGACCTGCTCGACTACCTGATTCGCAACAGGGAACGGGTCGTGAGCAAGGACGACCTCATCAAGACCATCTGGAACGGCCGTGTCGTGTCCGATGCGGCACTGACGACGCGGCTGAACGTCGCTCGGAGTGTGATTGGCGATTCCGGTGAAAAACAGCGTCTCATCAAAACCCTGCAGCGCAAGGGCTTCCGTTTCATTGGAACGGTGCAGGAAGTGCAGAGGCCCGCAGACGCGGTGCCCACAGCCGATTCTGGTGAACAGTTTCAGGGTACCGCTGATCCAGATCGGTCCGATGCCGCGACAGTTGCGATGTCGATTCCTGCGCCACGCCTTTCCATCGTCGTACTGCCGTTCGCGAACTTCGGAGGCGATCCCGAGCAGGACTATTTCGTTGATGGCGTGACCGACAGCCTGACCACGGACCTTTCGCGCATCAGTGGCTCATTCGTGATCGCGCGTAACACCGCTTTCACCTTCAAAGGCAAAGCCGTCGATGTAAAGCAAGTCGGACGCGAGTTGAACGTCCGCTATGTGCTCGAAGGTTCCGTGCAACGAGGCGGCAATCGGCTTCGGGTGAATGTTCAGCTGATCGATGCCGAAACCGGCAATCACCTATGGGCCGAGAGGTTCGAGAAACCCGTCGCCGACCTGTTCGACATGCAGGACGAGATCGTATCGCGGCTCGCAAACACGCTAAATGCCCAGCTCATTCAGGTTGAAGCGCGGCGAGCGGAACGTTCAACCCATCCCGATGCAATGGACCTGTATTTCCAGGGCTGGGCTTACGAGAACAATGGGACGACCCCGCGATACATGACGCAAGCGCAGGCCTTTTTCGACCGCGCCCTGGCACTCGATCCCGACAGTATCGAGGCGCTGGTCGGCTGGGCGCGAGTTGAGGCGGCGATTGGGGCCAATCTTGTCACCGACGACTGGAAAGCGCGCTTTGCGGCGGCCGAGGCAGCCTCAACTAGGGCTCTGTCCCTTGCGCCAAACCATGCCCGGGCTCATAGCGTCTTCGGCTTCGTCCAATCATTTACCAACCCGGCCCGAGCCATCGCTGAATGCGAGCGGGCGCTGGCGCTGGATCACAATTTGGCCGACGCTCATGCCTTCATCGGTCTCGCCAAGTTTTTTCTCGGTCGCAGTGGCGAGACCGAGGCCCATATCGGCGAGGCGCTTCGCCTCTCTCCTCGCGATACCAACGCCTACCGGTGGTTCATGTTTGTCGGTCTCGCCAAATTGTTTCTCGGCGCCGACGTGGAAGCGGTTGCCTGGCTGCGCCGGAGCATCGAGGCCAACCGAAATCATCCCCTCCCGCATTACTATCTCGCCGCTGCGCTGTCGCTGCTCGGCTCACCGGACGAGGCGCGGGCCGCCGCACAGGCGGGCCTTGTGCTCAATCCGACCTTCACTCTCCGCCGCTACCGGGCCCGCGTGACGAGCGACCATCCGGCTTATCTCGCCGGGCGCGAGCATGTGTACGAGGGCATGCGCATGGCCGGGGTGCCGGAGGGATGAACGGCAGGACGTTGCCGGTGCGCGCCCAACAAGGATCGGGCGCTCCTGCACTTACGGCGACGGCACGGCCGAGGGCGGCGCGGTGACGTTCGGCAGCGGAATTGCTGGCCCAGGGCTCGCTGGCCAGGGACCGTTCGGCTTGGCCGCGACCGACGAGCACGCCGCCGCAAGCTGAGTCCGCAGCGACGCCAGGCCCGTCAGGTCGATGTCGAATTTCGCGACATCCACCTTTTCGTCCGGCATCGGCGTGGTCCGCCGGACATGGAGGGCGCGGGACGCCATGATCGCCTTGACCATGTCAGGGGCGATGCTGCCGCTCCACATCTCGTACTTTGCGGCCCGCACCGGAAACCCTCCGGCCTCCTGGTCCTTGTCGGCGTCCGCCGTCATCATGATCGTGCTTTTGCCGACGCTCGCCTCGTCGATCTCGCCGGCGAACAGCAGCGGCACGCGATTCCTGGTTTCGCAAAACATGCGCCATTCCATCGTCCCGAACGAAGAGCCGCTCTCCTTCTTCATCACCGCGATCTTGCTGATGAACGGCCGCGTTGCCTTCTCCAGCCTCCACATCCCTTCGGCAAACGGCCGGGTGTCGATTCCGAAACGATAGAGCTCGGCTCGCGTCAGCATATGCAGGTTTTCGAACTTCACGGTCCGGATGAGATTGTCGAGCTCGCGGCTGATCCCCATCGCCGCGATGAACGCGGCGCGGTCGCGGTCGGCGTTCGCGATCCGGCGCTGTCTGTATTCCGCGACCGCCTGCGGCGCCGGATGCCCGTGAAAGACGAGGACCAGCCTGGAGTTATGGACCGCCAAAGCGGCGTTGGGAGCGACCTCGCGTGATGTCGCCCCGAGAAACAGGTAACCGCAGGCCGAGTTGCACATCGCATGATAGGTCGTGAGCTCCGCCTCGACCTCTCCGCCGGCGGCCTTGGTCTTCAGGCATGCGGCGTCCACCTGTGTGCCGGCGGCGCACGCCGTCGCGATCGTCCGGCCGACCCGCGCAACCGCCTTGCGACTGCGCAGCAGCCGGCCGATGACGTAGGACTGCTCCACGTTCCCGCCGGGCGAATGAAGGTAGATCGGACGCTGGGTGTCCTTGACGCCGGCCAGGAAGCGGCGAATGCGCTGGCTGGCGTCCCCATCAATCTCGCCCTCTATCGCGATCCAGCGGTCGCAGCCCGGCCCGCACGCGTCCGGTGCCCCCTTGGCAAGATAGATCGTCAGCCTGCGCGCAAATCCGGCATTTTCGGCAGGCGTTTCCTCGGCATGCGGCGCGCATGGAAGCAGCATGGCCACGAGAAACAAAATACGGGCAAGCATGTAACGACTGGGCCACGCGCGGTGAAGATAGGCGCCGACGTTATATGATGATCGGCGCGCCTACAACTTTCGGTGGCATGCCGGGCCGCGTTTATTGCGCCGGGCGGCACATCGTGCTTTCTCGAAATACAGCGTTCGTCACGTCAGACGATCGATGATTTCGAAGAGCCTGTCGCAGGACGCCTCGATCCGCTTTTGCGGCGATGTGGCGATACCCAGCAACAGACCGGGGCGCGCCGAAGCCGTGGACGCATACCACAGCGACAGCGGAGTAGGCGCCAGTCCGAACGATGCTGCTTCCCTGGCGATGGCGAGATCGGGCGCTCCATCCGGCAGCCGCAGGACCGTTGCCAATCCGGCAAGCGCAACGTTGGCGGTGCGTGTCCGAAGCTGGTTCAGCAATGCATCGCCTTGCGCGGCGTAGACCCGCTTCGTGCGCCGGAGATGCCGCAGATAATGGCCCTCGCGCATGAAATCGGCGGTCGCGAGCTGCACCGCGGGCCCGGGCGCCGGTGCGAGGCAAGCCGCGGCCTCGGCAAATCGCGACGCCAGGGCGGCCGGTGCAACGACAAAGCCGAGCCGCAGGGCAGGGGTCACGGTCTTGCTGAAAGAGCCGATGTGGATGACGCGGCCCGCGCGATCGAGCGAGGCGAGCGCCGGCGTGGCCCGGCCCTTGAGCTGAAGCTCGCTGAGATAGTCATCCTCGATCACCCACGCCTTGCGTCGGGTGGCCCAGTCGAGCAGGCGCGAACGCCTCGTCAGCGACAATGTGGATCCGAGTGGCGCCTGCTGTCCGGGCGTCACGACAACCAGCGCCGCGTCGGGAGCATGTTTCAGGCCGTAATCGACATCGATGCCGTCAGCGTCGACCGGGATCGGCGCGATCGACAGTCTTGCAAGCGCGAGACCGTGCCGCGTGAAGGGAAAGCCCGGATTCTCCACCCAGACCTTCGTCTTTGGCTCGAGGCCGAGGACACGGAGCGCCAATCCGAGGCCGCCGCTGAAACCGCTGGTGATGACGATCTGCGACGGCGCGCACGCGATGCCGCGCGCCAGCGCAAGGTAGGCTGCGATCTCGCGTCGCAAGTCGAGCTCGCCGCGCGGATCCGGATAGATCGCCGGCGCGCTCATTTCGGCGCGAACCGCCTGCGCGCGCATCCTTGCGAGCAGCGTCGCAGGAAAAGTCTCTTGCGCGGGCACGCCCATCTGGAAGATCGCCGGCCCCGCCGTGAGCTCCTGGTACATCTCCATGAACGAGCCGGGGGCCGGGGCCTTGTCCTTCCGGACGGGAAACGACGGCCGATCCGCGACATGCGTGCCGGTCGCGCGTGACGCGACGATCAGTTGGGCAGAGGACAGCTTTTCATAGGCCGCGCGCACGGTGCCCCGCGCGACGCCAAGCTGGGCTGCCAGGTCCTGCCAGGAGGGTAGGCGCGCTCCGGGTGCGAGCACGCCGTTCTCGATGGCGGCCCTGATGCCCCCATGGATCTGCTCGGCCAGCGGCGTCTTCGCAGATCGATCCAGTTCCAGCCGCAGCGGTTTGGTCATGCCCCTTGGTACACGATTTTCGTGCATTCTTGGTCCTTTTCTGTGGACCAGGGCAGGGGCAGTTATGGCAGAGACACGGGCTGGGCATCGATCATCAAGGAGCAGGACAATGACCAAGCGTCTCGACTACGACCGGATCGCGCCGGCGGGTGTGAAAGCCTTGGGCGGTGTCTACGGCTACATCATGCAGAGCAATCTTCCGGCGGCGCTGATCAACCTCGTCTATCTGCGCGTATCCCAGATCAACAACTGCGCCTACTGCCTCGACATGCATATGCGCGATCTGCTCAAGAGCGGGGTGAAGATCGAAAAGCTCGCTCTGCTGCAGGCGTGGGAGGAAGCCGGCAATCTGTTCGAGGCGCGCGAGCGCGCCGCCCTCGCATGGGCCGAAACGGTGACCCGCGTCGCGGATACCGGCGTGCCGGATCAGGCCTATGAAGCCGCGCGCGGGGTCTTCGAGGAGCCCGAGCTCGTCGATCTCACCATCGCGATCGGCCTGATGAACACGTATAATCGTATGGCGATCAGCTTCCGTAAGACGCCGCAGGCCGCCGTCGAGAAGACAGCCTGACGGGCCACGAACGGCATCGGCCGACGTCAATGCAAGGCAGGAGTTAGAAAATGACGAGCGTGATTTCCGGCGTGAAAATTCCCGACAGCAAGCTGGCGCGCGAGGCCGCCGAGCTGGTGCGCAGCTACGAAGACGAGATGCTGTTCAACCATTCGGTTCGAGTCTACGTGTTCGGCGCGATGAAGGGGCTGCGTCAGAAGCTGAAATTCGATTCCGAGTTGCTTTATGTCGCGGCGCTGTTTCACGACCTCGGCCTGGTCGATCACTACCACACCGAAACAAAGCGATTTGAGGTCGACGGTGCCGACGCCGCGCGGGACTTTCTCCGGGCACGCGGCATCGCCGAGCCGCAGGCCGATCTGGTCTGGGAGGCGATTGCGCTGCACACCACACCCGGTATTCCGGAATATATGAGACCGGAAATCGCCCTCACGAGGGCAGGAGTTGTGGTGGACGTCGGGGCCGTTGGATATGACGAGTACACGCCGGAGCAGCGCGATCAGGTGATCGCTGCGTTCCCGCGCGGCGATTTCAAGAACGAGTTTCTGAAGGTGCAGACCTGCTCAGCGCTGAAGAAGCCGCAGACGACATTCGGGACCGTCAATTTCGACTATATCCAGGATCACGATCCCAGCTTCCACAAGCCGAACGTGTGTACGCGCATCCGCAACACACCCTGGCAAAGCTGAGCTGCCGCTAAGCCACCGGATCCCTGACGGCATCCGAACGGCTTCGGTCATCCGGCGCCAGCGGTGGCGCCGGCCGCGCGGGAGCGTCCTTCAGCAAGGCAGCGTCGCTCGAGGCGTCCTCGACTGGCGCGGCTCGGGCCTCGCGCGCGGCGACGATCCAGATCAGGAAGCCAAGAAGCGCGAGCGCGGCTCCGACGGGACCGGTGGAGGTCCAGCCCAGCCCCTCGCGAATGGCAAGGCCACCCAGGAACGGGCCGAGCGCGTTGGCGGTGTTGAACGCCGAATGATTGAGCGCAGCAGCGAGCGCTTGTGCGTCTCCCGCGACGTCCATGAGCCGCGTCTGCAGGACGGCGCCGAGCGAGACGCTGGCGCCGATCGCGAAGACGTCGGCCGCGAGCAGCCAGGGATTGCCCGCGGCGAGCGGAAACACCAGGAGCGCGACTGCAGCAAACAGCAGGATGACGCCCGCCGTCGGCATCAAGGCGCGGTCGGCAAAGCGCGGCACGAACAGATTGCCGAGCGTGGCGCCGATGCCGAACACGGCGAGGAAGAACGGGATGACCGCGGTGCTGACCTTGGTGACCTCGATCAGCGTCGTCGCGAGATATGTATAGACGGCGAACATGCCGCCAAAGCCGATGGCGCCGATCGCCAGCGTGATCCAGACGCGGCCGCTTCTGAGCGCCCCGAGCTCGCGCAGCGGATCGGACCTGCCGGCCTGGTCGCGCGGCGCGAACAGCGCGCACAGCACGACCGTGATCAACGCCAGCACCGACACGAAGCCAAAACTCGCGCGCCAGCCGACCGCCTGGCCGATCAGATTGGCCAGGGGCACGCCGATGATCGTGGCAGAGGTCAGGCCGAGCATCACCTGGCCGATCGCCTGCGAACGGCGATGTTGCGGAACGAGCGATGCCGCGACCAGCGCGGCGATGCCGAAATAGGCGCCATGCGGCAATCCCGACAGAAATCGAGCCGCGATCATCCAGCCGAAGCCCGGCGCGAGCGCGGTGAGCGCGTTGCCGAGCGCGAACACGGCCATCAGGGCCAGCAACTGGGTGCGCCGGGCGAACCGCGCGCCAAGCACGGCGATCAGCGGCGCGCCCAGCACTACGCCGAGCGCGTAGGCACTGATCGCGTGCCCCGCGGTCGGCTCGTCGATCCCGAGGTCGGCGGCGAAGAACGGCAGCAAGCTCATCGATGCGAATTCGGTGGTTCCGATCGCAAAACCACCCATCGCGAGCGAGAACAGGACGATGGCGAGGTGAGGCGGCGCTGAGGCGCGGGGCGAGGTCGCGTGAGGCGAGGTCGTCATGTGTCCTGCATTGGTGGCGTCAACGGGAACCAGCCCAGCGAACGTCGCCACCCCTGCAAGATTTGTTGTCGTACTTAAACCCGCACCAGCTCGCGTCAACATCGGAGGCGCGATGCAAGGCATGCCGCATATCAGCGTCCCGATTTAAGTGTGGCGCCATCGAGACGCCTCGCGCATGAGCCTGTCGCCTCATCGGTGCGCTTCGGCCTTCCCGCGACTTTCGCTATCTACAGACGGCGTCGACGCGCCTGAGGGCAAAACAGTTGCATAGCTGCAGCAAAGTGTATTGGTGGTTGAGGCGGTCGGCGCGACCTTTTGCCATCGCGCCCGGCGCGAGGGCTTCCACTTCGGGGGCCGGTGCAAGTGGGAATTCGCGAATGCTGTCGAAATTCAGAAGGAATTCATAAGGAATTCAAAAGGAATTCGAAAGGTAGAGTGCGTTGATCGGGCGCCTTATTCCAGCGCGAGCCGCTGATCGCCAAGATGAGGTAATCCGAAGAAGCCCTTTTACTCTCCGCCGCGACTTGTTGTGGCGCTGCCGCTCCGAGCCATTCGGGTGATTTTGGTAGCGCCTCAACCGAATTGCGTTTAGCGTGTTGCAGACTGGTTCAACGACGAGACTCTGCTCGGCAAGAGGCTTTATTCGCCGCTGAGGGATCAATGAAGTCGGAGCCTACGAGCGACCCCCCGTCGTCGCCGAACACCGCCAACGACAGTGGTGCGAGGTTGGTTGGTGCTGCCGAACAGGACTTTAATTCCCAAGTAGGTAAGATCCTCGAATTCGAAAGACCTTTCCGCGCCGTCCTCGTGGCGGACGTCGTCAGCTATACCAGACTTATGGAAGCTGCTGAGGTCGAGACGCATAGTCGCTATCGGGCTCTTCGCGTGAGCGTCATCGATCCTGCTTTGATCGGTCGACGAGGCGAGATTGTGAAGAACACCGGCGACGGCTTCGTCGCGGTGTTCGAGAGCCCGCTCGATGCCCTTCGCTGTGCCTCCGAGTTGCAGCGTGAAGTCACCGGGCTTGAAACCTTGCAACCTCCCGAGCGCCGCATAGCCTTTCGCATCGGCGTCCATTGGGAGCCTGTGATCTTTGATCTGAACGATGTCTACGGCCATGGCGTCAATATCGCAGCACGCTTGCAATCTGTCGCTCCCGCGGGCGGCGTTGTGGTGTCGTCGGCCCTTTTGCGAGTAGTCGCCGATCTGAGCGAATTCAAGTTTGACGACCTGGGTGAGCTTCATCTCAAGAACCTGTCGCGGCCGGTTCATGCCTTTCTCCTGCTCTCGCCGGGAGTGGACCGCCGCACGGTGATCGGCGCCTCCACCAAATCCTCGAGACGAACCAAACTGCCCTCGATCGCCGTTCTTCCATTTGCGAACAGCTCTTCGGAGGTCGACGACAGCTATTTTGCCGAAGGCTTCGTCGAAGACATCATTGTCAGCCTGAGTAATATTCAGGAGCTCCTGGTGGTGTCTCGCGGGTCGACGATGCCGTTTCGTCAGCGCGAGATCGATCCCGTCGAAATCGGCGAGAAGCTTGGCGTTCGCTACTACGTCAGCGGTCACGTTCGCCGATCGGGCAAGCGATTCCGGTTTTCGGTCGAGCTGGTCGATGTTGCGACTGGCTCCGTGGTGTGGGCCGAGAAATACGACACGGACCTTGCGGACGTTTTCGAAGTCCAGGACGAGATCGCCATTGGTGTCGTTGAGAAGATCGCCGCCTATGTGCGTCGCGCAGAGATCAAGCGGGCGCTGCGAAAGCCGCCGAAGAGCCTCAATGCGTATGACTATCTCCTGCGGGCGCTTGAGCTGCTCTACAAATTCGATTTCGCGAGCTTCTCGCGCGCCAAAGGGCTGCTCGAGAAAGCCAGCGAGGAAGACCCCGAATACGCGGCGCCGTACGCGTTCGCTGCGAAGTGGCACAATTTCAAGATCGCGGAGGGGTGGTCGTCGGATTTCGATGCGGATTCGGCCGACGTGATCCGGCTGTCCAATTGTGCCATCGAAAGAGACCCGCAAAATGCTCTCGCGCTCGCGATACAGGGGCACGGCAAGAGCATGTTCTTTCGTGACTACGACAGCGGATTGGACCTGTGTGAGCGGGCTCTTGCCATATCCCCCAGCAATTCGTGGGCATGGGTGTTCGGGAGCGGGACCCCCGGGTTCATCGGCGATGCTTCAACCGGAATCGCCCGTGCGGAGCGCGCCATCCGGCTTTCACCACTTGGCCAACAGGCCTTTTTCAATTTCTGCCTGCTCGGCCAAAATCATTATCTGAACGGAACGTTTGACGATGCCATTCGCTGGTCGAAGAAGTCTTTGACCCTCAGCCCGCGTTTTGGAAACGCCGCGCGCGTCCTCGCCGCAAGCCTCGTCGCTGTCGGTCGCGTGGAGGAAGCACGGCAGGTGTCGTTGCACCATAAGAACATCCTGCCCGGCTTCAGGGTATCGGACTATGCGCGCCGTTGTCCGTTCAAGGAGCCCCAGGGGTCTTTGTATGTCGAGCGATTAGGAGCAGCTGGGTTGCCGGATTGATGGGGCCAGGAGCCCGGTTCAAATTATTAGCCCCTCGATGGAGAGCACAATGCCTGGTATTGCAGGAGGAGGAGGC
>NZ_JADPIU010000028.1:0-95422 GCF_023073075.1 Bradyrhizobium sp. 61 | reverse complement strand
GGCGGGGGAGGCGGCGGCGCGGCCGCGGCTCGGGCGCACCGGGGGGACTTTCACCGGCTCGCTCTGCCGCGGAGGGCGTGGCATCAGCGGAGGCTCGCTGCGGGCGATGCGCGGCGGAACCGGCTCGGGGCGTGCCTCGCGCTCGGGGCGCGGCGGCAGGATCGGCTCAGGCGGAAAGCCGGCCAGTGGCGGTTCGTTGCGGCGCTCGGCCAGTGCGGGAGCGGGCCGGCGTACCTCGTCGGCGAAGGAGGGGCGCGGCCGCGGCGGCGGCTCGGGCATTTGCGGTTCGGGATGATCGAGCAGTTCGGGCCGCGGAGCTTCGTCGGTCCAGCTGCTGGTATCGGGCATCGGGGCAAGGCGCGGCGGCTCGGCGGCATTGGAACGCTGCGGAAGCTGGTCGCGGCCGGGCGCTGCGCGCACGATATTGGGCTCGACGACGATGTCGGTGGGACCGCCAATCATCAGGAGATGCTCGACATTGTCACGCCGGACCAGCACCAGGCGGCGCCGGCCATCGACCGCGGCGGCATCGATCACGGCAAGCCGGGGCATCCGGCCGCGCTGGGTGTTAGCACCGAGCCGGCTGGTGGCGAATCGGCGAACCAACCATGCGGCGACGCCGATCAACGCCAGAACGACGATGAACGCCACGATGAAGGTGATTGGGCTGCCTTGCATACTTGTCCCCGACAAATGGCGCTTTTCTCGTGCCCATGGTCAGACGCGCCAACCATCGGCGTGGGATGCCCCAAACTGCGATTTCTTAACGTCCCACGGCAAGTTTTGCCGTCCCCAGCTCTTAATAACCTATGAATCGCTCGATCCAAAACGACTTCTTGGCCTGTGCATGGCTCGCCAAACGGTTGGGTTAATGCCGCTTTTGGATGCGTAGAATCACGGGGGGCGCAAAGTGGTGTTCCATCAAGGGACATGCATCGACGCCATCTTTAACCACCTGTTAACCATACACGCGGCAAATTCTGCCTAGCTTCGGGCCTTTGGTCCGAGAGGCGGAAGGAGCCGCAACGATGTCCATCAACGACCTCCCGGTGCTGTCGGCGCTTCGCACCAAGATGCAGTGGCACCAGGAACGCCAGCGCGTCCTGTCCGAGAACGTCTCCAATTCCGACACGCCCAAATTCCGGCCACGCGACCTGGTCGAGCCGAAGCTCGACAAATCAGGCGCCGTCACCGGCTCGATGGGCCCCCTGGCGCTGACCCGCACCAGCGGCTCCCACATGGCGCCATCCGGCGCGGCCTCGGGCTTTGACCAGAACAGGAATGCGGGTTTCGAGACCCGTCCCGCGGGCAACGCCGTCAATCTCGAAGAGGAGATGATGAAGGCCGCCAGCAACCAGATGGACTACGCGGCGGCGACCTCGCTCTATTCCAAGAGCTTGCATCTGCTCAAGACCGCGATCGGCAAGGGCTAGAGCATGGTCCGGAAAAGTGAGCGGGCGGTTTTCTCTCGCGACAAACGCGGAACGCGTTTGCGCGGAGATCATGCTCAAGAGCTAAGGGAAGCGCATCATGGCGAATGACAGCAGCGACTTTGCCCGCTCGATGGCGATCGCGACCTCCGGCCTGCGCGCGCAGGCCGGGCGCATGCGGGTGATTTCCGAAAACATCGCGAACGCGGATTCGACCTCGCAGACATCAGGCGGCGATCCCTACCGGCGCAAGGTGCCGACCTTCTCCTCCGCGCTCGACCGCACGCTCGACGCGCAGGTCGTCACCCTCGGCAGGATCAAGCCGGACCAGTCGAACTTCCGCACCAAATACGAACCGAGCAATCCGGCCGCCGATGCGACCGGCAACGTCAAATATCCCAACGTGAACTCGGTGGTCGAGATGACCGACATGCGCGACGCGCAGCGGTCCTACGAGGCCAATCTCAACATCATCAGTGCGACGCGCCGGATGATCCAGCGCACGCTCGACATCCTCAAGAGCTGAACAGGACAATTAAGCCATGGCATCACCGACAATCGCAGCCAATGCTTATGCCAACCTCGCCCGCGTGCTGGAGAACAGCGGCGCCGGCAAGGGCAGCGAAGCGAGCGGGCAGTCCTTCGCGTCGCTCCTGAAAGACGCCGTCGGCAGCGTCATGGAGTCCGGCCGCAAGTCCGACGCCCAGACGGTGGCGATGGCCGCCGGCAAGGCCAACGTGATGGACGTGGTGACGGCGGTCGCCGACACCGACGTCGCGGTATCCACGCTGGTCTCGGTCCGCGACCGCGTGATCGCGGCATATGAAGACATCATGAAGATGCCGATCTGATTTTTGGCGCTCGCGCTCGCCCCAATTGTCATTGCGAGCGAAGCGAAGCAATCCAGAATCTTTCCGCTGGCGGCAGTCTGGATTGCTTCGCTGCGCTCGCAATGACGGGGATAGGCCTTTGCAGCGCTCGGAACAGCGGTGAGGAGGCGAGAAATGAACAAGGAATTCTGCACATGACCGGACCTGAAACCCTCGACGTCGCGCGTGATGCGATCTGGACCATCGTGATCGTGTCGTCGCCGCTGATGGTGGTCGGCCTCGTGGTCGGCGTCGTCGTGTCGCTGTTCCAGGCGCTGACGCAGATCCAGGAGCAGACGCTGATCTACGTGCCGAAGATCCTGGCCATCTTCGCCACGATGCTGCTGGCGCTGCCGTTCATGGCCGACGCACTCCATTCCCACATGATGCGGATCTCGTCGCGAATCATCGGCGGCTGAGGCACAATGCGCCCGACATGCGCATCGACGTCTCGCTGCTGCCGGCGCTCGCCGCTTCCTTTATGCTCGCCTTCGCCCGGGTCGGTGCGATGGTGATGCTGTTGCCGGGGCTGGGCGAGACCAACATTCCGACGCGGATCAAGCTGGCGATCGCGCTGCTGCTGACGCTGATCATCCTGCCGCTGCATCGCAACGCGTACCACGTCGACATGGGCTCGATCGCGCCGCTGCTGGTCATGATGCTGCATGAGATCGTGATCGGCATCGTGCTGGGGGCGACCGCGCGCGTGACGTTGTCGGCGCTTCAGGTCGCGGGCGCCGTGATTGCGCAGCAGATGGGGCTCGGCTTCGTCACTTCGGTCGATCCGACACAGGGACAGCAGGGCGTGCTGGTCGGCAATTTCCTGACCATGCTCGGGGTGACGCTGCTGTTTGCCACCGACAGCCATCATCTGGTGATCGCCGCTCTGAACGACAGCTACACGATCTTCGCGCCCGGCGAGACCGTATCGAGCGGCGACGTCGCTTCGCTGGCGACGCGCGCCTTTGCCGCCGCGTTCAGCCTGGGCTTGCAACTTTCCGGGCCGTTTCTGGTGTTCGGCCTCGTCTTCAACATCGGGCTCGGCGTGCTGGCGCGGCTGATGCCGCAGATGCAGGTCTATTTCGTCGGCGTGCCGCTGTCGATCTTCGTGGGCTTCCTGGTGCTCGCCGTGGTGCTCACCGCGATGATGGGCACGTATCTCGACTATTTCATCGGTGTCATGCACCAGATGATGCCGCTCAAATAGGTGATCGATGGCAGACGACAACGATCCCGACAGTCAAACAGAAGACCCGACACAAAAGCGTCTCGAAGAGGCGCTCGAACGCGGCGACGTCGCCAAGAGCCAGGAGATCAACACCTGGTTCATGATCGCGGGCGGCACGCTCGTGGTCTCCACCTTCTCGGGCTCGGTGGGCAGCGGGCTGGTGACGCCGATGCGCAACCTGCTCGCCAATTCCTGGATGATCAAGACCGACGGCAGGGCTCTGCTCGCGCTGATGCAGCAGATCGAGGTCGCCGTGCTCGCGGCGATCGGCGTGCCCCTGCTGATGCTGGTGCTGGCGGCGATTGCCGGCAACGTGCTCCAGCATCGCCTGGTCTGGTCGGCCGAATCCCTGAAACCCAAATTCAGCAAACTGTCGCCGGCCGAGGGCCTCAAGCGCATCTTCGGCAAGCAGGCGGCCGCGAACTTCCTCAAGGGGCTCGGCAAGCTGATCGTGCTCGGCGCGGTCATGACCGTGGTCCTGTGGCCGGAGCGCCATCGCATGGAGGCGATGGTCAGGCTCGATCCGGCCGCCATGCTGGGCGCCAGCACCAGCCTGACCATTCATCTGCTCGGCGCGGTGGTCGCGGCGCTCGCGATCATCGCCATTGGCGACTATTTCTTCCAGTATCGCAGCTGGTTCCAGCGGCAGAAAATGTCGCTCCAGGAGATCAAGGAAGAGTTCAAGCAGTCCGAAGGCGACCCGCACATCAAGGGCAAGCTCCGGCAATTGCGCCAGCAGCGCTCCAAGAAGCGCATGATGGCGGCGGTTCCCAAGGCCTCCGTGATCATCACCAACCCGACCCACTATTCGATCGCGCTGTCCTACGAGCGCGGCATGTCCGCGCCGATCTGCGTCGCCAAGGGCGTCGACAATCTCGCCTTCAAGATCCGGGAGATCGCGCGCGAGCACGACATCCCGATCGTCGAGAACGTTCCGCTCGCCCGCGCGCTCTACGCCACCGTCGAAATCGACCAGGAAATCCCGACCGAGCACTACCATGCGGTCGCCGAGGTCATCGGTTACGTCATGCGGCTGAAGCAGGGATTCGGCGCCGGACGCGGATAAAATGCCCGAAAAGTACCGGAAATGGCCGTAATCTGGGAATCAGCGTACCTTTCGCCCTTGCTGCCCTTGCGCCTGCGGGTCCGATTCAGGCAGGGAGGACCCCACGCGCCCCGTAGCGCGTTGATTCTCTGCCGACAGGCTGTGCCAGCTTGAAATGACTGCCGAGACCGACCACGACCTCACACGCGAGCCCGTTGCGGCGCACGAGCCGTCGCCGCGCTCGGGCAGCATTGCGCTGGTGCTGCTGGTAGCCGCCGGCCTCGTCGCCGTCGCCGTCGGGCTGATGACGCTCGGGCGCGCGCAGGCGCAGCCCTATATCCTCGGCATTCTCGCCGTGCTGGCGATGGTTGGCCTGTTCAACCTGTTCGCCTTCGCCGCCGGCATCATCCGCTTCGTCGACCGCAGTCTCGACGATCCCGTGATCGGGCGCATTGCCGACCACGCCTTCGACGGCCTGGCCGTGACCGATCCCCGCGGCCACGTGGTCTATTCCAACGCCGCTTATCTGACGCTCACCGGCGCCAGCGGACCGCAGGAGGTGCGGCCCGTGGAGCGCGTTTTCATCGGCAACCCCGACGTCTCCGAAGCCGTGTTCCGCCTGCTCAAGGCCGCGCGCGAAGGAAAACGGCAGCAGGAAGAGGTGCGGATCTCCGGCCATGATGGCAGCCAGGGCCGCTGGCTGCGCATGCGGGTACGCCCGCTCGGCACCGGGAAGCGCGAGGCGAAATACGCGGTGTGGTCGATCTCCGACATCACCCGCGACCGCGAGCGCCAGGAGGACGTGTTCCAGGAACTCCAGCACGCGATCGAATATCTCGATCACGCGCCCTGCGGCTTCTTCTCGGTCAATCCGGCCGGCGAACTCGCCTATGTCAACGCGACACTGGCGAACTGGCTCGACTACGATCTCGCCGAGATCGGCTCGGGCGGGCTGAAGCTCACCGACATCGTCTCCGGCGACGGCGCCTCGCTGCTCACCGCGATCGTGGCGGTGCCGGGCGAGGTGAAGACGGAAGTCTTCGACATCGACTTGCGCATGCGCACCGGCAAGACCATGCCGGTGCGGCTCTATCACAAGCTCGCCTTCGGCGCCGACGGCGCGCCGGGGCCGTCGCGCACGCTCGTCATCAGCCGCGCGCGCGACGAGCGCAGCGATCCCGACCGCGCCGCCGAAGTGCGCTTCATGCGCTTCTTCGACCATACGCCGATGGCGATCGCGACCGTCGACCGAGGCGGCAACGTCGTGCGCGCCAACGCGCGCTACGCCAAGCTCGGGCAGGCGCTCGGGCTCGACAGCGCCAGCAAGTCGATCTTCCGCGCGGTCAATTCGCGCGACCGGCAACTTTTGATCACGGCCATCAACCAGGCCGCGGAGGGCCAGGCCGACGTCGCGCCGGTCGAGGTGGCGCTCGAGGGAGCCAAGGAGCGCTGGGGCCAGTTCTTCGTCACGCCGGTGGATGCGGCCGAGAACGAGGCCGAAGCCGCCATCGTGCACATGCTCGAGACCACCGAGCGGCGCGCGCTGGAGAACCAGATCAACCAGTCGCAGAAGATGGAGACGGTCGGCCAGCTCGCCGGCGGCATCGCCCACGACTTCAACAACGTGCTCTCCGCCATCATGATGGCGAACGACTTCCTGCTGAACGCGCACAAGCCGACCGATCCGTCGTTCCAGGACATCATGCAGATCAAGCAGAACGCGACGCGCGCGGCGACGCTGGTGCGGCAGTTGCTGGCGTTCTCGCGGCGGCAGACGCTGCGGCCGCAGGTGCTCGACCTCGGCGATGCGCTGTCCGATCTCGCCATGCTGCTGCGCCGGCTGATCGGCGAGAAGGTCAAGCAGGAGACCATCCACGGCCGCGATCTCTGGCCGGTGAAGGTCGACGTCTCCCAGTTCGAGCAGGTAATCGTCAACTTGGCGGTGAACGCGCGCGACGCCATGCCCGACGGCGGCAAGCTGATCATCCGCACCGCCAACGTCACCGCGGAAGAAGCGGCCAAGCTCGCCTACAAGGGCATGCCGGCTGCGGACTATGTACGGATCGAGGTCGCCGACACCGGCACCGGCATCCCCGCCGATATCCGCGACAAGATCTTCGAGCCGTTCTTCTCGACCAAGGAAGTGGGCAAGGGCACCGGCCTCGGGCTCTCCACCGTCTACGGCATCGTCAAGCAGACCGGCGGCTTCATTTACGTGGACTCGGAACCGGGGCAGGGGACTTCGTTCCATATCTTCCTGCCGCGCCATCACGCCGAGCCCGAGGTGCAAGAGCAGCCCGCAGCAGTGGTCGGCGCGGCCAATGGCGCCGCGAAGGAGACCGCACCTGCGGCGGCGGAGGCCAAGCCGCGGACCGATCTCACCGGACAGGGCACCATCCTTCTCGTCGAGGACGAAGAGGGCCTGCGCGCGCTGAACGCACGTGGCCTGCGCTCGCGCGGCTACACCGTGGTCGAGGCCGAGAACGGCGTCGAGGCCATGGAGGTCCTGGAGGAACAGAGCGGTGCGATCGATCTCGTCGTCTCCGACGTCGTGATGCCCGAGATGGACGGCCCGACGCTGCTGAAGGCGATGCGCGAGAAGAATCCCGACATCAAGTTCATCTTCGTCTCCGGCTACGCCGAGGATGCCTTCGAGAAGAGCCTGCCCGAAGGCCAGCAATTCGACTTCCTGCCAAAGCCGTTCACGCTCAGCCAGCTCGTGGCGGCCGTAAAGGAGACGATGGCAAAGGCGGGATGACGGCGACTACCACTGTCGATTTGCGAGAGTTCCTGGAAATGACGAGGAAAAAGCGGCATTCCTGTCGTAAACCCGCCGGTAACCAGCGACCGCGGTTCCTCCGGCTCCCCGGCCAAACCCCCGCCAAATATGGGCTTTTGCCACATCCCCGCGACTGAGGGCCGCAGCCATAAGTTCCGAAACCGGCTTCACTTTTCGGGAAGTCTGCCCATGTTAGGAGCACGTCCCCATGCCGGGGATTTGGGAAACGCACATGACTTTCTCGCAACGCTCCCGCACTCTCTTCAAGACCCTCGCCGTCATGCTGGCGCTTGCGCTGCCGACTGCGCTGGTGATTTCGTCCGCCGACGCCCGCGTCGGTGGTGGCATGTCGTCGGGTTCGCGCGGTTCGCGCACCTATTCGGCGCCGCCGTCGACCACGACCGCGCCGGGCTCGACCTCGCAGTTCAACCGCACCTATACCCAGCCGGGTGCCGGCATGAATTCGGCTGCCGCCGCACCCGCGCGTGGCGGCCTGTTCGGCCGCGCCGGCGGCTTCATGGGCGGCCTTGCGGCCGGCTTCCTCGGCGCAGGCCTGCTCGGCATGCTGTTCGGCGGCGGCCTGTTCGGTGGCCTCGGCGGCCTGTCGTCAATCATTGGCCTGCTCATCCAGATCGCGCTCGTGGTGTTGGTGGTGCGGCTGGCGATGTCCTGGTGGCAGCGCCGCCACTCGCAGCAGGCGGCCTATGCCAATGCTGATGCAGGCAGCGGTCAGGGACCGCAGCCGAACTATCGCAGCGGCCTCGGTGGCGGTAGCGTCGGTGGTGGACTTGGCGGTGGTCTCGGCGGCTTCGGCTTCGGCGGCGCCAACAACGCGCCGCTCGAGATCAAGCCGGATGACTATGAGGCGTTCGAGCGCCTGCTCGGCGATGTCCAGGCCGCCTGGTCGAACGAGGACGTGGCCAAGCTGCACACGCTCGCGACGCCGGAAATGGTCTCCTATTTCGAGCAGGACCTTGGCCAGAACCGCGCGCGCAACGTCGTCAACAAGGTGACCAACGTCAAGCTGTTGCAGGGCGACCTCGCGGAGGCCTGGCGCGAAGGCGAGACCGAATACGCCACGGTGGCGCTGCGCTTCGCCCTCACCGACAAGACGCTGGACCGCAACAGCGGTACGGTTGTCGCCGGCAGCGAGCAGCCGGGCGAGGCGACCGAGATCTGGACCTTTGCCCGCCGTCCGGGCAGCGGCTGGGAATTGTCGGCGATCCAGCAGACCAACTGATCGTACGCAGATTAAAGACAAGGGCGTCGTGCTTCGGCACGGCGCCCTTTTTCTTTGAGCCGCTTATATCCTGATACGGCCGACCATTTTGCGCGAAGCACTTAATTGCTTGTTGCCCGCGCAGAGCTCCCGCAATTTCGCGCCTGCCGGTTAGAGAGGGAGATATTCGGTGAGCCAGTCTGTCGCGCGCTCCAGGACAAATCACGAAACCATTGCCAGGAATTCGTCCCTGCCGCTGGAGGCGATCGAAACGGCGTATGACCGGATCGAGGCCGAGCGCGACCGCAATTGCTGGATCTATCTCCGCCCGCGGGAGGAGGCGCTCGAAGCATGCCGGAAGCTCGTGGCGCGCGCGCGGACAGGCGAAAATCTTCCGCTGCTCGGCATTCCCTTTGGTGTGAAGGACAATATCGATGTCGAGGGAATGCCGACCACTGCCGCATGCCCCGCGTTCAGCTACACGCCCTGGCATTCCGCGCACAGCGTCGAACGCCTGACCGCGGCCGGCGCAATTTGCCTCGGAAAGACCAATCTCGATCAGTTCGCCACAGGCCTGTCCGGTGCGCGTTCGCCCTATGGCCCCTGCGCGTCGGTTGCCGATGCGCGCTATATTGCGGGCGGCTCCAGTTCCGGGTCCGCGGTCGCCGTCGCGGCGGGGCACGTCGCGTTCGCGCTCGGCACCGATACTGGCGGGTCCGGCCGCATACCTGCCGGCTTCAACAACATCGTCGGAATCAAGCCGACCGTTGGGCTGGTGTCATCACGCGGGCTGGTGCCGAATTGCCCGACGATCGATTGCGTTTCGGTGTTCTGCAATACCGTCAGCGATGGCGAGGCAATCCTCGAAATTATCGAAGGGTTCGATTTCGAAGATCCCTACAGCCGCCTGCCCAGGGCCTTTTCTTTCGCCAGCGGGGCGGTGCCATCGTTCCGGTTCGGCCGCATTGCGGCCGCCGATCTCGAATGCTTCGGCATGCCGGAATGCGGCGAGCTCTATGAGCGCGCCTGCGAGCGTTTCACGCAGATCGGGGGAACGGCGATCGAGGTGGACTTCGCGCCGTTCCGCCAGGCCGGGGAGTTGATGTTCAGCGGACCCTGGGTCGCGGAGCGGCACTCGGCCATCGCTTCGCTGATGGACATCGATTCTGGCTCCCTGCTTGATGTCACGAGGACCGTGCTTGGCTCGGCCGCCGGCTATTCAGCGATCGACACATTTGGTGCCATTCACCGGCTGCACCGGCTTCGCCGCGACGCCGAGGCGATCTTTGCGGGTATCGATGCGCTGGTGGTCCCGACCGCACCGCGGCCGTTCACGCTGGAGGAGATGGATCGCGATCCGATCACCCTCAACAATCGCCTCGGCTATTACTCGTACTTTGCCAATCTGCTCGATCTCTGCGGCGTGGCGGTTCCGAACGCGACATTGCCGAACGGCATGCCGATGGGCGTGACCCTTCTGGCGCCGGCCTGGCATGATCGCGCGCTGATCGGACTGGCGCGGCGGTTCGAGGCCAGTGCAGGCCGAGCGGCGTTCGAATTGAAGTCTGGCGGTTGACGGACGGAATTTATTCCATCTCTTGCTCGAGTGTCGAAAGATCCAGGATCGAAATCACGGATCTGTCGTACCTGATCACGCCTTCCTCCTGGAGCCGCGCGAGCTGTACTGTCACCCATTGGCGGGTGGATCCGATGAGATTGGCGAGATCGCCGTGGGTAAACGGCATCCCGATGACGACCTCGCCGTCGCGCTTAACGCCGTAGACGTGCGACAGGAAGATCAACAGGCTATGTAGCCGCTCGGTCACCGAGCGCGTCCCGAGCATCTGGGCCATCGCCGAATAGCATCGCGCCTTGAATGCCAGGGCATCCAGCAGGGCGACGGCGATCGCCGGCGATTCCAGCGCAAGCCGCCGCAGCGCCAGTCCCGGCATGAACGTCAACAGGCTGGGTTCGGCCGCAACCGATGACCACATGTGCGGGCCCGTTCCGAATATATCGGGGCCGCCGACGAAGTTGCCGGGAAACCAGTAGGCGAGCGTGACCTCGCGCCCCGACGGCGCCGCATAGTAGCTGCGTATGCGTCCCTCGCTGATCAGGTAGATCCCAGCCTGTGTGTCGCCCTGAGACCAAACCAGTTGGCCGGCTTCCAGGGCCTTCTCGCGTCCGATCGCGCGCAGCCGATTGCAATCAGCCCGGTTGAGACCATCCAGCAAGCCGGGCAGCGGCCTGACGAGATTGTCCGACTCGGCCAGCATCACGCCTGCCGCTATCGCGCTATTCGCCCTGTGCATCGCCGGCTCCACGGTGAGACCCGGCATCGATTATTCAAGAACCATGCCAGCGCGCTGCGGGCTGCTTCGCGATTTCCAAGTTCTGGGGGATCAGCTCGCGTCCGACTGATTGAACGCCCGCAACCCTTCTGCGCGGATGACGTCGAGACAATCCTTCTTGAGGGAAAGATAGGTTGGCTCGACCATGACGGAGCTCGACCGCGGGCGCGGCAGCTTGACCGCGACTTCGCGCAGGATGCGGCCGGGTCCCGCGCTCATGATGAGAACACGGTCGGCCAGCACGATGGCCTCATCTATGTCATGCGTGACGAACACGATCGTCGCCTTGATCCGGTCGCGCAGCTCCAGCAGATTGTCTTGCATCACCGCCCGGGTCTGCGCATCGAGGGCTCCGAAGGGCTCGTCCATCAGCAGCACGCGAGGCTGATTGGCCAACGCTCGCGCGATCGCCACGCGCTGTTGCATGCCCCCGGACAGCGTGTTCGGATAGGCGTCGGCGAAACGCTTGAGACCGACCATCGCGATCAGATCGTCGGCGATGGCATTCGCTTCCGTCCTGGACTTCCCAAGCATCCTCGGGCCGTGGGCGATGTTCCTGCGGACAGACTTCCAGGGGAAGAGATGCGGCTGCTGGAACACCATGCCGACATCGGGTCGCGGGCTGTAGACGCGCGAGCCCTCTACCAGGATGTCGCCTTCAAACGGCACTTCCAGTCCGGCGATCGTATTGAGCACCGTCGACTTGCCGCAGCCGGAGGGCCCGACGATGCAAACGAACTCGCTAGGCGCCACGTCGAAGGAAACGCGATCCACCGCGATGGTCTGCCCGCGGCGGGTGTCAAAAACGATGCTCAGGTCTGAGACTTGAATGGCCGGTTGTTTCCGCGCCGATTCGACGGAGGCTGGCGAACTTGCCAGAGCCAGTTTCATGGTCGATCGAGCTCCAGACATCAACGCCACCAGACAGTACGTTCCGCAAGAGCCGAAAACAGCCGGTCGGCAGTGAACGAAATCAACCCGAGCGCTGCGAGCCCGCCCATGACCTGGCCCGTTTGCAAATTCTGCTGCGCAATCTCGATCCTGTAGACGATGCCGGCGAAAGCGCCTGCAAGTTCGGCCGCGACAAGCGTGTAAAACGAGATGCTGACGGCGGTGCGCAACCCGACCACGATGTAGGGAAGCGCGCCCAGCAGCACGATCTCCTGGAGCATCTGCCGCCGGGGCGTGCCGAGCATCAACGCCGCCCGAATCAGGCCGCGGTCGACCTTCTGCACGCCGATGTGGGTCGAAAGCCAAACCGTGAAGAACACGCCCCATACGACGAGGAACAGTTTTCCCGCCTCCGACAGGCCGAACCAGAGGATGACAATCGGCACGAAAGCAATCGGCGGAATTGGCCGCAGGATATGGAATAGCGGGGACAGCAAGCTCGAAATAACAGGGAATTGGCCGGTGAGGATACCGAGCAGGATGCCGAGCAGGCCGCCTACGATGAACCCCGTGGTGACGCGAAAGAGGCTGGCCAGCAGATCGCCAAGGAACTGTCCGCTTCGTATCCACTCAAGGACCGCCGCAGCAACCACTGTCGGCGGCGGAAACAGCACCATGTTGACGGCCCCGGAACGGGCGACCAGTTCCCAGAGGCCGACGAACAGGGGAAGCGAAAGCGCCCCGATCAGAATATTGAGGCGGCGAAGACGAGCTGAATCCGGCCGCCGACCGCGACCGTCGGTGCGGAGAGCAATCTCCTGTCCTGCTGAAGTGCCATCCTGCATGGCTGTGCGGGTGCCTATTTCCACGAGAGCGTGACGCGTGCGGGGTCGACCTTCTTCAGCGGCTCGGCGACGACGACCTTGCTGAAGTCGGGCATCGCCGCTCCCGGAGGATGGTTGCCGCTCTCGAGGCGCCATGCGGAGTGGGTCTTGAGAATCTCGATCAGCCGGTCGTCGAGCCGTACCCGGTAAACATAGTCGGCCCAGATGGGGGCGAGTTCATCCCGCTTCATGCCGACCGCGTCCGCCACGACCGTGATCGCTTCGTCCGGGTGTGCCTTCATCCAGACCTCGGCGTCGATCAGCGCGGCGATGAACTTCTCAACCAGTGCAGGGTTGGCATCCAGATAGGGTCTCGTGACGACGATGTTGAACGTCTCGGAGTAAGTGCCCGTTGTATCGAGCTCAGCGACGGCTTCGCCGAGGGCCTTCTTGGCGTTGGCGATGTGGGGTTCCCAAGTGTCGATCGCGTCGATGCTTCCTGCTGCAAGTGCCGGCAGCATCTCCTGCGGCCGCAGGTTGACGAGGGTGACATCCTTGGGAGTCAATCCCGCCGACTTCAGCAAAGTTGCCGTGTAGACCTCGCTGCCGGTGCCGGCAGTGAATCCGATTCGCTTGCCGCGAAGATCTGCCTTGGTCTTGACGCCGGCCTTGGCCGCGACGACCGTCTTGAGGTCGGAATATTCCATGCCGGCGACGAAGGCGATGGGCTGGTTTGCCATCGCCGAAGCGGTGACCGGCGCCTCCGCCGTCGTCGCGATGTCGGCGCCGCCCCCGATCACGGTGTCCAGGCACTGCTTGCCGGACGTGAAGTTCGAGACGGTGATGTCCAGTCCGTTCTTTTCGAAAATCCCCTTCGATTTGGCGACGATCGCAAGGCCGGAGATCGGTCCGAGGTTTTGCGCAAGCCGGGCTTTGAGCAATTCCGCGGCCGAGGCGCGGCCCGGACTGATGGCAAGGCAGCAAAGCGTGGCATAGCCGGCAATTGCCGCGATTGGGCGGACGGTGTTCCAGTGCATGACGATCTCCCCTCGCGCCGCGCCCGGCGGCAGCCCCGATGTGATCGCGGATGCCGCCCTGAACGGCCCCGCAGCAGACTCCCGCGTCCCCTCCTGGGCGATCTCTTGAGGATCGGCCCCACGTTGGTATGCTCGCCCGGCGCTACGGTCTCTGGAAGCAATTAATCGACATGGCCCTCGGGGCGACCGGTCGTGCGCCGCCGCTCGAGGTGATGCGCGTGCGGCGGATGGCCGCTGGAATAATGTCTGTCGTGACGGGGTTCATGTCAGCGGATCAAAGACCGTCCAGCGAGGCGCAATCGCAGGAACAATCGGGAGGATAGGATGAGCATTCTTGCCAGGGTCATCGTGCCAGCAGGCGTTGCGTTCGCGGTCTTCGCAAGTCCATCGGTGTGGGCGCAGTCAGCCGACATGACCTTCTTTGTGACTTCGAGCGGGCCGGGCAAGGGAGCCGATCTCGGCGGCCTGGAGGGAGCCGATGCGCAGTGCCAGAAGCTGGCGCAGGCCGGCGGCGCCGGCGGCAAGACCTGGCGCGCCTATCTCTCGACGCAGGCCGCCGACGGCAAGCCCGCCGTCAATGCCAAGGACCGCATTGGCAAGGGACCGTGGCAGAATGCCAAGGGTGCGGTGATTGCCAAGGACGTTGCCGACCTGCACGGCGCGGCCAATAACCTCACCAAGCAGACAGCGCTCAGCGAGAAGGGCGAGGTCATCAACGGCGCCGGCGACACGCCGAACCGGCACGATATCCTCACGGGATCGCAACCGGACGGCACCGCTTTTGCCGCGGGCGACGACAAGACCTGCAGGAACTGGACGTCGAGCACGCAGGGCGCGGCGGTCGTCGGCCATGCCGATCGTAAGGGCCTGCGCGACGACGAGCCGTCAAAGTCCTGGAACAGCTCTCACCCCTCGCGCGGTCCTGACGGCGGCTGCTCGCAGGCCGATCTGAAGAGCACCGGCGGCGACGGCCTGCTGTTTTGTTTCGCGGCGAATTGAGTTAGGGCGCGCAGCTCTCTCCCCGCGACATTGCGAGCGTAGCGAAGCAATCCAGACTGTCTCCGCGGAAAGATTCTGGATTGCTTCGCTTGCGCTCGCAATGACGGGGTATGTGGTGCCGCCGTTCCGTCTCGCTCTCACGGAACCTTCGGCCGCATATTACATTGGTCCGACCGCTTCCACGCTCACGGACCCTTCCCATGAAATACGAGCTCTACTACTGGCCCGAGATCCAGGGCCGCGGCGAATATGTGCGGCTGGCGCTGGAGGAGGCGGGGGCGGCTTATGTCGACGTCGCGCGGGGGGCGCGCGGAACAGCTGCGATGATGAAGATGATGGACGCGCATGGCGGCACGCCGCCCTTCGCGCCGCCGTTCCTGAAAGCGGGCAAGCTCGTCATCGGCCAGACCGCCAACATCCTGCTCTATCTCGGCGCCCGTCATGGGCTCGCGCCGAAGACGGAAGCGGGCAAGCTTTGGGTGCACCAGCTTCAGCTCACCATCACCGACCTCGTGACCGAGATCCACGACACCCATCACCCGCTCGGGCCTTCGATGTACTATGAAGATCAGAAGGCGCCGGCGAAGAAGCGCACGGCCGAGTTTTGGGACGAGCGCGTGCCGAAATATCTCGGCTATTTCGAGGAGCTCCTCGCGTGTAATGGCGGTGCCTATGTCACCGGTCGCAGGCTGACTTACGTCGATCTATCCCTGTTCCAGATCGTCGATGGGCTGCGCTACGCCTTTCCCAAGCGCATGAAGGCGTTCGAGGGAAATATCGCGGGCCTCGTCGATCTGCATGACCGCATCGCCGCGCGGCCGAACATCAAGGCCTATCTCGAAAGTGAGCGCCGCATTCCCTTCAACGAGCAAGGCATTTTCCGCCGCTACAAGGAATTGGACAATTAGCCGGTCCGGATAGCGGCTCACCACACGCCGGGCAGCAGGCGATAGCGCACGCGCGACATATAGTCGGAATAGCCCGGCAGGCCCTCACGCAGCGTGCGCTCCTCGATGCCGATGCGAACAGCAAACAAAACGACGATGACCGGCGCTATCGCAAGGCCCCACCACGAGCCCAGCAGCAGCGGCACGCCGGCGAAGAATAGGATCATGCCGCTGTACATGGGATGGCGCACATGCGCGTAAGGCCCCGTCGAGACCACGCGCTGTGCGCGTTCGGCCTGGAGCTTCACCACGGGCGCGGCGAACGAGTTCTCGCGGAACACCCACAGGATGAACAGCGTCGAGAGGACGAACAGCACGAGACCGAGCGCCTGGAACGCAACCGGCACGTCGGAGGACTGCGTGCGCCGGTCGAGCCCCATCGCGGCCAGCCAGGCCAGCATCGCAATGGCGAAGACGATCATGAAGGCCTTGTCGGCGGCAGGCTGGTCCTTTTGCAGGACCGGCCGCAGACGTTCGGCGAGCAGCGCCGGATCGACCCGATAAAGCCACCAGCCGCAGAGCGGGCCGAGCAGGGCGCAGGTGGCGAGGAACACCCAGGCCGAAGGCCAATGCATCGTCCCGGCGCAAGCGAACAGCAGCGCGCCCATGCCGGCGGTGGTGATCGTGTTCTGCAACAGCAGTTTTGCGATCATGCGCAGGTCCCGGGTCAGCCGCGCACGATATTGGTCCCGCTATCCGGCGAAGATGCGGCCGGACACGCGAAAAGCCCGATCGACCGGTTCGGGCGTTTCATCTTTGACCGGTCTGATCAGGCGAGCTGATCGATCCGCGTGCCCTGACCCGGCGGCAGCGGCGCGGGCGGCGGCGGCTTGTAGGTCGGGTCGTTGTCCTTGGTCTTCTGGTCGTCCTGCTGCTTGGTCGCGTCGTAGCTCGGCACCACGATCGCGATCGGCGGCGGCGCAACGGTAGAGACGCTCATCCACAAATCCTCACACATGGAAACAATCGACCTTGCGCTGCGAGGAGCGAAGCTTCCGTCAAGCCAATCGTTAAAATGCGAGGGAGTTGGTGCGGTGGGATGTGCCTTTTGTGCCTCCTTGCGCTGTACGAGGGAGCGGACGAACCTCTCCTCGTCATCGCGAGCGCAGCGAAGCAATCCAGGACTGTCACCGCGGAGGGATTCTGGATTGCTTCGCTTCGCTCGCAATGACGGAGCGTGTGGAAAGAGCGAGTGCCGTCTACTCGTCCTTGCCGCGCGTGATCGCGATGGACGCATCCGTCTTGGTACGGGTGCATTCCATGTTGAGCCGGCGGTAGCGCATGACGACCTTGTCGCCGCGCAACAGTCCCATCCGCTTCAGGCAGCGTGTCGCGCCCGTCGTGGTGTCGTCCTTCGTGACGGTGAAGACGATCGCCGCCATCGACCCCACCAGTGAAAAGAACTCCGGTGTCGGCTTGCGATCGCCCTTGGCATAGAGCTCGATGGAATATTTGTCGCCGCGGCAACCCACGGACAGCTCCTTGGCCGCGGGGTGCGAGAGGTAGACGATGTTGGCGGCCCGGAAATTCACCTTGAGGCGCTCGACCTGGTTCGTCAGCTCCTTGGCGCTGTCATCGCAGCGATCCGCGCGGGCAGGCGAGGCGAGGGTCACAAGGCCGGTGATGGCGGCGGCGACCAGGATCGCGCCGCGGACGTTCAGTTTGAAAATCATGATGAAAAGCCCCTTAGGCCGCGCATTCAACCTTCGTCGCGCGCCGAGCGCAAGGGGTGCACCCAGAGCCTGCCGGGGACGGTCGTCGCCACCTTGCGTCCGGCCGACGGCAACCAAAAAGGGCCGTCGTGACGCCGAATCGGGATGCCTCGGCCGCGCCAGAACGCCTTCCATTCGCGGCAAAAAAGCTTAGAACGCTTCTACGCTTAGAGGCCCGCGAGGGCTCCAAAACCCCGAGATTTGCCCATGAACGCTCCCACCGCCTTCCCCGATCCCGCAAAACCCGTTCCGCCCTACAAGCACACCCCGCTGTTCCCGCTGGGCAAGGACGAGACGCCCTACAAGAAGATCACGGCCGAGGGTATCAGGGTCGAGAAGGTCCTGGGGAAGGACATGCTGGTGGTATCGCGCGAGGCGCTGCGGGCGCTGTCGGAGGCGGCCTTTGGCGACATCAACCACTATCTGCGCCCCGGCCATCTGAAGCAGCTCCGCGCAATCCTGGAGGACGGCGAGGCGAGCCCCAACGACAAGTTCGTCGCGCTCGACTTCCTGAAGAACGCCAACATCGCGGCCGGCGGCGTGCTGCCGATGTGCCAGGACACCGGCACCGCGATCATCATGGGCAAGAAGGGCTGTAACGTCATCACCGATGGTGACGACGAGGCGGCGCTGTCGGAAGGCGCGCGCGACGCTTACCTGCGCCGCAATCTGCGCTACTCGCAGGTCGCGCCCTTGTCGATGTACGAGGAGAAGAACACCGCCAACAACATGCCGGCGCAGTGCGAGATCTACGCCGAGGGCGACGACGCCTACAAGTTCATGTTCATGGCGAAGGGCGGCGGCTCCGCCAATAAAAGCTTCCTGTTCCAGGCCACGCCCTCGGTGCTGACCAAGGACCGCCTGCTCGCCTTCCTGAAGGAGAAGATCCTGACGCTGGGCACCGCGGCGTGCCCGCCCTATCACCTCGCCATCGTGATCGGCGGCACCTCGGCCGAGCTGTGCATGAAGACGGTGAAGCTCGCCTCCGCCCGCTATCTCGACGCGCTGCCGACCCACGGCTCGCCCGACGGCAACGCCTTCCGCGACGTCGAGATGGAGCAGGAAATCCACAAGATGACGCAGTCGCTCGGCGTCGGCGCGCAGTTCGGTGGAAAGTATTTCTGCCACGACGTGCGCGTTATCCGCATGCCGCGCCACGGCGCCTCGCTGCCGATCGGGCTCGGCGTGTCGTGCTCGGCCGACCGCCAGGTGCTCGGCAAGATCACCAAAGATGGCGTCTATCTCGAAGAGCTTGAGCACAACCCCGCGCAATATCTGCCGCAGGTCGAGCAGTCGCTCGGCGGCGAGGTCGTCAAGATCGACCTCAACCAGCCGATGAAGGACATCCTGGCGACGTTCTCGAAGTACCCGACCAAGACGCGGGTCTCGATGACCGGCACTATGATCGTCGCGCGCGATAGCGCGCATGCCAAGCTGCGCGAGCGCCTCGAGAGAGGCGAGCCGCTGCCGGACTATTTCAAGAACCATCCGGTCTACTACGCCGGTCCCGCCAAGACGCCCGAGGGCTACGCCTCCGGCGCGTTCGGCCCGACCACCGCGGGCCGCATGGATTCCTTCGTCGACCAGTTCCAGGCCGCCGGCGGCTCGATGGTGATGGTGGCCAAGGGCAACCGGGCGCCTGCCGTGCGCGAGGCCTGCAAGAAGTATGGCGGCTTCTATCTCGGCTCGATCGGCGGTGCGGCTGCGAACCTCGCCGAGCACTGCATCAAGAAGGTCGAGGTGCTCGAATATCCCGAGCTCGGCATGGAAGCGATCTGGCGCATCGAAGTCGTCGACTTCCCGGCGTTCATCATCATCGACGACAAGGGGAACGACTTCTTCAAGGAATTGAATCTGGGCTAGCGCTCCGCGCAGTTGAACGGCGGTCCGCCGCTGATGGTGCGCTTTAGCGCGGCACCACATACTGCGTCGGCGCGCCATTTTCGGGCCCATCGAACATCACGAGCACGCGCCATGGCTCGCCGCTGATGTCGCTGAGCACCAGCAGGGTCTCTGCCTTGGCGGTGCTGTCGGCGACGCTGAGCGTGTGGGTCGTTCCAAGCTTGCCGCTGCTGGTATCGTAGAAGACGACGGCGGGCGAGATCTGCTGTTCGTTGACCGGCCCGGTCAAGAGCAGCAAGCCGCCTGACACGGCGGCGATGTCCCTGATACCGGTCGTTGTACCAAGCGGCAGCGGAGGGTCGATGAGCTTGGCCTTGAGCGGCATGTTCTCGGTGAAGACGGCCTTTGCGTCGACCGTGAGAATATAAGCATTGCCGCCTTTGGACGGACCACGGAAACCAAGATACATCAGGTCCCCTTTGACCGCGATGCCCTCGATGTTGGCGCCGTTGTCTCCGAGAGGCTTGTCGTAATCCGCGGGCAGTGCGTCCTTGATTGCACCGCGCAGGCGCGTCACAGATGCTTCGACGCCGATCACCTCGTCCGCGGAGATCGGGAAGGGTGGCTCTCCAGTGAGCTTGTCGACGGGAAAGCGAAAGAGGTGATAGCTCGTCGGATTGCTGTCGTCGGGATGATGACGTTTGCGGCCGTGCGATCCGACCACGTAGAAATAACCGTCATCGTAAGCGGTGCCCTCGGCATCCGGATCGCCGCTGGCCTGATCGCTCAGCAGGCGGATTACCTTGCCGGGATTGATCGTTGTGCCTTCGATCGCAAAGAACTGCGCGTATTTCTTTTCGTCGTTGACGACGAGGCAGGATTTGAGGGGCGGGGATGTGGTCGCGCACGCCGCTCCACTGATGTTGGTGCGGGCATCCGCGCTCTTCTTGAACGGCTCGCTCAGTTGCCACGCCGGTGACTGCGGCTCGAGCACATCGGCACTCGCCGGCGCTGCTCCAGCAAGCGCGGCCACGGCGGAGGTCAGGAACAGGTGGATGCGATTGCGAGCGGGGAGGGAGACCATGCAAATTCCCCTTCTGCTGCAAGTGTGTTGAGATCAATAAAAATCTTTAGTTGTATGCTGTATCCTGCTCGTGAAGCCGGCTGTGGTCAACGACCTGAGCGCCTTGGCCACGTGGCCAATGACCGCAGCCCGTTAGCTGCAATTCGTAACCTGGTTCGAGCACAGCGAGCGCCACCAGCCGCGGACGCCGTCCTGGCTCTCGACGAGGCCCCAGAGCCCGCTACAGGCAAAGATGCGCTTCGGGCCTCCGTCGGTGTCGATTGGGCCGCCGAGCTCGCGCTGGGCCGGCATCCATTTCGCATCGACGAACGGCGCCTGGAAAAGTCCGCCCATGCGCGTCGCGCCATTGGCGTAGGACGCGCCGACCTTGTTGGACGCGACCCAGCCGCGCCCCGCATAGGGTTTTGGCGCGCTGCGCGGATATCTCTTCTCGTCCTCGTAATCCTTGCCGGGCGGCTTCGCGCCTTCGATCAGGAACCAGCCGTCCTTGAAGCCGATGATGCGGAATTCGGTGAGCCAGCCGCCATCGGGCGTGTTCTCGGCGCCGCCAAGCTTCAGACGATAGGGCGGGGGCAGCGTGCCGAGCACGCGCGCTTTCGCCGAGGGCTCGGCGCGGACGTTGAGGCCATCAGGATCCTTGTCGATGGACCAGGCGCCGAGATCACACGGCTCGGTCCCATCGGGCAGCGTTGCGCGTCTGGCGGCGAGATCGGCGTGGAGCTTTGCGAAGTCAGTGTCGTCGTTATCAGGGTCCGGCGCGCTGCGCGGCTTCAGCTCGGCCGAGACCGCGCGCGTCCCATCCGGCGTCAGCGTGACGACGAGGGCCTGGCGCGCAGCGAACACGCTTGCCGGTGTCTTCGGATCGTTCGACGAGGCCGGATAGACGGCGAGGGTGCCGGTCGATCCTTCGGTCCGGTAGGCCGTGCCGGTGACATAGCCCGCCGGCACCATGGCGAGCGCGCTTGCGCGCCACGCCGGTTCGGTGTCATCCGCGCGCGCCGCTTGCGTCGCGACACACAGGATCGTTGCCGCGATGAGACGGAGCACGCGCACGGTTCGCAACGTGCTTATGCGCGTGCACCCGTGAACGGAAAACTGCCCATCGGGCCGATGCCCATCTCGCCGCTCATGCTGTCGCCAGAGACCGTTCCGATGAACTCGAGCGTCAACGGCATCGGATTGGTGATCGAGACTTTCCAGTTGACGGCGTCGCCGCTGATGGTGCCGTCGAAGATCTCGGCCGAATTGCCGTCGGCGCCCTGCGTTCCGGTCAGTGTGCCGCCTGAGTTCAGCAAGGTCAGCGTGGCCTTGCGCTCGCCCATGGGCGTCGTCATGGTCAGAGTCCAGTTGCCGTCCACGGCCATACGTGTCTCCCAACTTTTTCCCGGCACCTCGCGACAATCCGCAAGGTGAGCCAGGGACGCCTATAGCCTAACTCGCGTGACGTGCCTAACGCTCTCTTTGACGCGCCCTTAAGCGCGGGCTGCGCGAATACGGCTGCCGATGAGCAGGCGGAAGGCCACGTACTGGATCGCGAACGCAACGATCTTCGCGCCGATCAGGACCACCGAAATATAGAAGGCCCACAGCTTCATGTCGCCGGTCATGGCAACCGCAACGGTCCCCGCGGCGAGCGCAAACATCAGCGCGGCCCAAGCGTAGCCCGCGAAGGTAACGTATTCCGGAATGGTCTCGGTCACGATCGCCGGCAGATAACGCAGCATCCAGCCGCGCTTGAGCATGATGATGCCGATCGCGACATGCCCGATCGCGGGCTTCGCCAGCACGAAGCGCGGGTCGTGGGTGAGCAGCGTTGCGCCGCCGAGCACGATGACTAGGCCGAGGCTCGCCCAGGTCATGTAGCCCAGCGTCTGGCCCTTGATCCGCGACCAGACCACCTGGCCGATGGCGCCAAGGATCGCGACTGCGGTCGCGAGGATGACGTTGTCGGTCGCGAGATAGATTGCCAGGAAGACGATGGTGGAGAGGAAATCAGAGACGAGCCGGCGGAATACGTCTTTCATCGTCTGTCCTGTCTTCAATGGGTGTGGGGCAGCGCGGCGGCGGGCGCAGCATATTTGATCTGACGATACTCGGGATACCACTTTGTAAAATAGATCGCGCTGTTGCGGGCGGCGAAGGCGACCGCGAGGCCCGACCAGAGCGGCAGGCCGGGGACGTAGAGCAGCGCGATGTTGGCGGCCATCATCAACAGCGCGGCGGCGGTCCAGGCGCCGGTGATGACGTAGTTGGCGGTGAGGAAGCCGGGCATCGCCGCCGTTTCGGCCGGGACCGTTTCAACCGCATATTGCAGCGTGAACGGGTGGCGGACCAGCATCGAGCCGAGCGAGATGACGAAGATGCCGATATCGACCGACAGCTTGACGCCCAGCGTGCCGAGCTTCGGGTCGATCAGCGCGAGGTAGAGGCCGATTGCGGCGAATACGATCGCCGAGCCCATCGCCAGGATCTTCACGGAGCGGCCGCGCGCGACATCGACCGTGACGGTGGCGAGGCAGATCGCAGACGCGGCGAACACGCTGATCGTGGCCGACGTCACCAGCATCAGGAAAGTGTAGGCGCCGTAGGGCGCGAGGATCAGGAAAATCGCCATGAGCCGCCTCGGTCTGGCTAATCTTTACGGTGTAAAGATCAATAAATCACGAGCGATGCCGGGTCAAGCGAAATCTTTACAGTGTCAAAATAACGTAGGTGACTTCCAAAAAGTGAAGGGCCGCAATGGCTTGGTCGGACGCCTCGTCGGCGAATTCCGCCCAGGGCAGGCGCGACAGGATCGGCAGCGCGGCGGCGAGCAGGAGGCCGACCGAGAGCAAGATGCCGCCGTTGAAGATGACATGGCCGCTCCGTCGCAGCCGGATCATCCGGAGTGCGAGCGCTGCGCAGGCCAGGGCGAGGACGGCAAGGCAATCTGCGGTGATCGAGGGCATATGCATGCGAGGCCTCTTTGGTGACATCCGCGATGTCATTCCGGGGCTCGCGACGTCGTCGCGCCCCGGAATGACGAGGCGAGAGTTACTGCGCGCCCACCCAATTGCCGTGAAAGCCGTCGGGCACGCGGTGGCCGAGCTGCACCAGCGCGAGGGGGCCGGCTTCGACATCGGTGGCGTTGAACACGGCGAGGTCGCTGCGGTTCTCCCGCGCGCGCCAGACCACCGCCAACAGCCAGCCGTCGCCTTCCGCTGCATCCGTCGCGCGCTCGACGAACACCGGCTCGGAGATGGTATCGCCGGCCGGCAGCAGATAATGACCGAGCCGTCTGCCGTTGCCGTCGACATGGACGATGCCCGACAGCGCGCCGAACATCGGCAGCCGCGGATTGGCGCAGGCGTACCAGCCGTGATGGCTTTTCAATCCCGCGCGGCGGTCGTCGATGCGGGGGAATTCGCCCGTGAGATCGTCGAGGTAGGTCTGCTGGAAGCGGTCGGTCTTCCCTGAGAGATCGAACGTCCAGCGGCAATGGCGGGCGCGTGATTTCTCCGGATCCGTCGGCCGGCCATCGGGATGCGGAAACAGTGGCGCTTCCTCGAACTGCATGACGTCGGCGATGATGCGGTTGCCGTCCTCCCACGCATTCATGATGTGGAAGACATAGCAGGCTTCACCGCGGAACCAGACGATGTCCTTGGCCGTGCCGTTGCGCTTCATCACGCCGACATAGGCGCCCTTGTCCGGCTCCCAGGCATAAGGCGGCCGTCCGCTCATCGCGCGCTCCATGCTGCCGGTGATCGGGAGGATCGGAAACAGCGCGTGGTTCTCGGTGACGATGAAGTCGTGCACCATGCTGGCGTAGGGCGCCTCGAAACGTTCGAAGCGCGTCGCCTTGCCTGTTACGTCGATCGATCCGTAGGAGAGGGCAGGGGTCAGCGGACCCGCGGCGTTGTAGCCGAAGAACACGAGCTCGCCGGTGACCGGGTCGACCTTCGGATGCGCCGTGAAGCTGCCGGCGACGCGACCCTGATAATTGTGATAGCCGCGCGTCGCCAGCGTGCCCGGCTCGATCTCGGTCGGCAGATGCGCTTCTTCCAGCGCGAGCAGCTTGCCGGCATGAAAGATGATGTTGGTGTTGGCGACGCCGCCGTCGGTGAGGTCTTGCGGGGCATCCGGCAGCTTGCGGCCGAAGCCGCCGAACAGCGCGCGGCCTGCATCGTGCTCGGCCAGCCATTTCGGCGTGCGGACCCAGCGGTTGCGATAGCTGGCGCGGCCGTTCTCGAGGTGGAAGGCGTGCAGCATGCCGTCGCCGACGAACCAGTGCGCACCAGGCGCATCGAACTGCGGATTGGGACCGTTGCGATAGAGCACGCCATTCAGATCGCGCGGCAATTCCCCGACGATTTTGAGGAATGGCGCATCGGCTTCGAATGGAATCGGACCGAGGTTGTGGCGGCGCTCGGTGACGGCGTCGTGCTGCACGGCGTATCCCTCCCTATCTTTACATCGTAAAGATCGAATAATGCCGATCGCCGCATTCGTCAAGTGAAATCTTTACACTGTCAATATTGCGTCATATAGCTTGCAAATGGCCAAAAGCGACACCAAGAGCGAAACAGCGCGCAAGCCGCGTACCCCGCGCAAGACATCGTCGGCCGCGAGCGCGCAGGCGCGTTCCGCACGCCGTCCGGCAGTAGCGAAGACGGAGACGCCGTATCATCACGGCGCCCTGCGCGAGGCGCTGCTCCAAGCCGCCGAACGGGTGCTGGAGCGCGACGGGCTCTCCGGCCTGACCTTGCGGGCGGTGGCGCGGGAGGCGGGCGTCTCGCATGCCGCGCCGACCCATCATTTCGGCGATCTCACCGGCCTGCTCAGCGAGCTCGCGGCCGTCGGCTTCCGCCAGTTCAACGCGGCGATGGCCTCGTCCTGCGACGCCGCCACCACGCCGCTGGAGCGCGCGCTGGCGCGGCCGAAGGCCTATGTCGCCTATGCGCAGGCCCATCCGGGCATGTACGGCATCATGTTCCGCACCGAACGGCTGGACTATTCCAGGCCCTCGCTGCACGAGGCGGCCGAGGCCTCCTTCGCCGGCCTTGCCAATGCCATCGGCATGATGCGGCAGGAGCAGATCAGCGGCGACGCACTGACGCTGAACCAGGGCGCCGCGATCGCGCGCGCCTGGTCGATGGTGCACGGCTTCACCATGCTGCTGCTCGACGGCCGTCTCGAGGACATTTTGGGGCGTCTGCCCGAGGGGACGACGACCGAACAGTTGCTCGAGGCGATGCTGACGGCGCCCATCACGGCGAAGCTGCCGGCATAGCGCCTTCGGGCGGGCGCTGCCCTAGCGCATCGTCGCGAGTTCGACCGCGCGTCCACGCGTGCCGACAATCTTCACCTCGTCCTTGCCGCAGGTGAAGCTGCGGGCGAAATCGTCGGCCGCCTTGCGCGCGAGCTCATTGGCGGTGGGGTTGGCGATGGCATCGACATAGGCGACGTGGCAGACCGGCCCCGGCGGCAGCCGCGTCACGACGAGCATGGCCTTGGTGTTCGGCCGTCCCTGCTTGTCGGGATCGGTGCCATCGGCGATGTGCCAGCGCTGGATCATGGCAAACGGCTTCGTGCCCGCGCTACGCCATTCGACGGTAGCCTCCGATGAATTGAACGGCGCGAACCAGATCTTTGCTGCCGGTTCCTCCGCTGCGGCCTTGCGGTTGCGGCCGACCGAGACGATTTCGCGCAAATCATCCTCGGCGATCAGCACGATCAGGCCGTTTTTTCCCGGGCAGACCCGCGTGGTGCTGCCGTCGAGCTCGCTGGGCTTGCCGATCTGGTGGCAGTCTTTTGGTGCTGTGGAGGAATAGGTGCTGCCCATGGATTGGGCGGCGACGTGACCCGCGCTCAGGCAAGTCAGCAGCACGGTCAGACAAAGGAACGCGATATGCCTCATGACGATGCCTTGATACAGAGGGAACTCCCTCCATCAGACGTCTTCACTGTGGGCAAGGTTCAAACAGAGGCGGGATGTACCTGACAGCGGCGCGGAATCGTTCTAGAAGGGCGCCTTCCGCTGCGCTTACCGCGCTTCGTCCGCGACATCTCATTCGATCATGCCAGCCATCGCTTCCAGCAAATCCTATCGCGTCGGCCGTTCCAAGACCGGACTTGGCCTCTTCGCCACCATGCCGATCAAGAAGGGGACCCGGATCATCCGTTATTTCGGACCGATCCTGGACTCCAGAATTCCCGCGCATGACGAGATCGAGAACAAATATCTGTTCGAGCTCAACAACCGCTGGACCATCGACGGGTCGGTGCGCAAGAACCTCGCCCGCTACATCAACCATTCCTGCCGCCCCAACGCCGAGTCCGACGTCCGGCCGCGCGAGCGCAAGGTCTTCATCCGCGCCATCAGGAACATCGAGCCGGGCGACGAGATCAACTACGATTACGGCACCGACTACTTCAAAGCCTATCTGAAGCCGATCGGCTGCAAATGCCCTTCCTGCGAGGCCAAGCGCAAGAAGCTGCGCGCCGAGGCCCGCGCCGAACGCACCAAGGTGAAGGCGCGCACGGAAGCCAAGGCCAAGAAGGCGGGCGCGAAGGCCGGCAAGAAGAAGCTCAACGGCCATGCCGTTGGCAAGAAGAACGGTCGCGCGCGGGCTTAGCCATTAGCCGCGGTGTCATGCCCCGCGAAAGCGGGGCATCCAGTACGCCGCAGCCCATCCGCATCCGTCTACTGTCTCGGAATACTGGGTCGCCCGGTCGAGCCGGGCGACGACAGCGAGTGACGTGGTCTCACGCCGCCACCACATTCCCGCTCTTCCGCAATCCCACATATTGCAGCTCGGCAAACACGCCGGTCGCAATCGCCTGCGCGACGACCATGAGCTCGCCACTGATGTTCGGCGACACCGCGCCCGAGAACAGCAGCGCGATGCTGCCGACCGTCCAGGCCGCGTTGCCGACCACGACCAGCAGCACGAGCGGCCTCGCCACGGAGGCACGCGAGGCAAGCCAGCCGACCAGCGCGGTGTAGGCGATCAGGAACAGGCCGGTCTCGCGCAGCAGCGCTTCAGGCAGGTTGAACAGCGATGCGAGCGCGCCGGCGCCGAAGGTGAAGCCGAGGGCGGCGACGCCGCTGAAGATGGCGTCGGCGAGAAGCGCGCGGCGCAGGAAGGTGGATGCGTCGATCATCGTGGTCTCCATGGTTGGGTTGGGCTTGGGGGTGAATTCAGTGCCGTCCGCGCCACCAGGCGCGGAGCAGGCGGGCGAGGCGGAACGGGCAGAGGCTCTTGCCGACGCCGTGCTCGAAGGCTGTGACCTGCGCGACGACATAGTGGCCGGTCGAATGCACCAGGGGCTCGGGCATGTTGAGGCTGCGTGCCAGCATGCGGGTCGCGAGCGTCACGGCCCAGGGAACAAGGTGGTCTGCGATGGTCCGGTAGATCAGCAGCGCGATCATGGTCATCTCCTGTTGCGACCGAAGATGCGCCATGGCGGGGGCCAATTCGATTACCTCGCGGGTAAAAAATACGCCCGTTCGCGACACTCCTAAGGTGTTCGATGCTGTTCGCGAGGTGCGCGCAGGCTGGTCATCGTGCGCAGTCCCGAGACCATCGCTCTACTAGAAAGATGGGCCGGTTATTTGAAGAAGCGTTTCGGCAGGCTCTACCGGCAAGACATCACGCGCCCTAACGGGCGTGGCAGTTGGTTGAGCGTGTGTCGCTTGCCAGGCGATGCTCTCGTTGCACAGGAGCCGCAATCGAAAATTGGAAGGCTGTAGACGCGTGGGTGACGGTGGGCGGGGCAACTATCTGCAGAATGATCGGTTAAGGAATGATCGCTCTCAGCCTCCTGCAATTGCGCGATGGACGAGCGCGATAACCTCGTCGGCTTCCTGTTCGGTGCTGTCAAAGCGAGCCACGAACCGGATTACGTTCTGGCCCCGTCGCGCGAATTGCAGCCCGCTCGCTGCAAGACGGTTGATGGCCAAAGCGGGCAGGTTGATGAAAACCAGATTGGCTTCCACCGGCGCAATGAGCTGAACGTCGGGCAGCGCAGCGAGACCCGCTCCAAGACGCGCGGCCACGGCATTGGCCTTCGCCGCGAGCCGCAGATAAAGGCGATCCTCGACGTAGGCGAGCAGCTGTGCCGACGCAAAGCGCATCTTCGACGCGGTCTGGCCGGCGCGGCGAAGCCGATAGGACAGGGATTCGACGAGATCCTGGTCGAACACCACGATCGCATCCGCCGACATCGCCCCGTTCTTGGTCGCCCCGAAGGACAGGATGTCGACGCCGGCGCGCCATGTCATGTCGGCCGGGCTGCAACCGAGCCGCCCCAGCGCGTTGGAGAACCGGGCGCCATCCATGTGCAGCGACAGATTCCTGTCGTGGGCGATTGCTCCGATTTCGGCGATCTCGGCGAGGGGATAGATTGTTCCATATTCGCTGGCCTGAGTGATCGACACCGCATCGGGCTGGGAGCGATTGCGGACTCCCCAGGCCGCCTGGCCCAGCGCCTGGCGCAGGCTCGACGGCTCGATCCGAAAGTTTCGGCCGGACATGGCGACGAGCTTCGCGCCGCCTGTGAAGGCTTCGGTCGCGCCGCCTTCCGCGGTGTGGATATGCGCCTCTTCGTGACAATAGATGGCGCCATAGGGCCGCGCGCAGCTCGCGAGTGACAAGGCGTTGGCCGCCGTACCGGTCGAGACCGGGAACACGGTGACCGCGGTCTCGAACAGCTCCGAGAAGCGCGCATTCAACAATCTCGAATAATCGTCGTCCCCATAGGCGGCGGCCGGGCCGCGATTGGCCTCGGCGATCGCTTGCAGAATCTCGGGGCAGACCGGCGCGACATTGTCGCTGCGGAAATTCGGGAGCGTCGGGGCTGCTTCGTTCATACCGTCCTGTCCTGCCGTCATATCACGGTTGATTCCTGCTTGTTGATGCGCCGATTGATCAGGAGCAACGGGATTGCGGTGACGAGGATAAGCACCGCGGCCGCGGCGGCCGCTAGACCCGCGCCGGTGCCCTCGATGGCATGGTACATCACGACGGTCGTGGTGACCCAGCCGCTCGCATAGAGCACAATGGTCGCGCTCAACTCGGATGCCGCGGTGATCCAGACCAGCACCAGCCCGCCGACAAGGCCGCTGGCCATCAACGGCACGGTCAGGGTCGCGAAGGTTTTGCTTGGCGAGACCCCGAGATTGATCGAGGCTTCCTCGAGCGAAGGATCGAGCTGGTGCACGATTGCCGAGGACGACCGGATCGCGAAGGGGAGCTTGCGGACGACATAGGCGATGACCAGGATCAGCCAGCCGCCGGTCAGAATCAAGGGACCGCTGTTGAACGCGATGATGAGCCCGATCGCCAGGATCGTGCCCGAGACCGCAAACGGCACCATGCCGACGAAATCTAGCAATCCCGACAGGCGCGAGCGGTGCCGGGCCACGACATAGCCGATCGGAGCGCCGATCAGCATGGTGACGACGGCCGCGATGCTGGCGAGCGTCAGCGTGTTGAGCAGCGGCCGATAGGAGCCCGACAATAGGGTGGCGTAATTGCCCAATCCGAACTCCCAGGTCAGGACAGGGCCGCGAAAGCGCAGGAGGGAGATCATCAACACAGCCGCGAACGGCAGCAGCGAGGCAATCACAATGCCCCAACTCACGATCGTGGCCGTGAGCCGCAGTCCCGGCGTCAGAGGCAGCTTCGCGGGCGCGCTGCGGGCATTGGTCGAAAACCGGCGCTTGCCGAGGTAGTGCCGCTGAACGAGCAGCGCGATCGCCGTGCAGGCGATCAGGAGCACGCTGAGTGCGCCCGCCGCGGCCGGGTTGGCATCAGATTCGCCGGCGAACAGCTTGAAGATGTCGACGGCCAGGAACGGCCGGTCCTCAGCCAGCACCGCTGGCACGCCGAAATTCTCCAGTGCCTCAATGAACACCAATAGTCCGCCGGCAAGGATCGCCGGCATCACGATGGGCAGCAGCACGGTGCGGATCACATAGGGCCGCGAGCCGCCGAGATTGCGGGCTGCCTCCTCCATCGAGGCGTCGACTGCCTGGAATCCGGCCAGCACGGGCATGACGACGTATGGATAGAGCGTCAACGTGAACACGATGACGATGCCGGGCACGCCGTAGATCGATCCGATCGGGACGCCGATCCCGCGCAGAGCGGTGGTGACGACGCCAGCATGGCCGAACAGCAGCACGAGGGCGTAGGCGCTGACGAACGAGGGCAGGACCAGCGGCAAGGACGCAAGCGTCAGCAGCAGCGCGCGGCCCGGTATGTCGATCCGGGCAAGACAGAAGGCGAGCGGGATGCCGATCGCGCATGCGAAGGCCGTCGCGAGCGCGGCGCAAAGCAGACTGTTGCCGATGCTGCCGAGATAGTAGCGGCTCTTCACAATCGCCGCATAGTTCCCAAGTGTCAGGCCGCCCGTGCCGTCGATCCGAAAGCTTGCATCCAGGACAAGCGCCAGCGGGTAGAGCAGAAACACCGCGAGCAGCACCAGCGCCGCCAGCGTCACGATGGTGGCGAAGCGTTTCATGGCGCCGGATACGCCGTGATCTGGGCAGGGTCGTAGGCAAGGGTGAGCGGCGCGCCGGGCAAGAGATCGAGCGCCTGGCCGCCGAGCGCCGCAATCCGAATCTGGGTGCCGTCCGGCAGGGTTGCGTGGAGGCGTTGTACCGGGCCGAGAAATTCACGCAGCGCCAGACGCGCATGCACAAGCGAGCCACCGGAACCGTCTCGCAGCTGCAGGGCCTCCGGCCTGACCGACAGCAACACCGGCGCGCCCGGCGCTGCGACCTCGCCTCTGACCGTGAATTCCGTTCCGGCTGCTGCGACAGGAGTGTTACGGCCGTCGAAAGCTCCAGCGATGCCCGGCACCATGTTGGTCGAACCGAGGAATTCGGCGACGAAGGCGGTCTGCGGCATCCGATAGATGCGCTCCGGCGTGTCCACTTGCTCGATCTTGCCGTGACGCAAGACGGCGATGCGGTCGGAGATGGCGAGTGCCTCCTCCTGATCATGTGTCACGTAGATCGCAGTCAGGCCGAGCGCCTGCTGCAGCTGTCGGACCTCGATCCGCATTTCGGTGCGCAACTGCGCGTCGAGGTTGGACAGCGGCTCGTCGAACAGGAGCACGGCGGGCTCGATCACGAGCGCGCGGGCGATTGCCACGCGTTGCAGCTGACCGCCGGAGAGCTGGTGTGGCGAGCGTGGACCGTAACCTGCAAGGCGGACCCGCTCGAGCGCCTTGTCGACGCGCGATGCGATCTCGGCAGCCGGAACCTTCCTGGCCTTCAGCCCGTAGGCCACGTTTTCGGCGACGGTGTGGTTCGGGAAGATCGCGTAGTTCTGAAACACCATGCCGGTGTCGCGGCGATGCGCGGGCAGAGCATCGATGCGCCGGCCGTCGAAGCAAATGGAGCCGGATTCGACGTCGATGAAGCCTGCGATCATGCGCAGCAACGTCGTCTTCCCGCAGCCTGACGGCCCAAGCAGCGTGAACAGCTCGCCATGCTTGATGTCGAGCGAGATTTCGTCCACGGCCCGCACCGCGCCGAAGGTGCGGGTCAGGTTTTCAATCCGAATCGCGGTCATCGGATCAGCGCGTGTTCTGGATCGTGGTCTTCAGCCGCGCGAGGGTGTCGCGACGGGCCGCTTCCCATTTGGTGTCGTCATAGGGCAGCACCTTGACCGCCGAGAACGGCAGCATCCCCGGTGCGACTGCCTCGAGCTCGATATCCTGACGGGCAGGGCGCCGGAACGTCGCCTTCAGCAACATCTCCTGGACTTCCTTGCTGGCCAGATAGTCGACCAGCCGTTTGGCAGGCTCGGGGTTCGGTCCGCCTTTCAGGATGGCCGCGCCCTCGACGCCCGCATAGGTGCCCTCGGCCGGATAGGCGACGCTCACCGGCGCACCGTTATGGGCCCACAGGAACCCGGCATATTCGAGCCTGATGCCAAGCGGATATTCGCCGCTGCCGATCCCGTCGAAGACCTGGGTCGAGCGGTTGAGCACCTTCGCATTCGCAAGCAGCCCGTCCATCTTGGTCCAGGCTGCGTCGTCCGCGCCCCACAGCGAGAGAAGCGTGGTCGCGGCCGCATATGAGAATCCGGAATTGGCAGGGTCGGTAAAGGCGAGCTTGCCTTTCCATTTCGGATCGAGGAGGTCTGCCCAGGCTTTGGGCCCGCTGGCCTTGTCGATCGCCTTGGTGTTCTGGCCGATCACAACGACCTGGATGTTGGTGCCCAGCCAAAGGTCGTTTGGATCGCGAAATTGCGCCAGCACGGCTTCGCGGCCCTTCGCCGCGTAAGCCTGAAGGTGCGGGCTCGCCAGCCGCAGCAGCGTCGCACTGACGCCCCAGATCACGTCGCCCTGCGGATTGGCGGCCTCGGACGCGACGCGGCGCACCAGCACACCTGATCCGGTCGAGACCACGTCGACCTTGATTCCGGTCGCCTTGGCGAAGCCTTCGGCTACAAGCTTGTTCACGGTGTCGTCGTTGGCCGAATAGAGCACGACGTTCTGCTGGGCCGAGGCCAACTCGGCCGCGAACAGCGATGCCGCGAGCGTCACGACTCGGGCGAGGATGGAGGCAGGAGATCTCATCGTGGTTCGCCCTCGTGGGTTCAGCGATTGCTCATGCGGTTGTGGCTAGGTACTCGGTGGCCGCCTTGAGCCCGGCGCCGGGTTCGATCGGCAGGCCGAACTTCGTGAGTGCGTCCTCGAGATGCAGAAGGTCGGTCAGAATGGTCCCCGCGCTCAAAGCACCCATCGTGCCAAACCGGATGACACGGCCGGAGAGACGGTTGCGGGCGCCTGCGATCACCGTGCGGTGATCCTGGTAGAGCTGCCGCACGATGGCTCCGCCTTCGAGCCCGTCGGGGACCTTGAAAACCACGACCGTGTTCGAGCGTGGCTCATCGCGGCAAAAATCTGCGAGTCCAAGCGCCGCGCCGCCGGCGCGCAGCGCGGCGGAGAGCTTCTTGTGGCGCGCGAGCACATTGGCGAAGCCTTCCTCGTGCATCATCGTCAAGGCCTCACGCAGGCCATAGATGAGGCTCACCGGTGCCGTGAACGCGGTCTCGTTCTGCTCCGCGGATTTCAGCGCGCGACGGAAATCCCAATAGAAGGCCGATCGCTGCTCGTCCTGCCCGATCACGCGCCACGCCTTGGCGCTGACGCTGGCAAGTGCGAGGCCGGGCGGGCACATCAAGGCCTTTTGCGAGGCCGAGACGACGATGTCGACGCCCCATTCGTCCTGCCGCATCGCGATGCCGCCGAGACCGCTGACGGAATCTGCGATGAGCAGCGTTGGCCGGTCGCGCACGAGTGCGCCAAGCGCCGCGAGATCGGCCACGATCCCGGTCGAGCTCTCATTGTGCACGACGACGACGGCGCGATAGGGGTGCTCGCGCAACAGAGCCTCCACCGCGGCGACATCGATCGCCTGGCCCCATTCGATCGCGACCGTGTCGACGGTGATGTTCATGGCCTTGGCGATCGTGGTGAAACGCTCACCGAACTGACCATGCTCGACTACGAGGATCCGATGGCCCGGTCCGGCCGCGTTGACGAGCGCAGCCTCCATAACGCCGGTTCCGGAGCTCGCAAAGAACAGGATGCGGTTCGTCGTGCCTAAAATCGGGCGGATCATCTCCTCCGCCTCGCGGATTGCAGTCCGGCATTCGGGTCCGCGATGGTTGACCATCACCCGAGCCATCGCCTGCCGCACCCGCTCGGGCACTTCGGTTGGACCGGGAAGCCGAAGACGGTATCCCGTCGAAGCAATGGCGCTCGGAGTGTCTGTGATCGTCATAGCTTGAAGTCACCGTTCTGACGCATATAGGGAACGAGGCCGCCCGCGCGCAGGATCGCCAGCATGATCGGCGGCAGCGGCTCCGGGCTGAGCGTCTCGCCGCTGCGTTCGTTGCGGATCGCGCCGGTGCCATCGGAGATCAGGATGTCGCCCTCGCGAATCCCGCCGGTATCGCAGACGAGCGGCAGCAGGCCGTTGTTGATCGCGTTGCGGTAGTAGGTGCGCGAGAAGCTTCGGGCCAGCACCGCCGGAATGCCGGCGCCGAGCACTGTCGTGACGGCGACTTCCATGGCCGAGCCGCAACCGAAATTCTTGCCCGCCACCAGGATGTCTCCGGTTTGCACAGAAGCTGCAAAGGTCGGATCGACATGCTCGAACAGGAATTGCCTGAGAACGGCGGGGTCGAGGCTCTCCCGCTTGCGGGTCGAGCTGATGATGGAGTCGGTGTTGACGTCGTCGCCGACAAGTCGCGCGCGTCCTCGCAGGGCTGTCATCGCGACACCTCGCGAGGATCGGTTACGGCACCGCGCGTCGCGGCGGCTGCGCAAGCTGCCGGGGAGGCGAGGTAGATCGATGCCTTGGCGTTGCCCATGCGGCCCTTGAAGTTGCGGTTGGCGGTCGAGATCACCGAAACCCCGTCGCCGGGGATCACCCCGCAGGTCCCGCAGCAGGAGCCGCAGCCCGGCTCGACCACGGTGGCGCCGAAACCGACCAGGGCGTCGAGCGTGCCATCGGCCGCCATGGCGTCGCGGACCTCGCGCGATGCCGGCGTGACCACGAGCTGCACGCCGGGTGCAACGCCTCCACCCGCCTCGAGCACCGCGAGGGCTTGATGGAAGTCGCGTAACCTGCCGCCGGTGCAGGTGCCGAGATAGACCATCTGTACCGGCGTGCCGGCCGCATCCTCGAGCGCCACGACCTGATCCACCAGATGCGGCAACGCGATCCGCGGCGTGAGGGCGTCGAGCGCGATCTCCACGGTCCGGCTGTAGTGCGCATCCGGATCCGCTGCGACCGGTTCGAAAGCCTGGCCGGTTCGGCCCTGCAGATAGGCGATGGTTTCAGCATCGGCCGGGAAGATGCCGGTCTTCGCGCCCATCTCGACCGCAAGATTGCTCAGGACGAGGCGGTCCTCCAGCGCGAGGGTGGCGACACCCGGTCCTGCGAATTCGAGTGCCTGATAGGCGGCACCGTCAGCGCCGAGCATGCCCGCGAGGGCCAGTGCGATATCCTTCGCATAGACGCCGCTCGGCAGTTGTCCGGTCAGGACGACGCGGATCGAATCCGGCACGCGCAGCCAGATCCGGCCACACAGCATGACCGCGGCGAGATCAGACGAGCCTATCCCGGTCGCAAAGCAATTCAGTGCCCCGTATGTCACGGCATGGCTGTCGGCTCCGACGACCAGACCACCCGGCAGAGCGCGGCCCGTCTCCACGATGAGCTGGTGACCGATTCCTTCACCGGCTTCATGCAGCGTGACGCTGAACCGCCTGGCGAAGTCCCGCATCACGCGGTGCAGCTCGATCGTCTGCGGGCTTGTCGGCGGCACGTAATGGTCGAGCGCAAAGACCAATCGGGCGGCATCGCGCACGTTCTCTCCGCCCATCGCCTTGAAATAGTCGAGCGCCATCGGGACCGAACCGTCGGTGCCGAGCGCGCAATCGACCTCGCAGACCACGAGGTCCCCGGCGTGCGCATCCTGCCCGGATTTTCGAGCGAGGATCTTCTCGGAGATCGTACGCCCGGCCATCGCTAGACCTCTGGCATCTCGCAGCCGAGACGTCGGAGCGAGGCGTCGACCCAGCTACGATCGAGCGTACCGGCTTCGATCGCCGCCATTTGCTTGGTCTCGGCAGACTGCTTGGCTTCGGCTGCCTCGATCACCGCTCGGCAATCGTCGATGGCGACGGCTAGCACGCCGTCGTCGTCGCCCAGCACCAAATCGCCGGACTGGATGACCATGCCGCCGATCGCGATCGGTCCGTTGATCTCGCCCGGACCGTCCTTGTAGGGACCGCGATGGGTGACACCCGCCGCGAAAACGGGAAGGGGGTTTGCCCGGATCGCAGCGGCATCGCGGATCGCGCCATGGATAACGATGCCGGCGACGCCGCGCCGGGCGGCCTGCGCGAGCATCATCTCGCCGAAGATTGCGTTGCTGAGGTCGCCGCCCGCATCGACCACTATGACGTCGCCGGCAACCGCGATGTCGAGCGCTTTGTGAACCATCAGATTGTCGCCGGGGCGCGTCTTCACGGTCAAAGCGGGACCGGCCATGCCGCCAGCCGCATGCATCGGCCGGAGCGTGGGGCCGCCCGCGGCCATGCGCGACATCACATCGCTGATGTTGGCGACCGGAAGGGCGCGAGCCCGTTCGACCCATTCGCCTGCGACAACACGCTTGCGGGAAAGGATCCTGAACCCTACGGCCATATCAACCCCATTGAAAATGGAACGCCGTTACGCATAGTGTAACGGTGACGAGCCGAGGTCAACTGAAAATCGGCAGGACAGGGATTTTCGATGCCCAAGACGCAAGGGGTCGCCGCCGTGCAACGGGCGTTGGCGATCCTGGATACCTTCGCTGGAGCCGGGTCGCGCAGCCTGGCCGACATAGCCAAGATCACGGGCTTGGCGAAACCGACCGTGATGCGCTCGCTGGTGTCGCTGGATGAAGCCGGCTACGTCGTCCGCCTCAGCGACGGCCGCTACGCGCTCGGCGCAAAGACATTCCAGCTCGGCACCACCTATCGGGCCAATTTCAATCTCGAACAGCATGTGCTGCCGGTCCTTCAGCGGCTAAGCCAGGAGACGCTGGAGAGCAGTGCGTTCCACGTGCGTGAACGCGATAGCCGGCTCTGTCTGTTTCGGGTGGATTCGCCGCAGCTCGTGCGCGACGTCGCGCGGCCCACAAATCTCGCGCCACTCGATTTGACCTCGACGGGACAAGTGCTGCGGACGGCGCGCTGGGCAGACCGCACGGATGGCTGCGTGCAGGTCTTCGTCAGTTCCGGAATCTACGACGCTGTGACGGCCTCCCTCTCCACCGCCGTTTTCGGCCACGACGGAGCGCTGGTGGGCGCCATGACCGTGAGCGGCCCAATCGAACGCATCCGTCAGGCCGACCTCCAGGCGCTGGCGTCCCGGCTCACCGACGCCTCGTATCGGCTCTCACTTGTGCTCGGCGCGCCATTGCCCCGCGAGGTCGGCGCGCCGCGGATCATCAGTCTGCCGTCGGCCGAAACAGGCTCTCCCTGACGCCGCCCCGTTCGGGGCAGGGCACTATTTCGACCGGCAAGCTCGTGAATAGACTCCGCTCAGGTCTTGTACAGTCTGTAGAGACTGGACTCAAAGCTCGCCTCCGCAACTCTGAACCCGGTCACGATGTCCTCGCGAAACTTGAGCCATTCGGCGTAGATCAGCCTACGCCCCACCATTGCCGGTAGGTCAGGCGAAGTGCGGTGAGGAATACACACGTATGGAAGTGAGCTAGCCGGTTGCGCGCGGGAGCATGCCCTTGGCGGTAATCTCCGCCGAAAGCTCTTCGATCGTCTTGCGTTGTTCCATGGCGGCTTTGCGGATCAGCGCAAAGGCGGCTGGTTCTGCGAGCGCGTGCGAGTGCATCACCTGGAGAACGGCGGCGAGCACGACGCGACGCGACCGAAGACGCTGCTCGAGCTTGACCACCTGCTGCTTCAATTCGTTGGTGCGTTCGCTTCGCTCGATTGCCATGACGAGCGCCGCGTAGATGCCGGCCGAGCGCAACGGCTTGACCAGGAACGAGGCTGGATCGAGCTCGAACACTAGCTTCAGCCGGCTCGGCGTTTCGGTGCCGAGCAGGGCGATGACCGGGCAGCGTCCCAGGAACGCGCGTCGTGCCGGTTGCGTCAAAGGCAGGAACTCGTCATCGATCAACGCCAGATCCGGCGCGAAGTCGATCGCCTCTGTCGGCTCCCACGCGATGCTGTCGACCCCAAGACGCTCGAACTGGCGTCGCACGATGGTTGCGTCGCGTTCGTCCTTGATGGCGACGATTGCCTTACGCCCGCGCAGCGAAAATGAAGACGGTCTGCTCATTTTACAACCCGCAAATGCGGCGCATTCGGCAATGCGCCGCCCGCCGAGGTCTCCCTCGAAGGGCTGACGGCAACGTCGAGCTGCGTCAGGTAAGGATCAGGCTTAACAGGCGCGTCGGCTTCCCAGAAGATATCAAACTGTCCTCGCGGATTGGAAACGGCAAGCCGCGGTGTAAGGACGCAATGATTGTTGCCGCCGTCGATCCAGACCGGTCCTTGCGGCGAATTGTAGCGATGGCCGGCCGCGGCGCGCCGCACCTCGGCGATACTCGATGTGCCAGCGCGCTGCAACGCGCGCGCCAGCAGATAGACGGCGACATAGGCGGACTGCCCGTCGACCGAGGGGCTGCTGTCGTCGCCATAGCGCGCCTTCCAGCGTGCAACGAATGCGCGGTTCTCCGGCAGGCGGATGCTCTCGAAATAGGCCGATGACGTGATGCAGCCGGCCGACGCCGGTCCGACGATCGACAGTTCCGGTTCGCACAGGCTGCAGCTCAGCATCGGAATCTCGAGCCCGGCGGCCTTGGTGCCGGCGTGGAAGGCGCGAATGAAGTCGTAGCTCGAGCTTCCGACCAACGTGTTGAAGACGATCGGCGGCTTGCGGCGGACGATCTCGTCGACGATGTGCCCGACGGCGCTTTCGCCGAGTTCGAGCAGCCGTTCGGCCAGGATGTGGCCGTCTGCCGCGCTGACCAACTCCCGGGTGACGCGATTGGTCTCCCATGTCCAAACGTAGTTGGAGCCGACGCAGAAGATCTCCCGGGACAGATTGTCGAGCACGTACCGGACGAGCGGCAGGACGTTGTGATTGGGCGAGGCGCCGACATAAATGACGTTGTCGGAGCACTCGAAGCCTTCATAGCGCGCAGGATACCAGAGCAGGCGATCGGTGCGCTCCACGATCGGCAGAACTTGTTTGCGCGACGCCGACGTGTAGCAGCCGATGATGTGCTCGACGCCGACATTGCGGATGAGATCGTCGCAGACCGTATGGTATTCGGAGATGATGCCGCGAGGATCGCGGATATGAGCGGCAATCGAGAAGCCGAACTCCGTCTGGTTGTTGATCTCGTCGACCGCCATCATCGCGCTCTTGAGGATCTCGCGGCCCATGGCCTGATAGGGCCCGGACTGCGAGCAGATGATGCCAACGGGAACAGACGGTTTTGTCATTGACGACTTTCGGTAGTGCAACGCGAATATGAAATCATCATCGGCGATGACAGTGCAAGTCGCTTGCCGTTTTGCTGCGCAGCACTATCGAAATTTAGGCAGAGAGCATCGTTGACAATGCGATGGGCAGTTACTTAGACTTTTCTCCTACAGGGCTACCTGTCGAACCTCGCGTGCGCCGATCTGGCCGATGACGTCCAGCTCCTTGCACTAAGTGCTTCGTTCGATTGCGGCCCCTAAGCGATAGATCATAGCCGCGGCATTTGAGCCATTCGTCGCCTCATTCGGGAGGGACGGGTGGCTTTTTTCGTTTGCCGCCAAGGAAGCTGGCGATGCGTCCGCGTCGCCAGAACGGTGACGCATGCGCGGAGACGACCGCGCGTCACATCGAGTGTGAGGATGAAGAACGATGGCGGCAACAGATCTCCACTATCTCGGACTCGTCGACGTCGGGCGGAAGATCCAGGCGAAGGAGCTGTCGCCGGTCGAAGCGACCAAAGCGATGCTCGGGCGGATCGAGAATCTCGACGGCAAGCTCAAGAGTTTCGCTTATGTGATGGCTGACTCGGCGCTCGCGGACGCTGCCACGGCCGAGAAGGAGATCGCTTCCGGCAAGATCAAGGGGCCGCTGCATGGTGTGCCAGTGGCGGTCAAGGATCTCTGCTGGGCCAAGGGCGCGCCGGCGGCCCATGGCATGACCATTCATCGAGATTTCCGTCCCTCCGAGGATGCAACGGTAGTTGCGCGGTTGAAGGATGCCGGCGCCATCATCCTCGGCAAGCTGCAGCAAACCGAGGGCGCCTACGCCGATCATCACCCGAAGATCGACCCACCGAAGAACCCGTGGAACGCGGATCTCTGGCCCGGCGCATCCTCGAGCGGCTCCGGCGTCGCTACTGCGGCGGGCCTCTGCTTCGGCTCGCTCGGCACCGATACGGGCGGATCAATCCGCTTTCCGTCCGCGGCTAACGGCGTCACCGGGCTCAAGCCGACCTGGGGACGCGTCAGCCGCTACGGCGCATTCGAGCTTGCGGCGACGCTGGATCATATCGGCCCGATGGCAAGGAGCGCGGTCGATTGCGGCGCCATCCTCGGCGTGATCGCGGGTCAGGACCCCAAGGACACGACGTCGGTTCCGCTGCCCGTGCCTGACTATCTCGCCAGTTTGTCCGGCGACCTTCGCGGCGTGACGATCGGCGTCGACCGGCGCTGGACCAGCGAAGGCACCGATGGCGATGCGGCCAGGGTGTTGACCGAGGGTCTGCGTGTAGCGGCCGATCTCGGCGCAAAGATCAAGGAGATTACGTTCCCCGATCCCAAGGCGGTCATCGACGACTGGTTCCCGCTGTGCGGCATCGAGGTCGCCGTCGCACACGAGGACACCTATCCCGCGCGCAAGGACGAGTACGGCCCGGCACTCGCTGGCCTGCTCGATCTCGGTCGGCAGCAGTCCGGCATGGACTATCAGAAGATCGTGCTCCGGCGCGAAGCGTTTCGTGGCGCCGTCCGCCTTCTGTTCGAATCGGTCGATCTCCTCGCAGTGCCGGCCCAGGCATTCGCCGCGCCCACGCTCGGCAAGATGGCGTCGCTCGGCGAGGACGCCTCGCTGATCGCAGGCTTGCTTCGCTTCACATGCCCGTTCGACATGACGGGAAGCCCGACCGTGACGCTACCCGGCGGCTTCGCCGCGAATGGCGGTCCGGTTGGCTTCCAGTTCGTAGGTCGTCATTTCGATGAGGCCGGCCTCGTTCGCGCGGGCGATGCGTTCCAGCGAGTTACCGACTGGCACAAGCGTCATCCCGGGATCTGAGTTGAGGAGCCAATCATATGCCCGCAGAAGACTGGTTGAAGAATTCCATCATGGCCAAGCGTGCGGTCGCCAAAGGCGCGACCGGGGCGACGCATAGCCTGACGATCGAAGAGCAGGGCGGCTTCCACTACGTCTACGGTCCCTATGCAAAGCCGACCCTGTCGATCGACCCCGGCGGAGTGGTGGTTGTCGAGACGGAGGATGCGTTCGGCGGTGTGCTCACCAGCGAGAGCGACAGCCCCACCGCCAAACTGAACTTTCCCTATCTGAACCCGCAATGCGGGCCGATCGCGGTTAAGGGCGCCAAGAAGGGCGATTGCCTCGCGATCTACATCCGCGACGTCGAGACCCGCGGCGAGCAGCCGGCCGGCACGACCTGCATTATTCCTGAGTTCGGCGGACTCGTCGGGACGAGCTCGACGGCACTGCTCAACCCGCCATTGCCGGAGCGCGTGAAGAAGCTGCATGTCGACAGGAACGGCGTGCGCTGGAACGACAAGATTACGCTGCCCTACGAGCCGTTCATCGGTACCATTGGCGTCTCGCCGGAGATCGAGGCGATCTCCTCGCTGCAGCCGGATTACCACGGCGGCAACATGGATCTGCCCGACGTCGCCCCCGGCGCGATCATCTACTTCCCGGTGCATACCGACGGCGGGATGCTCTACGTCGGCGACTGCCATGCGACGCAAGGCGACGGTGAGCTCTCCGGCGTAGCGCTCGAGCAGCGCGCGACCGTCACGCTGCAGGTCGACCTGATCAAGAACTGGAGCTTTGCCTGGCCGCGGCTCGAGACCAAGGACTTCATCATGACGATCGGCAGCGCGCGTCCGCTCGAGGACGCGGCGCGTATCGCCTATCGCGAGCTCGTGCGCTGGATGGCGGCCGACTACGGCTTCGACGAGATCGACGCCTACATGCTGCTCAGCCAAGCCGGGCGGATGCGCCTCGGCAACATGGTCGACCCTAAATACACGATGGGAGCATCGATCCTGAAGAATTACCTCAAGCCATGACATCCAGTCGCTTTCAGAAACAGGGGATATCACGATGAGTTCGGGACGCAAGTTAGGGATGGTTTTGCTCGGCGCCATGCTCGGTACCGCAGCGGCAATGACCGTTGCTCGGGCCGCGGAACCACCGTTGAAGGTGGGTCTGCTCGAGGACGTGTCGGGCGATCTCGCCTTCATGGGCATGCCGAAGCTGCACGGCTCTCAGCTGGCCGTCGAGGAGATCAACAAGAGCGGCGGTATCCTTGGTCGGCAGATCGAGTTGATTCACCTCGATCCGCAGGGCGACAACGCGCGCTATCAGGAGTTCGGCCGTCGACTGCTCAACCGCGACAAGGTCGACGTGCTGATCGGCGGCATCACCTCGGCCTCGCGCGAGGCGCTGCGTCCCATCGTCGATCGCACCTCGACACCGTACTTCTACACCAATCAGTATGAAGGCGGCGTCTGCGACGCCAGCATGATCAGCATGGGCGCGGTGCCCGAGCAGCAATTCTCGACGCTGATCCCGTGGATGGTCGAGAAGTTCGGCAAGAAGGTCTATGTCATCGCAGCCGATTACAATTTCGGTCAGATTTCGGCGGAGTGGAACCGCAAGATCATGAAGGATCTCGGCGGCGAGGTCGTCGGTGAGGAGTTCATTCCCCTCGGCGTGTCGCAGTTCGCGCAGACGATCCAGAACATTCAGAAAGCGAAGCCGGATTGGCTGCTTACGATCAATGTCGGCGCTGCCCAGGATTCGTTCTTCGAGCAGGCGGCTGCGGCCAACCTCAATCTGCCGATGGGATCGTCGATCAAGGTCATGCTCGGCTTCGAGCACAAGCGGTTCAAGCCGCCGGCGCTTAACAACATGCATGCGACTGCGAATTGGTTCGAGGAGATCGACACGCCGGAGGCTACCGAGTTCAAGAAGCGCTGGCACGCGAAATTCCCTGACGAGCTCTACATCAACGACATGGGCTACAATGCCTATAATGCGCTCTACATGTACAAGGCGCTGGTCGAGAAGGCGAAGTCGATCAAGCTCGACGACATGCGCAAGGTCATCGCGACCGGCGATGCATGCATCGACGCTCCCGAAGGCAAGGTGTGCATCGATCCGAAGAGCCAGCACACCTCGCACCGCATGCGCCTGATCTCGGTCGGGCCGAAGCATGAGGTGAAGGTCGAGAAGGACTATGGGACGATCCAGCCGTACTGGCTTGGCGAAATCGGTTGCGATCTCACCAAGAAGAACGACAAGGACCAATACACGCCGAGCCATCTCCCGAAGAAATCGTGACGCCCGACGGGCACGGATTTTGCTCGTATTGAGAGTTGCGTTCTTGGAAAAGGCCGGCGCCGCAACGATGCGGCGCCGGGATCGACAAAGGGACCAAGATGTCGGCTGAAGTATTCTCGGTATTCTATCAGTTCGCCGACGTGTTCGCGTTCCTCATTCTCTCGGCCGCAGGTCTCGCCATCGTGTTCGGCATGATGGGCGTCATCAACATGGCGCATGGCGAGTTCATCATGTGCGGCGCCTATGTCACCGTCGGCCTGGTGAATCTGGGCGTTCCGCTCGCGATTGCCCAGATCCTGGCCGCGCTGACGGCGGGGCTCATCGGTGTCGCCGTCGAGTTCCTGATCGTGCGGCGCTTCTACAAGCGGCCGCTGGATTCTCTGCTCGCCACTTGGGGGCTCAGCCTCATCGTGACGCAATCGATGCTCCTGATTGTCGGTTCAGCCGTGCGGGGCATCGGAACGCCCGAGGGAAGCTTCGCAATCGGCGGCTATACGTTTTCGACCTATCGTCTGGTTCTGTTCGGTTGCGCGGTGGCCGTGCTGGGCGGTCTCTACATCGTTTTCATGAAGACGCGCTTTGGTGTGATCGCCCGGGCGACGATGCAGAATGTGGCGATGGCGAAGGCGCTGGGCGCGCGAACGGGCCGAATCTATTCGATCAGCTTCGGGATCGGCACCGGCCTTGCCGGGCTTTGCGGGGCGCTCTACGCGCCAACGATGACGCTGATCCCGACCATGGGGGCGACCTTCGTGGTTGAAAGCTTCGTTACGGTCGTCATTGGAGGGGCAAATGTGCTGCTCGGAACAGCGCCGGCCGCTGTGTTCCTGGCGATAATCCGGATGGCGCTGAACGCGAGCTACGGCCAGATCATCGGACAGATTGGCATGCTGGTCGCCGTTATTTTGATCATTCGGGTGTTGCCCGAGGGGCTCTCCAGCGTTCTGGTTCGTCGTGGGCGCTAAAGGGAATTTGTGATGTTCAAGCTACTGGAAGGTCCGCAGACGCTCGGACGTGGCAAGATCTTCTGGTCCTGCTTCCTTGCAGTGCTCGTGGGCGCACTGACATATCCGCTGTTCGCCGACTCCTATGATGTGGGGAATTTCGCCTATTTCCTGATCTGGATATTCATGGCGCTCGGCCTCTGCCTGATGTGGGGCTATGGCGGGATGCTGTCGTTCGGCCAGACCTTGTTCTTCGGCATCGCCGGTTACGGTTATGGCGTGCTCGCGATTAACATGGGCGGCGGCACCGCAACGATCGCCGCGCTTGCGCTGTCCGTTGTCCTTGCGATGGTGGCGGCCGGCATCCTCGGCTATTTCATGATTTGGGGTGGCATCAACGGCATCTTCTTCGGGATCGTGACGCTGTCTGCGACACTAGTTCTTGCCTTCTTCCTCGGCCAGACGGCGGGGCCCGAATGGCACATCGGCCCGGCGCGGCTGAACGGCTTCAACGGCATGAAGGGCATGGACCCGCTCGCCGTCGGCGACTTCTATATCGAGGGATCGGCGCTCTACTACGTCATGATCGCGCTGATCGTGATCGTCTATCTCGCGCTGCGCATGCTCGTGAATTCGGGCATCGGCAACGTCATCGTGGCGACGCGCGAGAACCCGCAGCGCGCCGAGATGCTGGGTTATGACGTCCGGAAATACCAGCTCCTGACCTTCGTGATCGGCAGCGGCCTCGCAGGGCTGAGCGGTGCGCTGTACACGTCCTGGGGCCAATTCATCACGCCGTCCAGCATCGGCCTGCCTGCGGCGGCGATGCCCATCGTATGGGTGGCTTTCTCCGGACGGAGCGATTTGACCGCAACCCTGGTCGGATCGTTCCTGCTGCTGTTCGGCTTCCAGACCATCACGGTCTACAGCCAGCAGGCGGCACTCGTGCTGATGGGAGCGCTGCTGCTTGCCACGGTGATGCTGGCGCCGCAGGGTTTTGTGCTCGGCATCGGCAAGCTTGCTGCCGACTGGTGGAGCGGGCGTCGGCGGCGCGATGATAGCCCCGTCATGGCGGAGGCTGGTCGCTTGCAGTCGGAAGAGTCCTGATCATGGCGCTGGTCGAAGTCAAAGGCGTATCCAAGCGTTTTGGCGGATTGACCGCAGTCTCCGACGTCGACCTCACGGTCAACGCCGGCGAGGTCCACTGCCTGATCGGACCCAATGGCGCCGGCAAGAGCACATTGTTCAAGCTGATCGTGGGTCTCTACCCGCCGAGCCAGGGCAGCATCCTGTTCGATACCGTCGACATCACCAAGGAGCGTCCCTACGCACGCGTGCAGCGGGGCATGAGCATCAAGATGCAGGCTCCGAGCGTGTTCAAGGAGCTGCCGGTTCGGCAAAACATCCAGACTGCGCTCCAGGAACGACTGTCCGGCGCGGAACGCATCGCCGAGGAGGATCGCCTGCTGACTCTGCTCAACCTGGGGCCGGACAGCGATAAGCTCGCGGGTGCGCTGTCGCATGGCCAGCAGCAATGGCTCGAGATCGGGATGGCGCTGGCGCTGAAGCCGCAGCTCCTGCTGCTGGACGAGCCGACTGCCGGCATGTCGCCGGAGGAAACCTTCAAGACCGGCGAGCTGATCAAGTCGTTCAATGCAGAGGGCATGACGGTCCTTGTCGTCGAGCATGACATGACCTTCGTGCGCCAGGTCGCCCAGCGCGTCACGGTGCTGCATCTCGGCAAGATTTTCGCACGCGGCGATCTCGAGAGCATTTTGCAGGACGCGAAAGTCGCGGAAATTTATCTCGGTAAGACGCATGCTCACTGAACCCAAGCCCACTGACCGGATTCTGGACGTATCGGAATTATGGGCGGGATACGGTGCGACGCCGATTCTGCAGGGCGTCACCATGTCGGTCTCCCGCGGCGAGATTGTCGGCGTGATCGGCCGTAACGGTGTCGGCAAGTCGACTCTGATGCGGTGCCTGATCGGTTTGCTGCAAACCTGGCGTGGCACGATCAGCTTCATGGAGCAGGACGTAACAAAGCTCGAAGCCGACGCGCGGGCAAGGGCGGGCTTCGGCTACATCCCGCAGGGACGCGATGTCTTTCCGCAGATGACCGTTGAGGAAAACCTGCAGGTCGGCGAGTTGATCGGCGGTCCCGGCGGCAAGAAGCTGCCTGAACTCGTCTATGAGTATTTTCCGCGACTGAAGGAACGCCGGCGGCAGGCCGCAGGCACGATGTCGGGCGGCGAGCAGCAACAGCTCGCCATAGGCCGCGCGCTGATCGGCAATCCGTCCTTGATGATCCTGGACGAGCCGTCCGAGGGTATCCAGCCCTCGATCGTCCAGCACATCTGCGAGGCGCTGAGATCGTTCCGGAACGAGCTCGGGACCACCATCATCTTCGTCGAGCAGAACCTCGACACGATCCTGGCAATCGCCGAGCGTTGTTACATCATGGAGAAGGGCAAGATCGCGCAGTCGCTGGCGGGTGGCGAGGTTAACGAGGACAATGTCCGCGAGCAGCTCCTGCTCTGAACGGCCGCATGGCATGTTTTCAAGTCGTCAATAGGGAGGGAATGGACATGGATCTGGGACTCAAGGGAGCAAAGGTTCTCGTCACCGGCAGCACCAAGGGGATCGGCAGGGCGATCGCCGACACATTCGCGGCGGAAGGCGCGGATGTCGGCATCTGCGCGCGCAACCAAGCCGACGTCGATAGCGCAGTCGCCGCGATCAAGGCGAAGGGCGTCGCTGCCTTTGGTAGTTCGGTCGATGTCTCCAACGGCCCGGCGCTCAAGGCCTGGGTCGAGGACATGGCCTCGAAGCTTGGCGGCATCGACGTCGTGGTCGCCAATGTCAGTGCGCTGTCGATCGGACAGGACGAGGAGAGCTGGGAGAAGGAATTCTCCACCGACATGATGGGCACCGTGCGGCTGGTCAATGCGGCAATGCCGTATCTCGAGAAGAGCAAGGCCGCGGCGATCGTGACCATTGCCAGCGTTTCAGGGCGGGAGGTTGACTTCGCGAGCGGCCCCTACGGCACGTTCAAGGCCGCGATCATCCACTATACGCAAGGTCTCGCCTTCCAGCTTGCCAGCAAAGGCATCCGCGCCAATTCGGTGTCGCCGGGCAACACCTATTTCGAGGGCGGTGTCTGGAATCAGATCAAGGACGGCAATCCCGAGCTGTACAAGACCGCGCTGGCGCTGAATCCGACCGGCCGCATGGGCACGCCGCAGGAAATGGCGAACGGTGCGGTGTTCCTTGCCAGCAAGGCAGCGAGTTTCATCACGGGGACCAACCTCGTGGTCGACGGTGCCCTCACGCGCGGGGTGCAGTTCTAGGCGCTCCCTGAGTAGCGCAGTCACGAGACCGGGCCGTCTGCGGCGCCGGTGGGCGAAGCCGTTTCCGACAACAGCAGGGCTGTCAGATGTCAGCAGATCCAATTCACTACAAGTCGATCATCGAAATCTCCGAGCTGTTCCGCCGCGGCGAGCTTCTACCTTCGAAAGTGACCGAGGTGATGCTGGGCCGGATCGCGAAGCTCGATCAGAAGTTTCACGGCTACGCGCTCGTCCTCGCCGAGCGGGCCATGGCGCAGGCGAAGCGCTGTGACGCCGAGCTTGCCAAGGGCATCTGGCGCGGGCCGCTGCACGGCGTGCCGATCGGATTGAAGGATCTCTGCTACACCACTTTCGCGCCGACCGCTGGAGGTACCACGATCCACGCTAGGTTCGTCCCCTCCTTCAACGCGACGATCGTGGACCGGCTCGAACACGCCGGCGCCGTCACGCTCGGCAAGCTAAAAATGACCGAGGGCGCCTATACGAGCCATCATCCCGACGACCAGGCGCCGCTCAATCCCTGGGGGACCGACTACTGGGTCGGCTCCTCCTCAAGCGGATCGGGCGTGGCCACTTCGGCGGGACTTTGCTTTGGCTCGATCGGCAGCGACACCGGCGGCTCGATCCGGTTTCCGTCGGCGACGTGCGGGCTGACCGGGATCAAGCCGACCTGGGGACGTGTGAGCCGTCACGGCGTCTTCCCGCTGGCTGACTCTCTCGACCATGTCGGGCCGATGTGCCGGAGCGCAGCCGATGCCGCGGCCATGCTCGGCGTCATCGCGGGCGCAGACGTCAATGATCCGACCGCCCTTCAGGCGCCGGTGCCGAACTATCTGGCGGGGATCGGTGACGGCGTGCGGGGCTTACGGATCGGCGTGGACCGCAGCTACACGCAGGACGGGATCGATCCGCAGGTGGTCGCCGCCTTGCTCGAAGCGGAGCGTACGCTTGCGGACCTCGGCGCCGATATTCGTGAGGTCAAGTTCCCAGCTTACGAGAAGCTCGTGAGCATGTGGATTCCGATGTGCTCCATCGAGACCGCAGAGGCGCATCTCGAGACTTATCCGTCGCGGAAGTCGGAATACGGTCCCGATCTGGCGCAGCTGATCGAGCAGGGCAGATTGATCAGCGGCGTCGAGATCGCTCAGATCCATCATGAGCGGTTGAAGTTCTGCGGCAGCCTCGCGGCGCTGTTCGGCGATATTGACCTGCTCCTGATTCCCACCATGCCCGTTCCGATCCCAACGCTGACCAAGATGGGCGAATACGGCGCCGATCCGAACGTGCTGCTCAGCATCCTGCGCTTCACGGCGGTATTCGACTTCTCGGGCAGCCCGACCATCACGCTACCGAACGGCATGGCGGCGGACGGGTTGCCTCTCAGCATGCAGCTCGTCGGCCCGCATCTGTCCGAAGATACGCTTGCCCGCGCCGGGTATGCTTTCCAGTCAGTGACGGATTGGCATACGCGACGCGCCCTTGGCGAATGAAGATCTTCGGAATTCTAGGATGCCTATCCGAAAATCAATCATGGGTCGAGTTCAGAGAGGGGAGACGCTGAGCACGTCGAAACGAAAATTCGTCAGCGGAACTGATGGCCACGACCCTCGGCACGGTGTTCGAGTGGTACGACTTCGATCTGGCTCCAGCCGGTGAGCAGCCCGCGCCACCGGACGCGAGTGCTCCGCAACGTAGACGACGGCACCGCCATATTCGCCGCCGCATCGTCGGTCGGGCTGGCGCTCTCCATCGCGGTCATCATCGGGAGGCAGAACGTCATGAGCGAGGCTGATTTCAAGGCCTGGGGATAGCGCGCTCCCCATTTGATGATCGGGTGCTTGCCGCCAGGACGCGAATGGAGCGCGTCGTGAAGCCTTGGTCCGTTCCTGATGTTGAACAGATCCGCGCTGGCATGGCCGGCTGTACTGACGTTCGCAACCGCACAAATCGAGATAGGGCCAGGGCTAGATCCGGCCCCGCGACGTGATCCGCCATTGACAGGTCGACGGAGATGATAGAATTATAACAGTATAAGTTGCAAAAATAACAATATGTCACCATCGTACCAGCGTCTTGCGGGGCGACGGGAGGAAAGTTTGGAACTGTCCGGTTCGGTTGCAGCAGAACCTCGGTCGTCGACCTCGCTTGTGATGGTCAGTGGCATCAACAAGCGCTTCGGCGGCGTGCGAGCGCTGCGTGACGTCAACCTCGAGGTTCGCGCCGGCGAGGTCCATGCGCTACTGGGCGAGAACGGCGCGGGAAAATCTACCCTGATCAAGATTCTCAGCGGTGTTCATGCCCTCGACAGCGGCACGATCGAGATCGCCGGCAGGCCGGTGGAATTCGACAGCCCGGCGAAGTCGCGCGAGGCGGGGATCGCTGTCGTTTATCAGGATCTCAGCCTCGTCGAATCCTTGAGCGTTGCGGACAATCTGTTGCTCGGCCGTGAGCCGCGTGCGCGTTTCGGCTTCGTCCGGCAGCGCGCGCTGATGGCCAGGGCCGAGGCGTTCCTGAACGCGCTCGGCATTCCCCTGGATGCGAGTGCGGCTGTCGGCTCGCTGCCTTTCGCCTATCGCCAGATGACGGAGATCGCCAAGGCGTTGATGGGCGAGGTTCGGCTTCTGATCCTCGACGAGCCGACCTCCTCGCTGACATCGGATGAGGTCCAGATTCTGTTCGATGCGATCGGGAAGGCGACGCGCCGCGGAGTCGGCGTGATCTATGTGACCCATCGGCTCAACGAGGTGTTCGAGATCTCGCAGCGCGTCACGGTGCTGCGCGATGGCGCTAACGCGGGCACGTTTGTCACAGCCGAGACCGACATGAAGCGGCTGGTGAACGCGATCGTCGGAACCGATCGATCGGCACCCACGGGCCCGCGCACCGAACCTGTCGCGAAGCGTGAATTGGATCCGTCGCCGGTTCTGTCGCTGTCCGACGTGTCCAACGACCGGCTTCGCGCCGTCGATCTGTCCGTGCTGAAGGGCGAGATCCACGGCCTCGCCGGATTGATCGGCAGCGGCCGCACGGAGATTTTGGAGACAGTGTTTGGCCTCCGGCCGCTCGAGAGCGGCGCAATCGAGATCGAGGGCCGGGGATGGCTGCCGAGAGGGCCTGCCGATGCGATCGAGCAGGGCATCGCGCTGGTGCCGGAAGACCGGCATGTGCAGGGTCTGGTCCTGGACCATTCGATCGAGCGAAACGTCACCTTGCCGCGAATTCCCCATTTCTCGCGCTGGGGCTGGATGCAGCAACGCGCCGCCGCCAGGCGTGCGGAAATCGCGGTCGCCAGGCTTTCGGTGAAAGCGCCGGGCGCGTTCAGCCTGGTCAGGACGCTCTCCGGCGGCAACCAGCAAAAGGTCGTGTTCGGAAAATGGAATGATCCGCGGCCGCGCGTGCTGCTCCTGGATGAACCGACGGTCGGCGTCGACGTGGGCGCACGCGAGGAAATCTATGCCGTGATCCGGAATGCCGTCCGCGACGGCAGCGGGGTCCTGGTCGTCTCGTCCGATCTCGTCGAATTGATCGAGCTCTGCGACCGCATCTCCGTGATCGTCAACGGGCGTGTGGTTCGTACGCTGTCGCGCGGCAAGATCGATGATGCGGAAGAGCTGCATCATCTCCTCCAGATGTACCAGGCCTCCGGGCCGGGCCACTTGCAAGAGCTTCCCGCATGACCGAACTGACTGCTCACAACGTGGTCGCCTCGTCGACCCGATCTGATCGCCGCCGCAAGATTGTCCAGAATTTGCTGCGGGGCGAGCGGCCGTACATGCTGTACATCGCCTTCGTGATCCTGCTGGTCGTGTTCAGCCTGTCTTCGCCCTGGTTTCTCTCGGTCGACAATTTCCTGAACATCGGGCGCCAGACCACGCTGGTGTCGATCATCGCGGTCGGCATGACCTTCATCATCATCGCGCGTCAGATCGATCTGTCGGTTGCCTCGACATTGGCGCTGTCAGGCATGGCGGCTGCTCTCGCGATGAGCCAGATCAACAACAGCTGGATCGTGGGTGCCGTGGCCGGGCTCGGCACCGGCGCGCTGGTCGGGCTGCTCAATGGCATCCTGACCACGCACCTATCGATCCCGTCGTTCCTGGTGACGCTGGGCTCACTGAGCATGGCGCGGGGACTGGCGATGATGGTGACCAACACAAAGCCGGTGATCATCACCAACGAGACCTATTTCGCGATCTTTGGCGAAGGCACGTTCCTCGGCATACCGGTTCCGATCGCCTGGACTATGGCGGCGATGATTATCGGCATCCTGCTGTTGCACTATAATGTGTTCGGCCGGCGCATCTATGCGGTCGGCGGCAATCCAACCGCGGCGCTCTATTCCGGCATCAACACCAAACGGATCACGACTGCGGCCTTTGTCCTGACCGGCACGCTGGCGGGATTGGCGGCGCTGGTGCTGTCGGCGCGTTCACATGCCGCGCGGCCAGATGTCGTGCAGGGCATGGAACTCGACGTCATCGCCGCGGTGATCCTCGGTGGCTGCAGCCTGTTCGGCGGGCGCGGCTACATCCTGGGGACGCTGTTCGGCAGCTTGATCATTGGCACGCTCAACAACGGCCTTGTTCTGCTCGGCGTGAGCTCGCCGATGCAGCTCGTGATCAAGGGGGCGATCATCGTTGCCGCGGTTGCTTTCACGAAACGCTAGTCGAGGTCAGGCGCGGCGCATGAACAACAAGTTCATTGCGCTGCGCGGGTAGGGGCAAGGTCGCTGGCCCTCCGGTGAATCGGCGACCAAAAAATGGAGGAAACAATGAAGCCAATCTTGCGACAAACCTTGCCTTTGACTGCGTTGGTGGCCGCTGCCGCCCTCTCGATGATCCCGTCGGCTCGCGCCGAAGTGCCCGCGACCTGCGTCAAGGGTGTCGATCTCGCGAAGCTCGGGCCGAAGTCGATCGTCGGCCAGGGACCCCACGGCGAAAAGGCGGCTTCCCCCGAGGTGCTCGCGCTGTCGGAAGCCGACGCCGCCAAGATCAAGGAGAAGAACTTCAAGGTCGGCATCTCCATGCAGACGGTCAACCTCGACTGGTCGCAGCTCCAGATCCAGGGCATCACCGATACGCTGAAGAAGTACGGCGTGACGGTGACGGGCGTCGCGTCCGCCGAATATCAGGTGGACAAGCAGATCGCCGATATCGAGAACACGATCCAGCAGCACCCGGACGGCATCATTTCGATTCCGGTCGATTTCACCGCGACCGCGCCGACCTACAAGAAGATCGCCAAAGCCGGCATCAAGCTCGTGCTGATGGACAGCATCCCGACTGGTCTGAAGCATCCCGAGGAATATGCGACGATGGTCTCGGCCGATAGCCAGGGCAATGGCCAGATCGCGGCACAGATCCTGGCATCCTGCGTGGCGCAGGGCGGCACCATCGGTCTCGTCAATTTCGGCGTCGACTATTTCAGCACCAACGAGCGTACCAAGGGCGTGCGGGAGTGGATGAAAGCAAACCGCCCTGACATCAAGATGAAGCAGGTCGACTTCACCGATCCGCCGAAGGTCTCGCAGATCGCGGGCGACTTCCTGACCGGCAATCCCGACGTCAAGGGACTGTACGCGGTGTGGGATCAACCGGCGCTCGACACGCTGAGCTCGATGCGGGCTCAGGGCATCGATATTCCCATGACGACGGTCGACCTCGGTCTGCAATCGGCGATCGAGATTGCCAAGGGCGGGCCGCTGAAGGCGACCGGCTCGCAGCGTCCCTACGACCAGGGCGTCGCCGAGGCGATGGCGATGATGAACGCGCTGTTGGGTAAGGAAACGCCTGGCTGGATCGGTGTGCAGTCGCTGCCGGTGACGCAGTCGAATGTGCTGGAGTCCTACAAGACCGTATTCAAGAAGGACCCGCCGGCCGAGCTGACGGATGCCTGCAAAAAGGCGAAGCCCGCCTGCAACTAGCCCGAAACAGCGATGCGCGATCCACCGAGACCGCGCATCGCTCAGCAAGCCTGATCCGGGCGAACCAGCCCCCGTCCGGATCAGGCCGTGCTGGTGACGTATTCGACGGGAAGGCTGCGGAAGTGCTTGCGCGTGTCTGCCGACACGGAGCCACCGACGATGATCCGCGAGAATGAGCTGACGTCGGAGAAGAACGCCGGCTTGAGGCTGCCGAGCTTGCTGGCGTCGACCACGAGGATGCTCTCCATCGCGGTAGCGATGACGGCCTGCTTGATGGCGACTTCGTGAAAATTCGAGCAGCTGGCGCCGCGGGTCCAGTGCAGGCCGCCGGCCGAGATGAAAGCCTTGTTGACCCCGAGCCGCCGCAGGTAGGACAGGCCGTCGTCCGACGAGAACGACTGCGACGACGGATGGTAGAGCCCGCCCATCAACATCACCTGCGTCGCTGGCCGGTGGGTGACGATCGAGGCGACGTTCAGCGAATAGCAGATCACCGAAAGAGGCATGTCCTCAGGCAGGCAATCCGCCAGCGACTGCATCGTGGTGCCGCAATCGATAAAGATGGTGTCACCTTCCTTGATCGAGGCGGCTGCGGATCGGCAGGCGAGGCGCTTGTCCTGTGTGTGCTGGTCGATTTCCTGTTCGAATGTGTACTTGATCCCGGTCGGCGACGCCGCGTTGACGACGTAGCCGCCGAGCAGGGCGAGCGCCACCTCGGGCCCGGCAAGGTCGCGCCTGACCGTCATCTCCGACACCTTCAGCAGCTCTGCGGCGTCCTTCAGATGCAGTGCGCCGCTCGTCTCGACGGCGCGTCGCAGCCGTTGCAGTCGTTGGACGCGGGTCTCGCTGGGGCGTGCGGTCGGTGTTTCAGTCATTTTCGTCACCGAGCTTGCTTATCCGGTTGACAATGATCTTACAATGATGTGAGTTTAGCAACGTCAATCTGTTACAATAATAACATTTGGCCCGAAAGGCGTTTCGCTGTCGGCGACGGGAGCAGCAGAAGCGCCGGCGGCCAAGGGATGGGAGGATCGCATGTTGCAATCGGCACATTCAGTCTATCTGCCGTTTCAGCCGATTCGCTAGCATTGCGCGGAGTACCGATGGCGCAGGGCGTCTTGATATCAAATCCATCCGCGGTGCCGGCGCAGCCCCATGCGCGGGATCACAATCATCCGCATCCGATCGCGCGCAACAGCGGCCGCGCGCTCGAGATGGACTGGGTCGATGATATCCGGATCAATCTGTCCGCCGCCGAGCGCCGCGTTGCGAGCCTGCCGGGCCGGCGCACCGTCAAGAAGGACGCGCAGGCGGCGTGGTTGCTCAAGGCGATCACCTGCATCGACCTGACGACACTCAACGGCGACGATACGGCCGAACGGGTGAAGCGCCTCTGTGCCAAGGCGAGGGCCCCGATACGAAGAGACCTCCTCGAGGCACTCGGCTTTGCCGGGCGCGGGCTGCACACGGGCGCGATCTGCGTCTATCACCGCTTCGTCGCAACCGCGGTCGAAGCGCTCGATGGGCATGACATCCCGGTCGCTGCGGTTTCGACTGGATTTCCGGCAGGCCTCGTGCCTCACGATCTGAAACTCAAGGAGATCGAGGCGTCCGTCAGGGACGGTGCGCAGGAGATCGACATCGTCATCACGCGTGAGCATGTGCTGACCGGAGATTGGCGCGCTCTCTACGCCGAGGTCCGGGATTTCCGCGCAGCCTGCGGCGATGCGCATCTGAAGACGATCCTCGCAACCGGCGACCTCAAAACGCTGCGCAACGTCGCCAAGGCGTCGATGGTCTGCATGATGGCCGGCGCTGACTTCATCAAGACCTCCACCGGCAAGGAAGGCGTCAATGCCACGCTGCCGGTGACGCTGGCGATGCTGCGCATGATCAGGGTCTATGAGGAGCGGACCGGCTTCAAGATAGGCTTCAAGCCGGCCGGCGGAATCTCGACGGCGAAGGATGTGCTCAACTACCAGTTCCTGATGAAGGAGGAGTTGGGGCGCGATTGGCTCGAGCCGGATCTGTTCCGCGTCGGCGCCTCGAGCCTGCTCGCCGACATCGAGCGCCAGCTCGAGCATCACGTCACCGGCCGCTACTCGGCCTTCAACCGTCATCCCGTGGGCTGAGCATGAGTATCGCACATTACTTTGAGACCATGGATTATGGTCCCGCTCCCGAGGCGGACGGCGAGGCGCGCGCCTGGCTGAAGCGGCACGACGCGACGTTTGGGCATTTCATTGCCGGTAAATTCGTCGCGCCGGCTTCGGGCAAGCATCTGGCGACGATCGAGCCAGCCACCGGAAAGACGCTGGCCAAGATCGCGCAAGGCATCGCAGCGGATGTCGAGGCTGCAGTCGGCGCCGCGCGATCGGCGCAGTCGTCATGGGCAAAGCTCGGTGGTCACGGTCGTGCCCGTCATCTCTATGCGCTGGCGCGCATGCTGCAACGTCATGCTCGTCTGTTCGCGGTATTGGAAGCGATCGACAATGGCAAGCCGATCAGGGAAACCCGCGATCTCGACGTGCCGCTCGCCGCGCGCCACTTCCTGTATCACGCCGGCTGGGCACAATTGCAGGACCGCGAATTCGCCGACCATGTCCCGGTCGGTGTGATCGGCCAGATCATCCCCTGGAACTTTCCGCTGCTGATGCTGGCCTGGAAGATCGCGCCCGCGCTGGCGACCGGCAACACGGTGGTGCTGAAACCGGCAGAGTTCACGTCACTCACCGCGCTGCTGTTCGCCGAGCTCGCGGCGGAAGCCGGCCTGCCGCCCGGCGTGTTGAATGTGGTGACGGGTGATGGCGCCGCCGGCGCGTTGCTCGTCGAAAATCCCGGTATCGACAAGATCGCCTTCACCGGATCGACCGAGGTCGGGCGATTGATCCGTCAGTCGACCGCAGGCAGCGGCAAGTCGCTGACGCTCGAGCTCGGCGGCAAGTCGCCGTTCATCGTGTTCGACGACGCCGACATCGACGGCGCCGTGGAAGGCGTGGTCGATGCGATCTGGTTCAACCAGGGCCAGGTCTGTTGTGCCGGATCGCGGCTTCTGCTGCAGGAAGGGATCGCAGAGACATTCCGCAAGCGCCTCATCCGCCGCATGGAGACGCTGCGCGTGGGTCCGCCGCTCGACAAGGCGATCGACATGGGCGCGGTGGTCGCACCGGTGCAGCTCGAGCGGATCAAGGCGCTGGTCGAAACCGGCGTCAAGGAGGGCGCTGAGAAGTATCAGGCGCCGGGGCCGATCCCCGCTGAGGGATGCTTCTATCCCCCCACCTTGCTTTGGAACGTACATCCGTCATCGACCGTGGCGATCGAGGAGATCTTTGGCCCGGTGCTGGTCGCGATGACGTTCCGCACGCCGGACGAGGCGGTGATGCTCGCCAACAACACGCGCTATGGCCTTGCCGCCAGCGTGTGGAGCGAGACCATCGGGCTGGCGCTCGATATCGCGCCGAAGCTTCAGGCCGGCGTGGTCTGGGTCAATGCGACCAATTTGTTCGATGCCTGCGTCGGCTTCGGCGGCTATCGGGAGTCCGGCTTCGGTCGCGAGGGCGGCCGGGAAGGTCTCTACGAATATCTCAAGCCGAAAGCCTGGAGCGGGCGGAAGGCGCGGGCGAAGGTGCCGCCGCCATCGCCGGCGGCTTCTAACGAAGGCGCCGGATTTGGCACGCCGTCGATCGACCGAACCGCCAAGCTGTTCGTCGGCGGCAAGCAGGTTCGTCCCGACGGAAATTATTCGCGCGCGGTGCTGTCGCCGAAGGGGAAGCACCTCGGCGAAGCCGGCGAGGGCAATCGCAAGGATATCCGTAACGCGGTGGCCGCTGCGCGCTCGGCCGAGGGGTGGGCGCGGGCGACGACGCATAATCGCGCCCAAATCCTCTACTACCTTGCCGAGAATCTGTCCGCGCGTGGCGACGAGTTCGCCCGGCGCATCGGTGATATGACCGGCGTTTCGCCCGCCAAGGCGCGCGCGGAGGTCGAGGCGAGTATCGAACGGCTGTTCAGCTATGGGGCCTGGGCCGACAAATACGAGGGGACGATCCATGCACCGCCGTTGCGCGGCGTGGCGCTTGCCATGCACGAGCCGATCGGCGTGGTCGGGGTGGCCTGTCCGGACGAGGCCCCGTTGCTGGGCTTCATCAGCCTGGTGGCACCGTTGATTGCGATGGGCAACCGCGTCGTCGCCGTCCCAAGCGAGCGGCATCCGCTTGCAGCGACCGATTTTTATCAGGTGCTGGAGACGTCGGATGTGCCGGCAGGCGTCGTCAATATCGTCACCGGCGAGCGCGATGCGCTCGCAAAGGTCCTTGCCGAGCATGACGACGTCGATGCGCTCTGGGTGTTCGGCTCGCAGGAGGCCTCGACTGCTGCGGAGCGGCTGTCGATCGGCAACCTCAAGCGCACGCTGGTCGACCACGGGCTGGCGCTCGATTGGTACGACCGGGTGGCGAGCGAGGGGCCGATCCTGCTCCGCCACGCGGTGCAGGTGAAGAACATCTGGATTCCCTATGGGGACTAAAGACGTCACCTTGCGGTGATACGGGTTGGCATCCGGACCATCAGAGTTCGGGCGATTTTGAAGACAAGGGAGGGACGCAACATGCTCAAGGGCATCAATCCACTGCTCAATGCCGACGTGCTCTATGCCTTGCGCGCAATGGGGCACGGAGATCGCCTCGTGGTGTGCGACACCAATTTTCCTGCCGACTCCATCGCGCGCCAGACCGTGTTCGGCGAGCTGCTTCGCATCGACAACGTCAGTACGGCAAAGGCGATCGAAGCCATTCTCTCGGTGCTGCCGCTCGATACGTTCGTCGACGATGCCGCAATCCGCATGGAGATTGTTGGCCAGCCCCAGGAGGTGCCGCCGGTGCAGCGCGAGGTGCAGGCCGCGATCGACCGCGCCGAGGGACGCTCCTGGCCGCTGGTCGGGGTCGAGCGCCATGCCTTCTATGAAAAGGCCAAGACGGCCTACTGCGTGATCGCCACGGGAGAGCGGCGCTTCTACGGCTGCTTCCTGTTTTCCAAGGGCGTCATCGCGCCGGACGGAGAGTGACGACCATGAGCAAGACTGGCGTCGCAGTGCTCGGCATCTTCGTCGTCGATCTGGCCTTCCGGGCCGGCAACATGCCCGCGATCGGTGAAACGATCGCCGGCTCGGGATTTGCCATGGGACCAGGCGGCAAGGGGTCGAACCAGGCCGTGGCCGCTGCGCGCGCAGGCGCAGACGTGACCTTCATCTCCCGGATCGGCCGCGACGCCTTCGGTGATCTTGCCATCAAGACGTGGGAAACCGAGGGCATTCGACCGCGCGTCGCCAGGACTTCGGAGGCGCCGACCGGCGCCGCCTTCATCTATGTCCACGAGACACGCGGCGACAACGCCATCATCGTGGTGAGCGGAGCGGCCGACGGTCTCAGCCCCAGCGACGTCGATGCGGCGGCGGATGCGATCCGCACCAGCCGCGTCTTTGTGACCCAGCTCGAGCAACCGGTCGCGGCCGCGCAGCGCGGGCTCGAGATCGCGCGCGCTGCGGGCAGCATCACCGTGTTCAACCCGGCGCCTGCGGTCAAATTCGACGATGGCCTGTTCGCCTTGTGCGACTACGTCGTTCCCAATGAGACCGAGGCGGAAGCGCTGACGGGGATCGCGGTGAGCGATCTTGCCGGCGCCCGCCGCGCCGGCGAAGCGTTGCTGGCCAAGGGAGCGGGCACCGCGCTGATCACGCTCGGCGAACGCGGGGCGCTGTTTCACGGGCGAGATCGCTCGCTACACGTGCCCCCGTTCGCCGCCGGCAAGGTGGTCGAAACCGCGGGCGCGGGCGATGCATTCGTGGGCGGCTTCGCTGCAGCGCTTGCGGGCGGCGCAGATCCCCTGGAAGCGGCGCGCTTCGGTTCCGCTACGGCGGGGATTTCCGTGACGCGCGCGGGGACTGCGCCTGCCATGCCGCGGCGCGCTGAGATTGAAGCCCTGTTGAAGGGATGATCTGCTCATGATGCGGAACGATCCGATCAAGCATGTCTTCATCTGGCCGGCGGTGCTCGTCGTGCTGGCGATCTCGATCTTTCCGCTGATTTATTCGTTGACCACGAGCTTCCTCAGCTATCGCCTGATTCCGCCGATCCCGCCGCGGGTCGTGTGGCTCGGCAATTATGCTACGCTCCTGCAAGAGCCGCGCTTCTGGAATGCGATCTTCACGACGACGCTGATCGCGTTCATTGCCGTCGGGTTGCAATACGTGATCGGGTTTGGCGTTGCGCTCGCGCTGAACGCGCGCGTTCCGGGCGAACGGCTATTTCGCGTGGCCTTGCTGTTGCCCATGCTTCTGGCCCCGGTCGCCGTCGCGCTTGTTGCTCGCATGATCTTCAATCCGACCATGGGGCCGCTCAACCAGTTCCTTTCCATGTTCGGCATGGCGAACCTGCCGTTCCTCACCAACGGTCATTGGGCGCTCGCCTGCATCATCGCTGTTGAGATCTGGCAGTGGACCCCGTTCATCATCCTGATGATGCTGGCTGGCCTGCAAACGCTCCCCGAAGATGTCTACGAGGCGGCCGAGCTCGAGAACGCCAGCGCCTGGCAACAGTTCTGGGGCATCACCTTTCCGATGATGCTGCCGATCTCCGCCGCGGTCGTCTTCATCCGCCTGATCGAGAGCTACAAGATCATGGACACCGTATTCGTGATGACGGGCGGCGGACCGGGTGTGGACACCGAGACCCTGACCTTGTTCGCCTATCAGGAGGGTTTCAAGAAGTTCAATCTCGGCTACACGTCGGCGCTCAGCTTCCTGTTCCTGATCGCCATCACGATCATTGGCGTCACTTATCTGGCGCTGCTGCGGCCGCATCTGGAGAAGCACCGATGAGTGGGCAGGGCCTTACTGGACTGTCGCGCTGGAGCCGCCGCCTGGTCGCGGCCGGTGTCTTCGCATGGTGCCTGATCACGGCGTTTCCGCTCTATTGGGTGGTCGTGACGGCGTTCAAGACCCCGCCGGGCGTGGTCGGCGGCCCGACCTATATTCCGTTCGTCGATTTCACGCCGACCCTGCAGCCCTTCATTGATCTTTATCAGGGTATCCGTGGCGAGTTCTTCCGGACCTTTTTGAACTCGACAATCGTTGGCTTGTCGGCGGCGGCGATCGCGACTGCCGTCGGCGCAATGGCGGCCTATGCGCTGGTGCGGTTCGAATTCAGGGTGCGCTTCGGCGCCGGTCTGATCTTCTTCCTGCTCGCGCTCGGCGGCTATCTGCTGTTCAACAATTCGCTCGGCTTCACCCGCGCGCAGGCGCTGCTGCTGGCGTTCCCGATCGCGCTTGTCGCTTCAATCCTGTCCAACCGCCTGCCGCTGCCGGGGCCGATCCTCGGCAATGAAGACATCCTGTTCTGGTTCGTCAGCCAGCGCATGTTTCCGCCGATCGTCACGGCTTTCGCGCTGTATCTCCTCTACAGCGAAATCGGCCGGCTCGGCTTCCAGCTCATCGACAGCTATGTCGGCCTGACGCTGTGCTACGTCGCGTTCTCGCTGCCGATCGTGGTCTGGCTGATGCGCGACTTTTTCGAGGCCATTCCCATCGAGGTCGAAGAAGCCGCGATGGTCGACAACGTGCCAAGTTGGCGCATCTTCCTCGGCATCGTGGTGCCAATGTCGATGAACGGACTGCTGGCGACTTTCATGATCACGCTCGCCTTCGTCTGGAACGAGTTCCTGTTCGCGCTGTTCCTGACCAATTCCAGATGGCAGACGCTGCCGATCCTGGTGGCGGGACAGAACAGCCAGCGCGGCGACGAATGGTGGGCGATCTCGGCCGCGGCGCTCGTCGCCATCATTCCGATGATGATCATGGCAGGTCTGCTCAGCCGCATGATGCGGTCGGGCCTGCTGCTCGGAGCAATCAAATAGCAAAAACCTATGTAGGGAGGACTGGACGATGTTGCGACGGACGTTTCTGATGCTGACCACCTCGCTCGCGCTGGCTTGCACCGCGAGCCAGGCGAACGCTGCTTGTAGCCCGGATTACTCCGGCGTCACCCTGACTGTGGCGTCGCAGACCGGACCGTATATCGCCTCCGCGCTCAAGCTCGGCGCGGACGAATGGACCAAGAAGACCTGCGGCAAGGTCAATGTGGTCGAGTTCCCCTGGTCGGAGCTCTACCCGAAGATCGTTACATCGCTTACCGGATCGGACGCGGCGTTCGATCTGGTCAGCTTTGCGCCGGCCTGGCTGCCCGACTTCGTCACCTATCTCAGCGAGATGCCGAAAGAGATGCAGTCCGGCAAGGATTGGGACGATGTCGAGCCGGCCTACCGTGAGCGCCTGATGGTGTGGGAAGGCAAGATCTATTCGCAATCGATGGACGGCGACGTTCACACCTACACCTATCGCACCGACCTGTTCAGCGACCCCAAGGAGAAGGACGCCTTCAAGGCCAAGTACGGCTACGACCTGGCGCCGCCAAAGACCTGGAAGCAATATCTCGACATCGCGGAGTTCTTTCAGCGCCCCGACAAGGGACTCTGGGGCACGGCGGAGGCCTTCCGTCGCGGTGGCCAGCAATTCTGGTTCTTCTTCAGCCACGCGGCGGCCTATACCAACAATCCAAACTATCCGGGCGCGATGTTCTTCGACCCCGAAACGATGGATGCCCAGATCAACAATCCGGGCTGGGTGAAGGGATTGGAGGAATATATTCGCGCTTCCAAGCTTGGCCCGCCCAATGCGCTGAACTTTTCGTTCGGCGAGGTCAATGCCGCCGTGGCCGGCGGCCAGGTGGCCGAGTCGATCGGTTGGGGCGACACCGGCGTGATCGCCGCCGACCCCAAGCAATCGAAGATTTCCGGCAAGGTGGGCTCTGCAGTGCTGCCCGGCTCTGACGAGATATGGAACGCCAAAACCAAGAAGTGGGACAAGTTTCCGTCAGTGCTGCCGGCACCCTTCATGGCATTCGGAGGCTGGCAGATTGCCGTGCCAAAGGTGGGCAAGAACCAGCAGGCGGCCTGGGATTTCGTCAAGACGCTGACAAGCCCTGAAGTCTCCGGCAAGGCCGCGATTACCGGTGGCACGGGTGTCAACCCTTACCGCAAGTCGCACACCACGAATCTGGAGTTGTGGAGCAAGATCTTCTCGCCGACGGAAGCCAAGGAATATCTCGGCGCCCAGGCCGACTCCATTAACGGCAAGAACGTTGCGCTCGACATGCGTTTGCCCGGCTATTTCTCCTACACCGAGGTTGTGGAGATTGAGCTTGGCAAGGCGCTGGCCGGCCAGACCACGCCGCAGGCCGCGCTGGACGCGGTCGCGAAGGAATGGAATCGCCTGACCGATGAGTTCGGCCGCGCGAAGCAGCTCGCCGCCTATCGCGCGGCGATGGGCCTCTCACCGAAGAACTAGCTTCCCGCGGAGACTGCCCCGGATGATGCGTGAGCATCATCCGGGCTTTGTTGGCCGTCGATATAGGGGACGGAAAAAGGAATCCATGGCGCACGTCGAGATCGAGAACGTCAGCAAGGCATATGGGCCCTACAAGATCATCGAGGGGCTCAATCTGAGTGTGGCCGACGAGGAGTTTGTCGTGCTTGTCGGACCGTCCGGCTGCGGCAAGACCACGACGTTGCGCATGATAGCGGGACTGGAGACGGTCACCAGCGGAACCATTCATATCGGTAATCGCGATGTGACGCAGCTGCGCCCAGGCTTGCGTAATTGCGCGATGGTGTTCCAGAACTATGCGCTCTATCCGCATATGACTGTTGGTGAGAATATCGGCTACGGCATGAAGGCGCGGGGCGAGTCGCGCGCCAATATCGCGAAAGCCGTCGAGGACGTGGCGCGGGTTCTCGACCTCGAGCAATACGTGGACCGTCGGCCCAAGCAGCTTTCCGGTGGGCAGCGTCAGCGCGTGGCGATCGGCCGTGCCATCGTGCGCAGCCCGGACGTGTTTCTGTTCGACGAGCCATTGTCAAACCTCGACGCCAAACTCCGCATCGAGATGCGGACCGAGATCAAGGCTTTGCATCGCCGTCTCGCCAAGACGATCGTTTATGTCACACACGATCAGGTCGAAGCTATGACCATGGCCGATCGGGTCGTGGTGATGAATCGCGGCCGCATCGAGCAGGCGGCTGATCCGATCACGATCTATGAGAAACCAAGCAATCTCTTCGTCGCGGGCTTCATGGGCGCGCCCAGCATGAATTTCATCCACGGGGAGATTGCCGCTCGCGACGGTGCACTGATCTTCACCGAACCCTCGGGTACGACGTTGAGATTGCCGAAATCCCGAGAGGCGGCCTATGCAGGGAGCATCGGCAAGCCGGTTGTGCTCGGCGTGCGGCCCGACCACGTGCTGCGGCAAGATGCGCCATCGGGCTCCTCCGTCCGCATGATGGTGAAAGACGTGGAGCCGCTCGGGCCGCATACTCTCGTGATTGGAACCGTCGGCGCATTTCCATTCACGGCGCAGATGCAAGTCGGTGTTTCTGCAGCGCCGGATTGCCCAATAGATGTCGCCATCGATCTGGAGCGAACGCACCTTTTCGACAAGGTTTCCGGAGCGGCCGTTTCATAGGCGGCGGTCCTCTGGCGGTGCAGGTCATCCCTAATCTTTACTTCCAGCGTGCGCATGCCTCATCGCGGTCACTTGCGCTGCGGCGAGCTCGCACGTGATGCGGGCGACGTTGCCCCCTTCTTCGCAAACTTTGCTCGTCCGGTATTGGTGTCGAGCAGAGTCTGCGAAGAGAGATTAAGCGATTTCAGATGGTTACATGCCAATATTCATTACCTCGCGGGTAATGGAAGGGCTGAAATCCGCATGCTAGGTTTTCGAGCATGAACGCACATGCATCCACGGCACAGGCCGAACGCAGCCAGCCCGTCCATATCGGCGACCATTTGCGCGAATGGCGGCAACGCCGCCGCATGAGCCAGCTCGATCTGGCGGGCGAGGCCGAGATTTCCGCGCGGCATTTGAGCTTCGTCGAGACCGGCCGCGCTGCGCCCTCGCGCGACATGGTGCTCAGGCTCGCCGAACGTCTCGAGGTACCCTTGCGCGAACGCAACGTGCTGCTGGTCGCGGCCGGCTATGCGCCGGCGTTTCCGCAGCGCCCGCTGGAGGATCCCGCCTTGAAATCAGCTCGCCAGGCGATCGACCTCGTTCTCAGGGCGCATGAGCCCAATCCGGCGCTGGCCTATGACCGGCACTGGAATCTGGTTTCCGCCAACCGCATGGTGGCGCCGCTGCTCGAAGGCATCCCGCAGCGGCTGCTTGGTCAGCCCTTCAACGTGCTGCGGCTCGCGTTTCACCCTGAAGCGCTGGCGCCGCGCACGGTCAATCTCGCGGAGTGGTGCGGGCACCTGCTGGAGCGGCTACACCGGCAATGCGAGGCGACGGCCGATCCTGAGCTGATCAAGCTCTATAACGACCTCAAGAGCTATCCCATCCCGGCGCGCTCGGGGCCGCTGTCGAGCGATAATGTCGCGATTCCCTTCAAGCTGCGCCATGGCGGAGAGATACTAAGTTTCTTCTCCACCACCATGGTGTTCGGCACACCTGTCGACATCACGCTGTCGGAGCTGGCGCTGGAGACGTTCTTCCCGGCGGACGAGCGCACCGCCGAGCGGCTCAAGCAGATGGCAGCAGCTATGACCTAGCGCCCTTGCCTCGGGGCGGGTTCTGCTTATCTTGGGACAAACCCGCATCGCCCGAAGGAGGCGCTATGAGCACGTTGAAACCGCTCCAGATCGATGTCGTCTCCGACGTGGTGTGCCCCTGGTGCTATATCGGCAAGCACCGGATCGAGAGCGCGCTCGCGCTCGTTCCCGACGTTCCCGTCAAACTCAATTTCCGTCCCTTTTTCCTCAATCCGTGGGTGCCGCGCGAGGGCATCAGCCGCGAGGACTATCTCACCACCAAGTTCGGGTCGGTCGAAGCCTATAAGGGCATTGCCGGCCGCGTCGTCGCAGCCGCGGGCGAGGAGGGCCTTGTCTACAAGCCCGATCTGGTCGCGCGCCAGCCCAACACCACCGACTGTCACCGCCTGATCCTCTGGGCCGAGGCGATCGGCAAGGCGCCCGAGATGAAGCAGCGGCTGATGGAGCTGTATTTCCGCGACGGCGGCGACCTCACTGACGTGAACGTGCTGGTGCAGGCGGCCGCCGATGTCGGCCTCGATGCCGACGACGTGCGCAAGCGCCTCGCCACCGACGAGGACGTCGCGCGCGTGTCGGCCGATGCGCAGGAGGCCGCCGAGAAGGGTATCTCCGGCGTGCCGACCTACGTGTTCGCGCAAAAATATGCCGTGTCCGGCGCGCAGGATCCGAACCTGCTCGCCCGCGCCATCCGCGAGGTCTCGGCGGAGATCAACGCGCAGGCGGCAGAGTAGCTTTCGCTTATTTGCGGAGCAGACGCACCACGCGTCGCGCGCCGTCGTGCGCGACGTTGAGGCCAACCAGCGCCGAGTGAATGAGCGCGACGACAGGATCGTGACGCCGCAGCGGAATCAGCACGTCGCCGATGGCAAAGCGCCCGCGCCAGATCGGGTTGATCATGGGGTGGTCGGCGCTCGCCGTGGAGTCCGCGCTGGCGATGGCCGGATCGGCGCAGAGATGCCGCGTGAGGTCGAGCGTGAGCTGCACGCCCGGCGAATATCTTGCAAAGCGTTCGTCGATACCGAGCTTGAAGAAGAAGGCGCGGTCCTGGTGGCGCAGCACGATACCGGCTGCCACCGGCGTCGTGCCGGCGCGCAGCGTGACGACCTCGCACTGCGCGGTCTCCGCCAGCGCGGGAACAGCGCGGCGAATGAAAGTCGCATCGCCCGCATGCTGGATCAGCGCGGTGCCGCGCTTGCCTTTCCAGCCACTGGCCTCGAGTTGCAGGAATGTTTCGAGCGCCGGCCCGATCTCGTCGGGCTTGCGCGCGACCGCGAAGGCGACGGGCCCGTGCTCTTCGAGGCGATGGCGCTGGCGACGCAGCTCCTTGAGCTTTTTGGCGCCGAGCGCGCCATGCAACAGCGCTTCACCATCCTGCGTCGCGTCGAGGCTGGCGCGGATGTAGGAGGAGAGGATACGCGGCTTCAGGCCGTCGCGATTGAGAACCTCCTTGAGCGAACTCATCGCCGCGCCGTCGAGCGCAACGTCGTTCAGCACGAGCGCATGCGCTCCCACCTCGCGCGCCTGCTGCAACAGGCGCGTGGCCGCTTCGATCGGCGCATCGCGGTCGATCAGCGGGCTGCACAGGGTGCCATAGGGATGCGCGCTCACCAGCGCGGGCAGGGGGATCTTCCAGGCGCGCCAGAGCGAGACCACCGGCATCAGCCCGATCAGCCGCGCCGACGAGCCGTCGTAGGCGGGCAGCGCCGAGGCGTCGGTGCGGCCGCGTGCGGTCTCGCTCACGGCGAGCTCCCAGCCCGGCAGGTAATAGCCGTTCGGCTCGATCACGCGCTGGGCGAGCGCGCGCCATTGGCTGGGATCGATGGACGTGAGGGGGACGAGCGCGCGCGTTGCCGCGGCAGCCCTTGCCGATGCCGGATTGATCGCTGCCTGATGCGCGATATCGACCACGTCCCGTCGTTCCCCGTTCAGAAGGTCATGCTTAGCGCAAAGATTGGAAAATTCCGTTGGGACGCCGCTTCAATTCGAATGGTAATATTAACGTCTCATTGAGCATTCGGGCCGCCGCGGCGTGCCATGATGGAAGCTCTCGACCTGGAGGATCACAATGATCGCCACACCTTTCACGCCGATGGCGTCGCTCCTTGGTGGCGCGTTAATCGGCCTGTCCGCCGTGCTCCTGATGTGGGCAACGGGACGGATCGCCGGTGTCAGCGGCATCGCGGCGCGGCTGTTTCCGCCTTACGAGGACCGCGAGTTCGCCGGCCGGCTCGCTTTCGTCGCCGGCCTCGTCGCCGCGCCCATCCTGGTGCGCATCGTCAGCGGAAACCTGCCGGTGCAAACGATCGCGGCGGGAACGCCGGTGCTGATCGTCGCCGGATTGCTCACGGGCTTCGGCGCGGTCTGGGGCAGCGGCTGCACGTCCGGCCATGGCGTCTGTGGCCTCTCGCGGCTGTCGCTGCGATCGCTGGTCGCGACCATCACCTTCATGTCGGCGGGCATCGCCACTGTCTACGTGATGCGGCACTGGGGCTGACGACGATGACAATCCTCATTCAATTCGCGATCGGCCTCGTCTTCGGTATCGGGCTCATCGTCTCCGGCATGTCGAATCCGGCCAAGGTGCTGAACTTTTTGGACGTCGCCGGCATTCCCGCCGGAACGTGGGATGCGAGCCTCGCTTTCGTGATGGCAGGTGCGGTCGCGGTAACCTTCATCGGATTCAGCCGTGTCTTGAAACTCGCGCGACCGTTGTTCGCGGACCGCTTTTACCTTCCGACGCGAAAGGACATCGATCCGAGAATTGTCGCCGGTCCTGCCATCTTCGGAATCGGATGGGGGCTCGCCGGCTTTTGTCCGGGCCCTGCGCTCACCGCGCTCGGATTCGGCTCGGCGTCCGCTTTCATCTTCGTCGCCGCGATGTTTGCCGGCATGGTGCTCGCCCGCTTCATCGCGCAGCTCCCGTCGTCAACGCGCTTCGTCGCGCCGGCCGATCCGCTCGAAACCTGACATGGACAGGACCGGGCGAGTGGATCTCGTCCGGTCCTGCCCTGTGACAGCTTCAGTGACTACCAGCGGTCCCCGCCGACACCGACGCCCACGCTGACGCCGGGCGCTCGAATGCCGACGCCACCGCGCGGACCATCGTCCCAGTCGCGATAGGTGCGGCGCTCGTAATAGCGATCGCGCGGCATGGCGTTATAGGAGTCGCGCACGATCACGCGCGAGCCGCCACGGGTGCGATAGCAATTGCCAGCGTCATCGCAGACAAGCCGGACTTCCTGGACGAGCTCAGGGTTGGCGTATTCGCTGGTCGTGTAGATGTCGGCGGCCTTCGCGCCGCTCGCCGCAGCGAGGGCGCCGACGCCAGCCAGTAGTGCGATCGTGAATGTCCTCATCGTGTCCTCCTCCGAAACTGCCCTCGGGGGTAACAAGAAGGGGAGGCGGTGATCGTTCCGGGTCGAACTACAGGTTTTTCCCGGAACCGGAGCGCGTGTCGGCGTGATTTGTTCCTAGATCGGCTCGTAGGTTTCCGTCCCGCAGATGTCGTCCGCTTCCGCGCGGCGGCGATCGACCACGTTTCCCCCTGAGATCGTCACGATGTAAATCTGGGTGCCGAGCGTGGAGCCGGTGGCGGAGGTGAGCTGCGCGCGGACGCAGGCGGTCCAGCCCGGTCCCCGCACCTCCCGATGGGGCGGCGCGACGTGCACCTCGCGCGGATAGGACGTGTTGAGGAAGACCACGTTGATCTGCTCGCGGACCACGCGTTTGACGTCAGGGGGCGCTTCGGGGGGCGGCTGCTCGGCTTCCTTCAGGCGCATGAACTCGGGCACCGGCGCGCGGCTGTCGGCGAAGCCGCAAGAACCGAGTGCGAGGGCGCTGGCCAGCAGCGCCGCATGAGCAACAATCCGCAACATCCGTGAAGGTCCCCTGCGGGCCAACAGATAGGCAGGAATGCGATCCGGCAAAGTCCCGGCCGATCAAGATTTGCTGAAATCCCGGCCCCCCGGCATTTGCTATTACGGGATTGCAGGCTAATTTGTGCCCCAGACGAGGGGGATTGCATCAATGCGGATTTTGGTCATCGCGGCCGCCGTGCTCGCACTAACGGCTGCGTCGGCGCAGGCGCAGGGCCGCAGCAGAGGCCAGCCGAACGAAGCGAAGTCGGACAACAAGCCCAAGGTCGACGAAAAGGCCTACAAGGCCGCGCTCGAGCGCATTCCGGAGCCCAAGGAGAAGTACGACCCGTGGGGCGGAGCCCGTCCGGCTGAACCTGCCAAGAAGCCCAAATAAATGAGGGGGGCGTTGGCGAGCCGTCTGTGTCAGTCGGCCGCCGCCATCGTGCTCCTCTTGTTTTCCTCGTGGCCAGGCATCGCCTGGGAGAGCTGGGGTGGCGATCCCGGCGGCTCACGCTTCTCGCCTTTGCGGGAGGTCACGCCCGACAATGTCGGCAATCTGGTTCGGGCCTTCGAATTCCATACCGGCGATCTCGCGGCGCGGCCGCCCGAGGTGATGCGGCGAACCAAATTCCAGGCGACACCGTTGTTCGTCGAGGACAGCCTGATCTTCTGCTCGCCCTTCAATGAGGTGATCGCGCTCGATCCCGGCACGGGCGCGCAGAAATGGCGCTTCGATCCAAAGATCGCGACCAATCAGCGGCCCGCCAACCGCTATGTCTGCCGCGGCGTGACCCATTGGATCGACGATGAGGCGCCCGCGAATGCCGCCTGCCGATCGCGCATCTTCATGGGCACGAACGATGTCCGCCTGATCGCGCTCGATGCAAAGACCGGGATTCCCTGCGCCGGTTTCGGTACTGGCGGTGAGGTCAGGCCGGATATCGGCATGAAGCTGGACTGGCCCGGCGAACTCCAGATCACCTCGCCGCCGGCGGTCGGCCGCGGTGTCGTCGTGATCGGCTCCGCGATCGGCGACAACCGCCGCGTCGACGCGCCGAGCGGCGTGGTGCGCGCGTTCGATGCGCGCAGCGGCCAGCCGCGCTGGACCTTCGAGCCGCTCAAGCGCGACGGTGTCGAAGCTGGTCACGCCAATGTCTGGGCGCCAATGTCGGTCGACGCGGCCCGCGGGCTGGTTTTCCTGCCGACATCCTCGCCGTCGCCGGACTTTTGGGGCGGCAAGCGGCCGGGCAACAACGAGCACGCCAATTCGGTGGTCGCGCTGCGCATCGAGACCGGCGAGCTCGTGTGGGCATTCCAGACCGTGCATCACGACGTCTGGGATTACGACCTGGCGTCGCAGCCGACGCTGACGCGTATCGACACCGGAGACGGCCAGCGCGATGTCGTGATTCAGCCGACCAAGCAGGGATTTGTCTTCGTGCTCGACCGCGATACCGGCAAGCCGGTGTGGCCGGTGGAAGAGCGCGTGGTGCCGCAAGGCGGCGCGGAAGGTGAACGACTGTCGCCGACGCAGCCATTCCCGACGCATGTGCCGCCGCTGACATCGCAAAGAATCTCGACTGAGGATGCGCTCTCGCTCCTCCCTGGCCTGGGTCGCTCCGCTTGCGAAAGGCAGTTCTCGGAGGCACGTAACGAGGGGTTGTTCACCCCACCCTCGACGCAAGGCACGGCGGAGTTTCCCTTCACCGGCGGCGGCGTCAACTGGGGTAGCGCAGCCTTCGACCCGGTCAACCAAATCCTCTACGCCAACACCGCCCGCGCCGTTCATCTCATCAAGCTGATCCCGCGTGCGGAGGCGGCTGGATTCGATCCGCCTCCCGGTCATGATTTCGGCCAGCAGAAGGGCGCGCCGTTCGCGATGTCGCGCGCGGTGGTGATGTCGCCGCTCGGGCTTCTTTGCAACAAGGCGCCTTGGGGCGAGATGGTCGCGATCGATCTGAAAGCCGGCAAGATCCTCTGGCGTTCGACGGTCGGTACCACGGAAGACCTTGCGCCGCTCGGCGTGCCGCTGCCGTGGGGCGCGCCGCTCGTCAACGGGCTCGCGGTCACCGCAGGCGGTCTCGTCTTCACCGGCGCGATGGATGCCTATCTGCGCGCCTTCGATGCGCGAAGCGGCCGGGAGTTGTGGCAAGGCCGGCTGCCGGTGCCCGGCGTCGCCAACCCCATGACCTATCTCTGGAAGGGCGAGCAGTATGTCGCGATCGGCGCGGGCGGCCACTCCGAGGTCGGCACCTCGATCGGCGACAGCGTCGTTGCGTTTCGCCTGGCGCGGTCGGGTGAAGGGCCGTCGCTGTGGTCGCGCACCATCGATCGTCCGGGCGGACGATTTTGGGTGTCGTCGTCAGCAATTGTGTTCGCGATCATCCTGCTGATCATCGCGAGCCTGCGCTGGCGTCGTCGACGTCGTATAAAGCAAGCATGATGCTGCGTTGTGTATGCGATGCGAACGGTTGTTCACATCGTGCGCGCTATCGCACGAAAGCGAGGCCGATGCGCCTGTCATTGCGCCATACGGTGCGGCAATTCCGTACGAAATTGTCGCGCGCGATCGAGAGCGTGAATGATTTCGGCAATATGACGGGGGAATCGAGCTCGATCGCCGCGCCGCCTTCCGACATGTTTCGCACCGTGCACGCGATGCCGCTGCTTTCAAAGGTGATCGTTCCACCCTTGAAAACACGGTAACGCTGCGCTGCACGTTTCTCGATCATCGGCATTAATCCATAACGATGATTGTGAAGTAGTGCATAGAAATTACGTTGAAATAAACTCAATACTGGCGCTACTTGCACAGCGCTTCAGACTTCGTTTACGACGTTGGAGCGGTGAGTCACTTCCCGCCGACTTCCCTCACAAGCCCTTCCTTTATGGCGTTACGCGCCGATGGAGATATTGATGAAGACCACGCTTTCGCTTCTGTTCGCCGCAGCGCTCTCGCTGTCATCGATGCCCGCCCACGCCGTCAAGTGGGACCTCTCGACCATGACCTGCAAGCAGTTCCTCGAGAGCGGCGAAGACAACATCGCGGTCGTGCTGACCTGGATGGACGGCTGGTACAAGGGCGACGAGGACAACGCGATCATCGACACCGAGGTGTTCATCGAGAACGCCAAGAAGTTCGGTGCCTATTGCGGAAAGAATCCGACCGTCAGCGTCGTCACCGCGGCTGACGAAATTCTCGGCAAGTAATTCCTGAAGCTGACCGAAGCGCGGACGCAATCGCGCTTCAGTCCCTCGCTTCGATGCGGAATTGATTGGAGAGCCGCGGAGCGCCTTGCGCGCTCACGCGGCTCTCTTCTTTTTGGATGATGCTCAGCCTGGCAGCATCGCGAACGCGCTCGACACCATCGCCACCTGTTTGTTGTCGGAGGCCGAAAGCAGCGTGACACGGCCAAAACTCATGGTGCGTCCGAGCCGCACGACGCGCGCGTCGGCGAGCACATCCGAGGAGGAGACCGCGCGCATGAAATGCGTGGTCTGGTCGACCGTCGTCATCGGACGATAGCCGCGATTGGCGGCGAGGTTCGCGATCACCATCGCGGTATCGGCAAGCGCCATCAGCGCCTGGCCGCACACCACGCCGCCGTTGCGGCACAGCCGCTCCGAGAATGGCATGCGCAGGAGCGCGCCCGGCTGCCAGTCCGGCTCGTCCGGCGGCGGCAGGTGCTCGAGGCGCTCGACGGCGAGGTTGAGATCCTGGACCCAGGGCGCAAAGACCTCGCCGAGTATGCGTCTGGCCTCAGCGATGCCGAACTCGGCTTCTGGCTGCGATGGCATTGCTGTCGGTCCCCCCTGTGTTGCTGGATGTTTCGGCTATTCTGCGCGCATCGGCGCGGCAAAGTCACTCGGTCTTCGGTCGGCTCTGTCGGCTTGAAAATGCCTGACTTGGGCCGATATGATACCGCGCTTGGGAACGGGTGGGCGATGTTGCGTCGGTGTGTCCTTGTGTTTGGGTTGATAGCGCTGGGTCTCGCGCTAGACGGGTGCACCAGATGCGGCCCGATTTGGGACGACTGGCTGCAGGCGCCGAAATCGTGCAGATCGGACCGGCTCTAGCGCGCCATTCGGCCTAGCGGGCCGTTGACAAGAACGACAAGGCGCGGTTGACCCGCCCTTCATGGATGATCAAGGAGTCAATGATGAAGCTTTTCCGTATGGCGGCGGTGCTGCTGGCCGTGCTGGCGGGACCGGCCTACGCGCAAATGCCCAATCTCAATTTGCTGCAGGAAGGTCCGGGCAAGACCCCCGAGGAAAAGGCCGCGGAAGCCGAGCGTGACAAGGCCTACAAGGAAACGCTGAAGAAGATTCCGGACTCCAAGGCGTCCAACGATCCCTGGGGCAACATGCGTTCCGACCCGCCGAAGCAGGCGGCTGCGCCGAAGGCATCGGCCGCAACCAGCGCGCCCAAGAAGAAGTCCGGCACGACCGCCAATTGACCTTGTCCCCGATCGGAGGCGGCTGATGCCTCCGGCCGGGACTCCTCTTCGGCCGGCCTGCTTCCTACATCTCCGAGAGAGTATTGCGTTGAGGAGGAACGGCATGGCCGATCGTCCGCGGGATCTCGCCGAGCGGATGGCGCGCCGGCGCAAGATGGGCGGCAAGCCGGGCGAGCGCGGCGGCGACGGCTTCTTGCGTGAGACTTTCACTCTGCCGCGCCCGGCGGCGCGGGCGAGGGCGGAGGCTTTCTTCGCCCGCTACCCCAAGGCCGGCTATATGAGCGCGGTCGAGACCTGGCGCGAACTGCCGGGCGGCGACATCGAATTCACCATGCGGCGGCTGCCCAGCGCCGACTAGACGTCAAGTCTCCTCGAAGGATTCGGCGATGATGCGGATCCGGAACACGGGCTCCTTGGCCTCGTCCAGCAGCTCCATGTGCCATTCGGAGTTTTCGTTGAGCTTGCGCGCGAGGCCGGCGGCCATGTCGGCGCAGATGCTGGTCATCATCTTCCAGGCCGCATCGCGATCGGCAAATTCCGTCGCCTGGTCCGCGCAGCCGGAATAGCGGCCGTTCCGAATTCGAAAGAAGTAGCGCGGCATGGCTGGCACCGGTCACATGATGGTCCCGCCTCCCGGGCCATGGGCGCGCGCAGTGCAGTCCCAAACTTGGGACAGATCAATTCCGGGCCGCTACGGACGTCACCTCGCGGGCGCGCGTGGTTGCTGAACCCGGCTCGGGTGGTTTGTTCATGCGGTCTTGCGCCCGATCGCCTTCAGCTCCCGATCGATGCGCCGCTGGACGCGCCGGATCGCCAACAGATCGATCTTCGTCTCGGTCTTGCCCGTCCTGGTCTCGTCACCGATGCGGAACTGCCACTGCCAGACCCCGGGAAGCGCCGTCTCGGCAACAGTGAACTCAACGCCCCTGTGATTCATGGTCACCTCCACGATTCACCCTCCATCACCGGTGAACATGTTGGGCGTCACCCTATTCCTGCGACAAGCGAAATTTGGCGGTAAGCCTTGGATAGTTCACGGTAATCTTTGGAACCGCGCGCGGTTCGAAACAAACGAAATTAGGTTCCGAAAACCGTGCACGGAATCCGGGCAAAGCATGGCAATTCACGCGGTCTTGCCGTGCAACCGTCCGTACCGAGGAACTCTGTTCATGGTCGGAGAACCCCGGAACGCGAGATCCGCGCATTTGACACATCGCTGCGAAGCGCGGTCCGGATTCCATTCCGCATCTTGTGGAACCCAAGGCGGCGCGCGTTGCTGCCGCCATTCGAAGCGAACAGGTGTGGCCGATACTTTTCCACTTTTGCGTGTCATATATCTATGCTCTGCTTGTGAACGACGGTTCGAACGCGATGTCACGAAGGGGAAGGTGTGAGCTGGCTGAGACATCTTGTGCTGCGCTGGGGTGCACGGAATTTCTCGCTGACCTGTCCCCATTGCCGGCATCCCGCGTCCTCATCGAGCTTCAAGCGCGCGCGTTTCATGCTCGGTGACGAGAAGCTCGTCTGCGAAGAGTGCGGCGAGACCAGCGTCGTCACGTTCTGGCGTTTCGAAGGACTATCGAGCCGGCCCGATTGCACTGACGCGAGGCGGCGCGCGCCGCTGTCCGATTCGCGGCACTGATCCAGCGCCGGCGGTGTACGTCGAAGTCCACTCCATGCGCGCTGCGGCATATGCCTTGCTTGGCTTCATGACGGCAAACAACATGGGCGCGTCATGCTCGGCATTCCCCGCCGCTACTCCCATTTCGTCTTCGGTGTCATCCAGTCCGGCCTGACCTCGCTGATCGCCGCGGGCATCGCCAGCTTTCCCGCTCCTGGCGCGACGGTCTTCCTCGCGCACTGGATGATGTCGTGGCTGATCGCGTGGGCCGCGATGCTGCCGATCGTGCTGCTCGCAGCGCCTGCGATCCGCGCCTTCTCGCTGCGGCTGACGCGAGAGGAGAGGGCTCGGTGAGGCGGCCCGCAGGCATAAAAAAACCCGCTTGGGGAGAGCCAAGCGGGTGAAAGGTTATTGGAGGCTGAGGTGCTGGGCTGCAACACCGTAGCCAGACGACCCTAGCCGGTTGAGCTTACGACAGCCTGACAGGGCCGGCAGATCGGCTTTCAACCTGCCGCGCGTCCGCGCCCGCAAACAGAAAACCCCGCTCGGGGCAGAGCGGGGTCCTCGACTGTGTATGGAGGCCCGGTGTTGGTCCACCGGGCACAGCCAGACTAGGAGACCAGGCTTACGGGTGCCTGACGGCCGACACCGAAATCCGCGTCGGGAGGCCGCAGACTGGCCCCGCACGCGTCCCAATTTGGCCACCCGATCGCACCACTGGAGCCACACCCCTCGGCGAGATTTCGTATCGTCGGCGACGCCATGGGGGAAACGTGGTGCGCCGGCAGCGGGGTGGCATCATGGATAACGTAGAGCGGTCATTCGCCGCCGCGACGGCGGCTGGCTTCGTCGTGCTGGTGATCGGCCTCGTGCTGCTGGCGCTGCTGTAAGGCGTACCGGCGGACGGCAGCCAAGGCCGGACCGGGCTAAAGCAGGCGCTTCGATCCTGGGTGGGCACCCAGGACGCTGCCGCGCCCTTTCAAAACATGGAAAACAACCCCATGCACAGTAGGGGGTCGGGCGATTTCGTTGTGCGATCAATGGCTTAGCTGTGGTATTTAGATACCTTAAATGCCGCGCAACGGCTCCAGGGCGCACCCCGAGCGCACTGCCGGATCCTCGACATGAACAGGGGCTGGCTCTGCCGGCCCAATCCTGCGACGCGCATTCCCGACGGCCGGTACGGCGGCTACCCGCCCATCGCGGCGCAGCCGCCCGCCGGCGGGCTTAGTGGACCTTGATCTCACCCAGGGGAAGGCGGAGTTCGGCGGCGCGCTCTTCGCGGTCCTTCTTGCGAAACTCGTTTTCCTTCCGCTCGAACTTCACCATCTCCTCGTGCGCCGCCGCCAGGAGGTGAGTGCGCCCGACAGCATTGGGGTGCGCGTCTTCCGTCATGTTCCAGGTCCCCATCGTTGCGATTCCATCCCGAAGAAAGCCGGGCATCGCAGAAAGCTTCGATGCCGCAGGATTGCGGAATTATGACGGCGCACGGCGGCTGCGTCTTTGATGCGCGTCATCTTCAGTCAAAGGGTGACGAATGCGGAGGATCGGCAAAAATCAAAAAGGCCGCCAACCGAGGCGGCCTCTCATCATCTTTGAATCACTTGATCTTTGAATCGCTTGCCCGCTAGCGGCACGGCTTCTAGCGGCAGGGCTTCTAACGACAGGGCTTGCCAATCATCTGGGCGTGCCGGCTGTGGCAGCCGTCGTGCAACTGAGACTTCCTCGTCACCTTTACGCCGACCTTCGGGGCGCCCGATGCCGTCGCGGCATTCGATATCTGGGCTTGCGCCGGCACCGAGCCGGCGAGGACAGACAGCGCCAAAGCGATCTTGAGGATTGCCTTCATCATGCCTCCTGAGGTTGATCGAACGGTACGAAAAGTAGCGCTACTGATGTGAGCGTTACAAATTGTAGCGTTAAATTCAAGTTCGATCGGAGGCATGACGACGAACCGCCGCCCGCACGGCAGACCGAGATGGGGCAAAGTGGAAGGGGCAAAGTGAAGTGGATCGCCTATCCCCGATGAGCGGGGCGAACGCTTCGGGGAATGGGCCGATCAGGCGGGACCCCTCACAGGGCGCCCGGGACTAAATCGATGCATGATGAGATGGGGAGGCCGCCCAACTGAGGCGGCGTTGCTCCGTCGCGACGTGCACGCCCATTGTGGCAAGCCGTGGCGACCTACTGCCTCGTCGTCGGCGGCTCGAAGATGAGGGCGGCCTGGAACACCCGCCCGGCGTCGGTGCGGACTTCGATCGCAACGTCTGTTCGATCCTCGTGTCCCGCCAGGTCGCGCGCGAGGCCGCTCAACGTTTGCGTCGCCTCGATCTCTGCTTCGCGCTGGGTCCGAAACTCCAGTCCCTCTTCGTCGGCATAGAGGCCGGTGTCGTCTCGGATATCGAAAAAGTACCGGACCATGGCGCCGCCTCTCAGCGAGAGTATCGCCGCCAACCCCGCCTTGAGAGGACCGTTCCTAATTATTTCGCCCGTTGGCCGACGAGAATTCCGGACCGCCGCTTGCAGGTTGGGCAATCGTAGACCTGGACGCGGGGCGCGCCATTGAAACCAGGTCAATCATAGTTGCTTTTACGGACGGTCTGGATCCGCCTTGCGTCCGCCTACAGCTGTGGCGGCGTGACCCTTGCTTCGTCTCTCGTCAGGGCGGCCAGCCTGTCCAATTGGCTCGCCACGCCAGTGAGGCTCCGGGCGATGTTCTTCAACAGGAAGGCCCTCTCCGCCGAAACCCCGGATGCTTGAGAGAGGACCTTGTATTGATTTGCGAGTTCCTCGCATTTAGCAGCGTCGATCATAATTGAGCCCATCTATGAAACAGGTCAACAGCTCAACCCTAATACGGTTCCCACGCGGGGCGCTGACGACCCTTGGCGTTGCAATGCGTCGCATCCTACCACAGGTATTCGTCGTCAGGTTGTGTTCTGCGCCACAAATCGCGTCACTCCCGAAATCAAAGGCTGCCACGCCAGGAAACAGGCTCGTCCCTGAAGACGGCCCCGGCCGGTGGGGCTTGATAGGGGTGAAGGCCGGGGCCGCTTGGGGATGCTTGGCCCTTGGCAAAGACCAAGCGAATCCGAGTTTAGTCGACCCTCACCGCGCCTCTGTTCGTTTCAGCACATAATTGCCAAATTTTCCTGCCCCGCATTCGCATACGCAAATGCATCTCGAGGCCGGCACGGTTTCCTTATCGTCTTCGATTGGCAGGCCACGGAGACTTGCGTATTGCCTGACCGGCACCCTCGCAGGGCAGATTTTTTCATTCGGATGGCTGGCATCGGTTGGATGATCTCCGACCGAGAGCGCAAGGGCCTGGCGATCATCGAAACAGCTGCGCCCGATGTCTATGCGGGCGCGCGGCAGTCAAGTCCGCCGCATTGCCAAAAATTCCCGCGACCGATGGGCCGCGGCATACTCCCGTCCGGCTTCCTCGGTGCGCTCCGGATCGGGAGACGGGAGCGGCTTTGGGAGGGACTGATTTTTGGTCACCTATCTCGGTGTCTCAAACGCAGCTGTGGCAACTCTGACGCCGGGACTGCCGAATGAGCTCACAGGAAATCCGTGCAATGAGCGATCCCCGGTAAGGTTGCAATCGCACCCGGTGCGCGCGCCCAGGCTCGGATCGCCAGGTTGGCCGCCTTCAAAACCGAGGGGCGCAAGATTTGAAGCGCATCGCGGATCGTTGCGCTCAGGGGCTGCTGACGGATCCGTGTGCGCAGCCGGGCAACCCGCAATGCACGCACCATCGTTTCAGGATCGGGAAGTCCGCGCTTATCCTCCAGAAGGCTCCAGGCGAGGTGCTTGAGTTCGATGGTCTCCTGGTCGATCTGAGGGAACGATCCCAATGCCGTGATGCTCGCGTGGTTGGTCGTGTCGTAGAACACAAGACCGTCGTCGATCGCCACCATGTCGCCCTGGCAGGCGAGATCGAGAAAGAACAGTTGGTCCACGCCCCAACTGATCGACTTGTAGTTTCGCATCAGGCAACCGGCCCGGATGACCTTGCCGTTGATCAGCAGGGTCGACGGGACAATCCCAAGCAATCGGGTCTTGCCCGCCAGATAGAGATCCGCCAGGCACTGCTGGCCCGAATACAGATAAACCTGGCGTCCTCGCCGGTACCTTATGCCGCTGTCCTGAACGAGATGAGATGTGGAGGTCATGAACGCAGCGGCGGGGTACGTCCTCGCCAATTCCGCAAAAGTCGCAAGCGATCCTGGCGTGAGCCAGTCGTCGTCGTGCAGCACTTTGATCCAGTCGCCGCGACATGCGAGCATCGCGTTGTTGGTATTCTCAACCTGGCCCCGGCCGCGGTGGTTCTCGATAACGCGAATGCGCGGGTCGCTCCGCGCGTGCTCGGACAGGATGCTCCAAGTCGCGCCTTCCGGACCTTCGTCGTCGCTGATCACCATTTCCCAGTCGGCGTGCTCCTGCTGCAGCACGCTTTCAATTGCACGGCGCACCATCTCCGGTCGGCGGAAGGTGGGTATTGCCACCGAAATGAATGGGCGGTGTTCCGAACTCTGGGAGCTATCGAACCGCTCGGCGTACAATTGATCCATTCATCGTACCTCGTTGATCGAAGCGGTCGTGGCTGGAAGTGGCAGACCCTTCTTCGGTTTGAGCCTGTTCGCAGAACATCTTGAATCGAACCGAGCGAACGAGGCGCGTGAATGCTAGCGAGACGATCTCGATGCGGTCATCGTCCATTCGCATGAACTTTGTTCCCGCAGGCCGCGACGTTTCGAAGCGGCCGCTTGTCCGCCTTGGTGAAAGAGTGTTCTGGTTCCCCTCGGTTTCTGTCGCCGCAGCAGCCGCGCCAACGCGGTGCCGGATCAAGACGGGGGCGGCCAATCGAGGCGGCGTTGGTTCAGTTTCTTGCGGAGCGCCTGAAGGATTTCGCGAAGCTCTGCCGCGTTGCTTCTTTCCAAGAGGGAAGCGAGGCGCGAGCGTGATGGCGTTTTCAATCACCGGTAGATTGCCAAGGGCCGCTCGGTGACAGGTGGAGGGTGACTGCGTCCTGCCGCGACGTGCTGTCTCACCTCGCGACAATTGAACGACTTCAAATCCGGCCACAGCTCGTTTCAAAATCGGACAGTGAGGTCGGAAACAGCCGACGCCCAAACCCGGGTGCTGTCCCAATCAGGACACTCGGAACATCAAGTCAGGACAGGTTGCTTGTTGGGCTTCAGAAGCAAGAACGCCGTCCGCTTAAATGAAGCGCGGACGGCGGCTTACCAGCCCCGGGAGGGAAACTGCAAAATCCCGATATCGTTATGTCGGCACGTCCCGTGCCAAGGTTCATCGGGACTCCCGCAGAATTGGGAAAACCTTCATCCTCAAGCGTTGGTGCCGCCAACGCGAATGACCACGCCGGGACGCATCCGGATCTATGCCGGCAACGCGATAGCTCAGGCGTCGTCTGCTTCTAGGCTGGCTTTGGCGGTTGAAGCCCCGGCGATGTCAGCCACTCGCTCATGTGCGAGCCGGTCTCGGCTGTGCGCGCTTTGCGTAGGGGGGCGCGCTCAGCCCCGGCGGGAACAGGCCAGTACCAAATCCGGGTGCCGTCCCAATTAGGACAGCGGGACTGTCGGACTGCGACATTAATAAAAACGCCGCCCGCTTAAATGTCGCGCGGGCGGCGGCTTTCCAGCCCCGGAGAGGTGGATGCAAAACCCCGGTGATGATGAGTGTGCACAACCTGTGCCAAGGTTTTATGTCACGCGGCGGGACACCTCAGAGGGGAGAGGGGATCGGGCCACCGCCTGCAACGGCCGCGATCTTCTGATCATCAGAATATCCGGATGAAAGGACGTTGTGGGTCGGGCGTGCCGCGATGGTTCGGGAGGTCGGCGAGCTCTCCGCCCATCTGGTGGTCTAGGCCGAGGTTGGACGGAGAGCCGCGCGCCGGACCCCCGTCGCATGACAATGCTAGGAACGTGCCATGACAGTCGTGTGAAACTGTCGGCGCCGCTCAGTGGACGTTGATCTTATCCAGAGGCAGACGAAGCTCCGCCGCGCGCTCCTCGCGATCTCGCCTGCGGAACTCATTTTCCTTCTGTTCGAATTTGATCATTTCCTGCGTAGCGGCTTCCAATAGCCGATTGCGCCTGTCCGCCTGCTGCTGCGTGTTTTCCGTCATCACCCAGACTCCCTCAACGACTGGCGGCGCCATCCTCAGACAGGCCAGACACCGCAAAAGATTCGCTGGGGATTGCGGATTTGTGACGGCGACGTTCCGCTCGCGGATACACCGCATGGTTGGCCCAGAACAAAACAGGCCACGTGTCATTTCAAACCAGGCCAATGTCGCCAGAAACAGGCCAGCGCCAAAATCTGTCACCTGACAGTTACCAAGACTTGTCGGATTATCTTGCGCTGTTCTTACGTAAGGCAAAACGAAATGCCGATGTCTCGCGTCTGGTCGAAGAGGTTACAGGGCGCGATAAGAAAGGCGTTTTCGAATGAAAGAGGCCGCCAACTGCGGCGGCCTCAAATCATCAGGATCAGCCAGACGATTAGGCCAGCGTTTACGGTGCCGACGGTGACAATGCCTGCCTGAATAAGTCTGTCGGTCATAGGTTTCCCTCGCGATTGAGAGGGAACCTTGCGCTCAACCGGAACGAGCGTCTATGCGGATTATGCCAAAACCGGGAAATTTCGGTAATATATGACGGCGTGTTCCGTCCGTTAATACACCGTACGGTTGCCAAGAACAAAACAGGCCACGTGTCATTTCAAGCTAGGCCAATGTCGCCAGAAACAGGCCAGCGCCAAAATCCGCGAAAGAACATATTGCGAACTTGGAACAAATAGGGTACATTACTTTTATCGCCGGCCCGCCCCGCCAATCGTTTGTCCCTCTAGCGAATCCTCGCCATAAGGAGCACGACCCAATGTCCAACACTGCCCTGCGTATCGTCGAAGGATCTTCCATGGACAAGAGTAAAGCTCTGGCCGCCGCGCTCTCCCAGATCGAGCGCCAGTTCGGCAAGGGCTCGGTGATGAAGCTCGGCAAGAACGACCGGTCGATGGATGTCGAGGCGGTGTCCTCGGGTTCCCTCGGGCTCGACATTGCGCTCGGGATCGGTGGTCTGCCGAAGGGGCGCGTCGTGGAAATCTACGGGCCGGAATCCTCGGGCAAGACCACGCTGGCGCTGCACACGGTGGCGGAAGCGCAGAAGAAGGGCGGAATCTGCGCCTTCATCGACGCCGAGCACGCGCTCGACCCGGTCTATGCGCGCAAGCTGGGCGTCAACATCGACGAGCTCCTGATTTCGCAGCCGGACACGGGCGAACAGGCGCTGGAAATCTGCGACACGCTGGTGCGCTCGGGTGCGGTGGACGTGCTGGTGGTCGATTCGGTCGCGGCTCTGGTGCCGAAGGCCGAGCTCGAAGGCGAGATGGGCGATGCGCTGCCGGGTCTCCAGGCCCGTCTGATGAGCCAGGCGCTGCGCAAGCTGACGGCCTCCATCAACAAATCCAACACCATGGTGATCTTCATCAACCAGATCCGCATGAAGATCGGTGTGATGTACGGCTCGCCGGAAACCACGACCGGCGGCAACGCGCTGAAATTCTATGCCTCCGTCCGCCTCGACATCCGCCGCATCGGCGCGATCAAGGAGCGCGACGAAGTGGTCGGCAACACCACGCGCGTCAAGGTGGTGAAGAACAAGCTGGCGCCGCCGTTCAAGCAGGTCGAATTCGACATCATGTACGGCGAAGGCGTCTCCAAGATGGGCGAGATCCTCGATCTCGGCGTCAAGGCCGGCATCGTCGAAAAGTCCGGCGCCTGGTTCTCCTATGACAGCCAGCGCCTCGGCCAGGGTCGCGAGAACTCGAAAGCGTTTTTGAAGGCCAACCCGGACATCACCGCCAAGATCGAAACCTCGATCCGCCAGAACTCCGGCCTGATTGCCGAGCAGATTCTCGCCGGCACCCCCGAGCGCGACGCCGACGGCGAGGAGCCGGCGGAAGAGTAAGCCTCGAACAGCGAAGAACTTTCGCGAGGAGCGGGCGCTGAGGACGTTGAGTTGCCGACGTCGTCAGTGCCCGTTTCGTTTTGTGGGGCGCGTCGGCAATGAAGCGTGTGATCCTGACCAGTTCGTCCGGCGTCGGTCTTGCCCATGCGGATCGCGCCGACATGGTCGTCCCGTTCATCTTTCGCTTCGTTTCGGGGCCACTGCCTACCTCGCATCACCTCGAGCAATACCTGACGGGAGGCTATGTCAGAGGCGATCCGGAGGTGCGTTGGTCCGATCTTGTTGGCCGGTTGCCTCAGACCGGTCTCGCCCACAAGGAGACAGGCCTGATTTGGTTTTGCGAGACCTATGGCGTCGATCTCATCGAGCTGTGGTTCGACCCTAAGCCCAATAGTCAGTTGCAACTGATCTGGATCCTCGATTATTTGCGGTCCCATCCATCGATCACCGATCGTCTGAGATTGCGACGTGTCAATTTCGATCTGCGCGGAGCGGACGGCACAGAGCTTCGCGATCGTATGGTGCGGGAATTGGAAGTCGCGGACTGCGACTTCGAGATCGCCAACATGGCCTGGGAAGCCTACCGGGCGCCAACGCCGGAGCTCTGTTTCGGATTGCTCGGCAGGGATTTCCCCAGGCTGCCCTTCCTGAAGCCTGCGATGGAACAATTGCTGGCAGAACTGCCATCACCAATCACCGGACTAGGTACGACGGAAGCGCGGCTTCTCGACCTGATTGCGCGGGGGCACAACCGTACCAAGGAGCTGTTTCAACCGGACGGTCCGCTGCAAACGCGCGTGTTCGATCAATGGGAATTGGGCCCGCTGCTCGAAGGGCTTGGGTCCGGCCCAATGCCGGTGATCACGGGTCTCGATCCGAAACTCGCGACGCTGGCCCCGCACGATGCGCGAGGCCGCAACGCCGCCTTTCGCCGAAGCCGGCCATCGCTCACCGAATTTGGGGAAGCGGTCCTTGAAGGCCGGGAGGATTTCCGCCGTCAAACCCCGATCAGACGCTGGTGGGGCGGAACGCTTCTGACCAACGAACGGCTGTGGCGTTGGGACCGACAGAACAATTCGCTGGTTGCACCCTAGATGTGCGTTCGGGGCCGTAGGGTGGGCAAAGGCGCGCAAGCGCCGTGCCCACCATATTCCAACGCGCACAAAGGTGGTGGGCACGCTTCCGCCTTCGCTCTTCGAGCTACGGCGGACAAGTCGCTTTGCCCACGCTACGAAGCTACGAATCCCTTACTCCGCCGCTTCCGCGTAATCGCTCACCGGCGGGCACGAGCACACCAGGTTGCGGTCGCCATAGACGTTGTCGACGCGACCGACCGGGCACCAGTATTTGTCGGTGCGCGAGACGCCGTCGGGGAAGCAGCCTTCGGCGCGGGTGTAGGCGCGATTCCAATTGTCATCGGCGATGTCGTGCACGGTATGCGGGGCGTGACGCAGCGGCGAAGCCTCGATCTTGAAGCGGCCGGCCTCGACCTCGGCGATCTCCTTCCGGATCGCGATCATGGCGTCGCAGAAACGGTCCAGCTCCGCCTTGGATTCCGACTCGGTCGGCTCGATCATCAGCGTACCCGGCACCGGGAAGCTCATGGTCGGCGCATGGAAGCCGTAATCGATCAGGCGTTTTGCGATGTCGTCCACGGTGACGCCTGACGTCGTCTTCAACGCGCGCGGATCGACGATGCACTCGTGCGCGACGCGGCCCTTCGCGTTCTTGTAGAGCACCGGGAAGTGCGCATCGAGGCGCGCGGCAATGTAGTTGGCGTTGAGGATCGCGATCTCGGTGGCGCGCTTCAGGCCGTCGCCGCCCATCATCAGAATGTAGATGTAGGAGATGGTCAGGATCGACGCCGAGCCGAACGGTGCGGCCGAGACCGGGCCGACCGGTGCTTCGGCTTGCGTCGCCGGGTGACCAGGCAGGAACGGCGCGAGATGCGCCTTGACGCCGATCGGGCCCATGCCGGGGCCGCCGCCGCCATGCGGGATGCAGAAGGTCTTGTGCAGGTTGAGATGGCTGACGTCGGCGCCGTAATCGCCGGGCCGCGACAGGCCGACCTGCGCATTGAGGTTGGCGCCGTCCAGATACACCTGGCCGCCATGGCCGTGGACGATGTCGCAGATCTCGCGGATGTGCTCCTCGAACACGCCATGCGTCGAGGGATAGGTGATCATCACCGCGGCGAGATCCTTCGAGTGCTTCTCTGCCTTGGCGCGGAGATCATTGACGTCGACGTCGCCGTTCTTCTCGCAGGCGACCACCACCACGTCCATGCCGACCATCGCGGCCGAAGCCGGATTGGTGCCGTGGGCGGAGGAGGGGATCAGGCAGATTTTTCGGTGCGTCTCGCCGCGCGCGGCATGATAGCCGCGGATCGCGAGCAGCCCGGCATACTCTCCTTGCGCGCCCGAATTCGGCTGCAGCGAGATCGCGTCATAGCCGGTGATATCGCACAGCCATTTTTCAAGCCGCGCGAACAGTGCGTGGTAACCCTTGGCCTGCTCGCGCGGGGCGAACGGGTGCAGGCTGCCGAACTCCGGCCAGGTCAGCGGCATCATCTCGGTGGTCGCGTTCAGCTTCATGGTGCAGGAGCCGAGCGGAATCATCGCGCGGTCGAGCGCGAGATCGCGGTCGCTGAGCTTGCGCATGTAGCGCAGCATCTCGGTTTCCGAGCGATGCGCGTGGAACACGGGATGGGTGAGGAAGGCGGTCCCGCGCTTCAGCGCCTCCGGCAGCGCTTCGCGCGTGGTCGCGTCGATCTCGGCGTAAACAAGCGTGCCGCCGAACGCGCGCCAGACCGCCTCGACGGTCGCCGGCGTCGTGGTCTCGTCGAGCGCGATGCGGAGCGCGGTTTCGCCAACGCCGAGGTTGACCTTCTCGGCGGCCGCGCGCGCGACAATCTCGGCGCGCTTGGCACCGGCGTCCACGCTGAGCGTGTCGAAGAAGCTATCCGACTGCGGCGCGAAGCCGAGCTTGCGCAGGCCGGCGGCGAGCACGGCGGCGCGGCGATGCACGTTGCGCGCGATCTGCGCAAGCCCCTCGGGGCCGTGATAGACCGCGTACATCGAGGCGATCACGGCGAGCAGCACCTGCGCGGTGCAGATGTTGGAGGTCGCCTTCTCGCGGCGGATGTGCTGCTCGCGGGTCTGCAGCGCGAGGCGATAGGCCGGCATCCCGCGCGAGTCCACGGAGAGGCCGACGATGCGGCCGGGCAGCGAGCGCTTCAGCGCATCGCGCACCGCCATATAGGCCGCGTGCGGGCCGCCATAACCCATCGGCACGCCAAAGCGCTGCGCCGAGCCGATCGCGATGTCGGCGCCAAGCTCGCCGGGCGAGGCGAGCAGCGTCAGGGCCAAGAGATCGGCGGCAACGATCGCGAGCGCGCCCTTGGCCTTCAACGTCGCGATCGCGGGCCTGAGGTCGCGCACGGCGCCCGAGGAGCCCGGATATTGCAGCAGTGCGCCGAGCACGTCGGCCTTGTCGAGATCGGCGAGGGGATCGCCGACGATCAGGGTCCAGCCCAGCGGCTCGGCGCGGGTGCGCATCACCGCCAGCGTCTGCGGATGCACGTCCTTGTCGACGAAGAAGGCTTTTGCTTCGACCCGCGAGTGGCGCTCGGCGAGCGCCATGGCTTCGGCCGCGGCGGTCGCCTCGTCGAGCAGCGAGGCGTTGGCGACGTCGAGCCCGGTGAGGTCGCAGATCATGGTCTGGAAGTTGAGCAGCGCTTCCAGCCGGCCCTGGCTGATCTCGGGCTGGTAGGGCGTGTAGGCGGTGTACCAGGCCGGGCTCTCCAGAATGTTGCGCTGGATCACCGCAGGCAGGATCGTGCCGGAATAGCCCTGGCCGATCAGCGAGGTGAAGACCTGGTTCTCTCGCGCGAGCTCGGCCATATGCGCGATCGCCTCGGTCTCGCTCAAGGGCTTGCCGAGATCGAGCGGGGCGGCCTGCCGGATCGAGGCCGGCAGCGTCTCCGCCATCAGCGCGTCGACGCTCTTGGCGCCGACGGCCTCCAGCATTGCGGTGACGTCGCGCGCCGACGGGCCGATGTGGCGGCGAACGAAGGTGGCGGCGGTGTCGCCATTGGATTTGCGGTGCGCGGTCATCATGGGTCCTCGCTTTAGATTTCGCTGTCGCCGTCATGCCCCGCGAAGGCGGGGCATCCAGTAAACGCAGGCGTCACGGCTTGAGCCGAGAAGCCGCGGCGTACTGGATCACCCGCCCCAGTGCGCAGTGCGCACAAGGCGGGTGATGACACCGAATATGAGGTCAGAGTTCGCTTCATCTCACGCCGTATGTGCCTTGTAGGCGGCCTCATCCATGAGGCCGCCTAGCTCGCTCTTGTCGGCAATTTTGATCTTGAAGAACCACGCCTTGCCTTGCGCGTCCGAGTTCACCAGCGCCGGCTCGGCGGCGAGCGCGTCGTTGGTCTCGAGCACTTCGCCCGTAACAGGCGCGTAGACGTCGGAGGCGGCCTTCACCGATTCCACGACGGCGGCGGCTTCCGCCTTCTTCAGGGCACGGCCGGCTTTGGGCAGCTCGACGAACACGACGTCGCCGAGCTGGGACTGCGCATAGTCGGTGATGCCGACGGTGGCGACGTCGCCGTCGATGGCCAGCCATTCGTGGTCGGAGGTGTACAGCGTCGTGGTCATTTTCTCAGTCCTCAGCGTTTGTAGGTGTTTTTCACGAAAGGCATGGCGGCGACGGTGAGCGGCAGCCGCTGGCCGCGCACTTCGGCGAAGAGTTTTGTATCGAGCGCGCTCGATGCCGTGGGCACGTAGCCCATCGCGACCGGCGCGTTCAGGCTCGGGCCGAAACCGCCCGAGGTGACCTTTCCGATCGGCTCGCCGCCCGCTTCATCCGCAAACAGCAGCGCGCCCTCGCGCACCGGCGCGCGGCCATCCGTGCGCAGGCCGACCCGGCGGCGGCTCGCGCCGTTGTCAAAATGGGCGAGGATATTGTCGGCGCCGGGAAAACCGCCGGCGCGGGCGCCGCCGCTGCGGCGGCTCTTCTGCACCGACCATTCCAGCGCGGCCTCGACCGGCGTGGTGGCGGTGTCGATGTCGTGGCCGTAGAGGCAGAGCCCGCCTTCCAGCCGCAGGCTGTCGCGGGCCCCTAAGCCGATCGGCATCACATCGGGATTGTCCAGCAGCGTTTTGGCGAGGCGCTCGGCATCGGCCGCGGGGACCGAAATCTCGAACCCGTCCTCGCCGGTGTAGCCGGAGCGCGAGACGAAGCAATCGAGACCGGCAACCTTGTGCGGGCCGGCGTCCATGAACTTCATGGAGGGGGCCTCTGCACACAATTTCGCCAGCGCGGCTTCTGCCTTCGGGCCCTGCAGCGCGATCAGGGCGCGGTCTTGAAGCGAATCGATGATGCAGTCGTCCGAGAGATGCGCGCGCAGATGCGCCTCGTCCGCTTCCTTGCAGGCGGCGTTGACGACCAGGAACAGGTGATCGCCGAAATTGGCGACCATCAGATCGTCGAGAATGCCGCCGTCCGGATTGGTGAACTGGGCATAGCGCTGCCGTCCCGGGGCAATCGCCACGATATCCTGCGGCACCAGCCGCTCCAGCGCGCGGGCGGCGTCCTCGACCTTGCCCAACTTCGGCCGAAGCGCGAGCTGGCCCATGTGGGAGACGTCGAACAGGCCCGCGGAGGAGCGGGTATGGAGGTGCTCTTTCAGGACCCCCGCGGGGTACTGCACGGGCATGTCATAGCCCGCGAACGGCACCATCTTGCCGCCGAGGGAGACATGAAGCCCGTGAAGGGGCGTACGTTTGAGGGAATCTTGGTCGTCGCGCGCAAGCATCACGGGGCCCTCGGCGGTTCCCCGGGGACGATTCCCCGGTAGCAACCAGTCGAAGCCCCATCTGTCGCTGTGCCTGAGAGTATTATCCCGTCGGCGGACGCAGTCCGGGTCTTATGCCCGTCGGCGCCTCTTTCCAGATGTCGTCAAAGCCACGCGGTCCTTTTGCCTGAGAGTTTCCGGGGCGGTTGCTCCTTCGGCGCCGGCACCAAAGCCGGTCTCTCCCGACGTGGCCGTACGATACAGATGGGTACAGACCACAGGCCGGCCAAGCCTGTCAACGCGCACCTGGCGGCTTTCAACGGGATTGCAAACGGGATTGCGCGCCTGCGGCAACTCACTGATCTCCTTGCACAGTTTCTGGACAGCGCAGCTGGCCTTGTCTAAAAGCGCTTTGACCCGCAGATATCAGCCCAAATGCCCGGTTTGGATGGCGTATCGCGGGTCCAAGCACACCCGATTGGATGAACATGAGCGGCGTCAACGAGATCAGGTCGACCTTTCTGAACTTCTTTGCCGAGAACGGCCACGAGATCGTGTCCTCCTCGCCATTGGTGCCGCGCAACGATCCGACGTTGATGTTCACCAATGCCGGCATGGTGCAGTTCAAGAACGTCTTCACCGGCGTCGAGAAGCGGCCCTATCAGCGCGCCACCACGTCGCAGAAATGCGTGCGCGCCGGCGGCAAGCACAACGACCTCGACAATGTCGGCTACACCGCGCGCCATCTCACCTTCTTTGAGATGCTCGGCAATTTCTCGTTCGGCGACTATTTCAAGGAGCGCGCGATCGAGCTGGCCTGGACCCTGATCACGCGGGAGTTCGGGCTCAAGAAAGACAAGCTGCTCGTCACCGTCTACCACACCGACGACGAGGCGGCCGGCCTGTGGAAGAAGATCGCGGGCTTCTCCGACGACCGCATCATCCGCATCCCGACCTCGGACAATTTCTGGGCGATGGGCGACACCGGGCCGTGCGGCCCGTGCTCGGAGATCTTCATCGACCGCGGCGATCACATCTGGGGCGGACCTCCGGGCTCGCCGGAAGAGGACGGCGACCGATTCCTGGAATTCTGGAATCTCGTGTTCATGCAGTACGAGCAGGTGACGAAGGAGGAGCGCGTGGATCTGCCGCGTCCCTCGATCGACACCGGCATGGGGCTGGAGCGCATGGCCTGCATCATGCAGGGCGTCGACAGCGTGTTCGAGACCGACCTGTTCCGCCATCTGATCGACGCGACCGCGTCCGCGCTTGGCAGCGGGCCGAACGAGCAGACGGTCGCCTCGTTCCGCGTCATCGCCGACCATCTGCGCTCCTCGGCGTTCCTCGTCTCCGACGGCGTGCTGCCCTCGAACGAGGGCCGCGGCTACGTGCTGCGCCGGATCATGCGCCGCGCGATGCGCCATGCGCAGCTGCTGGGTGCCAAAGAGCCGCTGATGCATCGGCTGGTCTGGGCGCTGGTGCGCGAGATGGGCCAGGCCTATCCCGACCTGATGCGCGCGGAGAACCTGATCGAGGAAACGCTGCGGCTGGAAGAGACCCGCTTCCGCAAGACGCTGGTGCGCGGCCTTGCCATCCTCGACGAGAAGAGCGCGTCTCTGAAGAAAGGCGACATGTTCGACGGCGACGTCGCCTTCACGCTGTACGACACCTACGGCTTCCCGCTGGATCTGACGCAGGACGCGCTGAAGTCGCGCGGCATCGGCGTCGACCAGGCCTCCTTCACCGACGCGATGGAGCGCCAGAAGGCCAAGGCGCGCGAGTCCTGGAAGGGTTCGGGCGAGGCGGCTTCCGAAGCGATCTGGTTCCCGCTGCGCGAGAAGCTCGGGGCCACCGAATTCCTGGGCTATGAGACCGAGAGCGCCGAAGGCGTGGTCTCCACGCTGGTGAAGGACGGACAGGAAACCGCGAGCCTCAAGGCCGGCGAGACCGGCGCGATCGTGCTCAACCAGACGCCGTTCTACGCGGAATCCGGCGGCCAGGTCGGCGACACCGGCGTGCTCAGCGGCGAGGGCGGCATCAAGTTCCGCGTTACCGACACGCAGAAGAAGCTCGGCGATCTCTTCGTTCACGTCGGCACGGTGGAAAGCGGCGAGCTGAAGCTCGGCACCGCGCTGCAGCTCGAGGTCGATCACGGCAGGCGTTCCTCGATCCGCGCGCATCATTCGGCGACGCATCTCATCCACGAGGCGCTGCGCCAGGTGCTCGGCGACCACATCGCCCAGCGCGGCTCGATGGTCGCGCCCGACCGCCTGCGCTTCGACTTCGTGCATCCGAAGCCGATCACGGCGGAAGAGCTCGCCCGCGTCGAGGACATCGCCAACGACGTGGTGCTGGAGAACGACGAAGTCACGACACGCGTGATGGGAGTCGATGAAGCGCGCGAGGCCGGCGCGCGCGCCCTGTTCGGCGAGAAATACGGCGACGAGGTCCGTGTCGTCTCGATGGGCAGGACCGCGCGGGAGCGCGGTGCCAACGCGCTCGGCTGGTCGGTCGAGCTCTGCGGCGGCACCCATGTGAAGCGCACCGGCGACATCGGCCTGATCACGCTGACCGGCGAGAGCGCGGTGGCCTCCGGCGTGCGCCGCATCGAGGCGCTGACCGGCAACTATGCGCGCAGGCACGCCAACGAGACCATGGCGCTGGCGAAGACCGCGGCCAACGAGCTGCGCACCTCGATCGACGACGTTCCGGCGCGCATCACAGCGCTGATGGAGGAGCGCAAGAAGCTCGAGCGCGAGCTCTCTGACGCCCGCAAGAAGCTCGCGATGGGCGGCGGTACATCCGTCGGGAACGGCGCAGCCGCAGGCGTGCGCGAAATCGGCGACGTCAAGCTGATGGCGCGCGCGGTCGAGGGCATCGAGATGAAGGATCTCAAGAGCCTTGCGGACGACGGCAAGAAGCAGATCGGCTCCGGCGTGGTCGCCATCGTCGGCGTCACCGAAGACGGCAAGGCCGGGATCGTGGTCGGCGTCACCGCCGATCTCACCGCGCGCTTCAATGCCGTGAACCTGGTGCGCGTCGCCTCCGAGGCGCTCGGCGGCAAGGGCGGCGGCGGCCGGCCCGACATGGCGCAGGCTGGCGGTCCCGATGGCGCCAAGGCGCCCGAGGCGCTCGCGGCGATCGAAAAAGCGATGGCAGGCGCGTAAACGGCCATGCGCCTCGTTCCGCGAGGACGTGGCTCGGCCGATCCCAACCTAAGGGATCGCCTGTACGAATTGCTGGAGCACGATCCGCTCGCCTACTCGATCGGGTCGCGCTTCATCCAGGTGATCATCAGCGTCATCGTGCTCGACGTGGTCGCGATGATCCTCGCCTCGGTGCCGGAGCTCGACGCGCGGTTCGACATGCTGTTCAGCGCGGTCGCCGTCCTCGCCGTCATCGTGTTCGCGCTCGAATATCTGGCGCGGCTGTGGACCGTTGCGGGGCACACCCAGCGCAACGGCTCCGCGCTGTCCGACCGGCTCTCTTATGCCTTCTCCGCGCTCGGCATCATCGACCTCATGGCGTTCCTGCCGGCCGCGATCGTGCTGGCCACCGGCCGGCACGCGACGCTGGCTGGGCTCGGCGTGCTGCCGTTCTTCAAGCTGATCCGTTATTCGCCGGCGATGCGCTCGCTGCTCGCGGCCATCCATGCCGAGCGGCGAGCGCTGATCGGCTGCATCGTCATCCTGATCGGTGTGGTACTGACCTTCGCCTCGCTGCTCTACGCCATCGAGCGTGATGTGCAGCCCAGCAAGCTCGGCACCATTCCGGACGCGATGTGGTGGGCAATCGTGACGCTCGGCACCGTCGGCTATGGCGACGTCGTGCCGGTGACGCCGCTCGGTAAATTCATCTCGGTGTTCGCGATCATCTCAGGCTTTGCCATGATCGCGCTGCCGGTCGCGATCATCTCGACCGCCTTCGCCGAGGAGGTGAGGCGGCGCGATTTCGTGGTGACCTGGGGCATGCTGGCGCGGGTGCCGCTGTTCTCGCATCTTTCGGCCGCGGAGATCGCCGACATCATGCGGCTGCTCCGGGCCCGCACCATCGAGCAGGGCGAGGTTCTGGTGCGGCGAGGGGACGCCGCTTCCTCGATGTATTTCATCACTGCGGGCGAGGTCGAGATCGCGCTGCCGAGCCAGCAGGTGCGGCTCACCGACGGCACCTTCTTCGGCGAGATCGCGCTGCTGCATAAGACAAAGCGCAGCGGCACGGTGACCGCGACACGCAAGACGCGGCTGTTGGTGCTCGACGCCCAGGATTTTCACGCGCTGATCGAGCGCATGCCGACGCTCGCCGCCCACGTCCACCAGACCGCGAAGGCACGGCTCGAGGAGACCGGCGATCTTGCGGCGGCAGAATTGGCGCAGGCGGAGCGCGACGACACCGACCGCTAGGCGGTCAGCCCTTCTTCAGGAAAATGTAGTCGGCCGAGTAGGGCGCGCTTTTGAATTCGCCGGCCTTGTCGCATGCGCCGTCGAGCTTGCCGCCGTGGGTGTTGATGCGCTGGACGGTGGTGACCGGCGTCAGGATGCCGCTGCCGCGGCGGGAGGCGACCTCCAGCTTGAGCCAGGGGATATCGGCGGCGGTTGCGCCCGGCGCGTTGCCGATGGCCTTGCCGGCCACGGCGCTGCCGTCGGCGAGTTCCCAGTTCGGGCCGGCATAGTGGCGGCCGACGGTCTTGCCCTCGGCGAGCAGCGTCGCCACCGGCTCGCGGAAGGCCCAGGCAAGCTTGCCGTCGGCGGCTGCCTTGCAGTCATAGACCTGCGCGCCTTCGGCATGGACGCTGAGCACGACGGTCTCGCCGGGCGCGCGAATGGCCTCCGGCAGGCTGAGTTTCAGTTGCCCGCGGGGGGCCTCAGCCGGTTCGGGCTCGGCGGCGGCCGGCCCGGCCAGGGCAGCCAGCAGCATCAGGCAGGGGACAGCGAACTTGACGATGGACATGGGTAGCCTCCGCGCAACGGTGTCAAAATGAATGGGCCGCGCCCAAGCGCGGCCCGTAATGATGTCTAACCCCGATCAGACGAAAATAATGCGCGGGCTTACGCCAACGCTTTCGTGAGGTTCTCCGCGACCTTGTCGAGGAAGCCGGTGGTCGAGAGCCAGCGCTGGTCGGCGCCGACCAGGAGCGCGAGGTCCTTGGTCATGTAGCCTTCCTCGACGGTGTCGACGCAGACCTTCTCCAGGGTGCTCGCGAACTTGGCGAGCTCGGCATTGTTGTCGAGCTTGGCGCGATGCGACAGGCCGCGGGTCCAGGCGAAAATCGACGCGATCGAGTTGGTCGAGGTCTCCTTGCCCTTCTGGTGCTCGCGGTAGTGGCGGGTCACCGTGCCGTGGGCGGCTTCGGCTTCCACGGTCTTGCCGTCGGGGGTGAGCAGCACCGAGGTCATCAGGCCGAGCGAGCCGTAGCCCTGCGCGACCGTATCGGACTGCACGTCGCCGTCGTAGTTCTTACAGGCCCAGACATAGCCGCCGGACCATTTCAGCGCCGAGGCCACCATGTCGTCGATCAGGCGGTGCTCGTAGGTCAGGCCCTTGGCCTCGAATTCCTTTTTGAACTCGCGGTCGTAGATGTCCTGGAAGATGTCCTTGAAGCGGCCGTCATAGACCTTGAGGATGGTGTTCTTGGTCGAGAGGTAGACCGGGTAGTTGCGCAGCAGGCCGTAGTTCAGCGAGGCGCGGGCGAAGTCGATGATGGAGTCGTCGAGATTGTACATCTCCATGGCGACACCGGCGCCGGGCGCCTTGAACACTTCCTTCTCGATGACGGTGCCGTCCTCGCCGACGAACTTCATCGACAGCGTGCCCTTGCCCGGGAACTTGATGTCGGTGGCGCGGTACTGGTCGCCATAGGCGTGGCGGCCGATGATGATTGGCTTGGTCCAGCCGGGAACCAGGCGCGGCACGTTCTTGCAGATGATCGGCTCGCGGAAGATCACGCCGCCGAGGATGTTGCGGATGGTGCCGTTCGGCGACTTCCACATCTGCTTGAGGTTGAACTCCTTCACCCGGGCCTCGTCCGGGGTGATGGTGGCGCACTTGACGCCGACGCCGACCTTCTTGATGGCTTCGGCGGCGTCGATGGTGACCTGATCGTTGGTCTCGTCGCGGTACTCCATGCCCAGGTCGAAATACAGCAGCTCGACATCAAGGTACGGGTTGATCAGCTTGTCCTTGATGTACTGCCAGATGATCCGGGTCATCTCGTCGCCATCGAGTTCGACGACGGGGTTGGACACCTTGATTTTTGCCATGATCGGGGAAGCCTCTTGGGAACGGCGCTTTGGCGCGCCACGGGAATATCCGCCGCCTCTTAGCACCGGACTGCAGCGGGCGAAAGCCAAGGGATTATGCACTTTTAGCTCATCCAGCTTGCCCAGATGGGGGGCGGGGCGGGTCGTGCCG
>NZ_JADPIU010000072.1:0-95856 GCF_023073075.1 Bradyrhizobium sp. 61 | reverse complement strand
CCACAACCTCGTCAAGCTCGGCAACCTCGCCAGTACCGCATGAGCGGGCTATCGTAATGAAATCTAACCAGCCAAAACGATAACTGGACGGGCTCCTAGCGGACAAGTTGATCATTTCCCGAGTGATTGCAGCGTGCGCGGATTAACCACGATCACACGTGCGGCGTTCTCAGGGGTATTGTTGGAGCGCGCGCAGGCCTACCTGCATGGCAGGAGCACGGCCATGAAGCGTTTGATCTTTGCAGGTGTATTGCTGCTCGCGTCGGGCTCGGTGAGCCTCGCCGACGGCTTGTTCTGGGTGGTCGGCAATCGCGCCACGGGCAAATGCAACATCGTAACCAGCAATCCCGTGATCATCGGCGACATCTGGTTCGGCGACGGTCCCTACAAGTCTAGGGCCGATGCCAAGCTTGCCCGTTCGACGATCCGCGCCTGCCCTGCGGTCACACCCGACGAGGAAAAGGACGAGGACGGAACGAACTAGCCTGCACTTAGTGCAGGACGCTACCGGCGCGCTCGACAAGGCCGTGATCGGCGGCCGCGGCGTAAGCCTTTGCAAGCTCCGTCTCGAGATGCTCGTTGATCAGAAGCAGTGCCCGCACTGCACCGCGCAGGTCACCGTTGCAGCTCGCCACGATCTCGTCGATCGCAGTGTCTTTGGATCTGAAGCTCATCGACATTCTCCGGTTCAAATCAGGACACATCCTGCCGGCCTTCCCGCATCCCCTTGGAGTTTGCGAGGAGGATCGGCGCCCACCCGCGCCTAGATGGCGGAACCGACCGTGGCGATTATATGGAAGCCGCGATGACGACTGCATGAAGCTGGTCCGAGGCTTGCGCGCTGCGGGGAATGCCATTGATTTTATTGCCTTTTTTCATGCTCGAATTATGCACATATCCACAGCCCCGGCTTTTCAAGTGGAGCGCCGGGTTCCACGGAGCGAAACTGCCGCCCGCTAGTCTCGTAACTGCCAGGTGCCCTGGATCGTCTGGATTCTCTCCATGATCGTGATGTCAGTCGTGACCGCGCTGGTGCTGCTGGCGCTGGCCACGCAGGCCGGCGTCCTCGCCGTGCAACGCGCCTTTCCGCCTCAGGGCCGGATGGTCGAGGTCGACGGCGCTGTGCTTCATGTCGTCGATATCGGTCCGCGCGGTTCAGGCATGCCGATCGTGATGCTGCATGGCGCGAGCTCCAATCTCGAAGCGATGCGGCGTCCGCTCGGCGACCTCCTGGCCAAAGACCATCGCGTCATTTTGATCGACCGTCCCGGTCACGGCTGGAGCACGCGGATGCGGCGGCAGGATTCGACGCCAGAGATCCAGGCCCGGATGATTGACGAGGCGCTTCGTAAGCTCGGGATCGATCGCGCGGTCTTCGTCGTGCATTCCTGGAGCGGTGCGCTCGGCGCGCGGATCGCGCTCGATCATCCCGGCCGCGTCGCCGGTCTTGTCATGCTGGCGCCGGTGACCCATCCCTGGCGCGGCGGCGTCGGCCGCTACAACGAGATCATCGCAACGCCGGTGATCGGCCCGCTGCTCGCCTACACCATCACGTTGCCGATGGGGTATTTCGTTGCCGAGGCCGGCGCGCGCAGCGTCTTCCTGCCGCAGACCATGCCGGATGGTTTCGTGCAGGACTCCGCGACGCCGCTGCTGCTGCGCCCGCGCGAGTTCATCGCCAATGCCTATGATTTGGTGACGCTGAAGGAAGCGGTGACGGCGCAGGCTGCGCGTTACGGAGAGATCAAGGCGCCGGTCACGATCATCGCTGGCGAGCCCGACAAGACGGTGAAGACCGCCATCCACGCGCGTCCCTTCGCCGCGATGGTGCCGGGTGCAAAGCTGATCGTGCTGCCCGATCTCGGCCACATGGTGCAGAACGCTGTGCCGGATCTGGTGAAGACGGAGATCGAGACGATGATCGGTCAAATCGTCCCGGCGCAGGCGGCCGCCCACTAGCGGCCGCCGTTCACGCGCTTACTGCTTGATTTTCCCGTCCTTGTCGAACTGCGCGACGAAGGCCCAGAGATTGTTGATCTCGTTCTCGTTCTTGATGCCGGCGAACGCCATCTTGGTGCCGGGGATCTTGGCCTTGGGGTCCTTGATGTATTCCTTGAACGTGGCTTCGTCCCAGGTGATGCCGGAATTCTTGTTCGCATCCGAATAATTGTAGTCCGGCGCGGTGCCTGACTTGCGGCCGTTGAGGCCGTTGAGCTCGGGGCCGACCTTGTTCTTGGCGCCTTCGCCGATGGCGTGGCAGGCTAGGCATTTGTTGAACGACGATTTGCCGGCCGCAACATCCTGCGCCATCGCGGCGGGTGCGGTGGCAGTCATGGTGAGGATCATCAGTGCGCCAAAAGTCAGTTTTGTCATCGGGTGCTCTTCGTCTCTTCCCTGGTGGGTCTAGGCTGGTCGGTCTTGCCTGGTCGGCAAACGACGGACCCGCCGGTTTTGGCAGGCCCGCCCGGCTTGGACAAGCCGCGAAACCATGACAGGTTTCATGCTGTCCTACTTGTCCCAGAGCGAACTCGCCGAAGATGGCCGCTCCGACTTTCGGATGGCCTACCCAAACAGGCGCGGACGTGGTTGATTTGCCGCGATAATTTGATCGTGGGCTACGAGTCGGAAGGATATGTTATGGCCATCATGATGCCCGCGAGCGACCAGACCGTGCTGGCGCGCCGCGCTGAGATCGTGGCTGCATTGCGCGCAATCGTGCCCGGCGAGGGCGTGATCGACAGCGCCTCCGAGATGCGGGCCTACGAATCCGACGGGCTGACGGCCTATCGGCAACCGCCGATGGTCGTGGTGCTGCCCGACACCACCGAGCAGGTCTCGCTCGTCCTGAAATATTGTGCCGGGCAGGGGATCAAGGTGGTTCCGCGCGGCTCCGGCACTTCGCTGTCCGGGGGCGCGCTGCCGCTGGAAGATGGCGTGCTGCTCGGCCTCGGCAAGTTCAAGCGGATCCGCGAGATCGATTTCGACAACCGCGTCGTCGTCACCGAGCCCGGCGTCACCAATCTCGCCATCAGCCAGGCGGTCGCGCATGCCGGCTTCTACTACGCCCCCGATCCGTCCTCGCAGATCGCCTGCTCGATCGGCGGCAATGTCGCGGAGAATTCCGGCGGCGTGCACTGCCTGAAATACGGCATGACCACCAACAACGTGCTCGGTTGCGAGATTGTCCTGATGAGCGGCGAGATCCTGCGCATCGGCGGCAAGTCGGCGGAGCACACCGGCTACGACCTGATGGGCGTCATCACCGGCTCGGAAGGTCTGCTCGGGGTCATCACCGAGATCACGGTGCGCATCCTGCAAAAGCCGGAAACGGCGCGGGCGCTGATGGTCGGCTTCGCGCAGGTCGAGGCGGCCGGCGAATGCGTGGCGCGCATCATCGGCGCCGGCATCATTCCCGGCGGCATGGAGATGATGGACAAGCCGGCGATCCACGCAGCCGAGGCCTTCGTTCATGCCGGCTATCCGCTCGACGTCGAAGCGCTGCTCATCATCGAGCTCGACGGTCCCAAGATCGAGGTCGACGAGCTGATCACCCGCGTCGAGACCATTGCGAACGCTTGCGGCTCGACCACCTGCCAGATCTCGACCTCGGAAGCCGAGCGCAATTTGTTCTGGGCCGGCCGCAAAGCGGCGTTTCCGGCCGTTGGCCGCATCTCGCCCGATTATCTCTGCATGGACGGCACGATCCCGCGCGGCGCGCTGCCGAAGGCGCTGGCGCGCATCCGGGAGCTTTCGGAGAAGTACCAGCTCGGCTGCGCCAACGTGTTCCACGCCGGCGACGGCAATCTGCATCCGCTGATCCTCTACGATGCCAACAAGCCCGGCGAGATCGAGCGCGCCGAAGCCTTCGGCGCCGACATCCTGCGCGCCTGCGTCGAGTTCGGCGGCGTGCTCACCGGCGAGCACGGCGTCGGCATCGAGAAGCGCGACCTGATGCCCGACATGTTCACCGAGATCGACCTCAACCAGCAGCAGCGGCTGAAATGCGCCTTCGACGCGCAGGGCCTGCTCAATCCCGGAAAAGTGTTTCCGACCCTGCACCGCTGCGCCGAGCTCGGCCGCATGCATGTGCATGCCGGGAAGGTGGCATTCCCGGACATTCCGCGGTTCTGACGGTCGGATACGCGGCATGGCGGCGACATGGCGGACGTTCGGATCAGTGTGACGAAAGAAGCGCCGGGCAGGCCGCTGGCGAAGTCGCGCCTGCTCTTCATCGACAACATCCGCTGGTCGATGATCATTCTCGTGCTGAGCATGCACGCAGCCGACACCTACAGTCCGTTCGGCAATTGGTACTATGTCGACCGGCGGGAGACCGGCTTCGGCACGGCCCTCTTCTTCGGCATCTATCAGAGCTTCCTCCAGGCCTTCTTCATGGCCGCGCTATTCTTCATCGCCGGCTATTTCGCTGTCGGCGCCTTCGATCGGAAAGGACTTTCGAAATTTGCGCGTGATCGGCTGGTCAGGCTCGGCTTGCCGACTTTGCTCTACATGTTGGTGATCGGCCCGCTGACGCAGTATTTTCTGTCATGGACTTGGGGCAAGGGCGGTTTCGGCCATCAATGGCTGACCCATCTGATGGACGGCGAATGGCTTTCCGAGACGGGACCGATGTGGTTTTGCGCGGTGCTGCTGCTGGTCTCGCTCCTCTATGGCCTGATCCGCCAGACTGGATGGCGGGAGCCCAAGGTTGCGCTGTGCGGCACGGGGATTGTTCTGTTCGTTGCGGCCATGGCGGCACTCACCTTCGCCGTTCGCATTGCCATCCACGCCGATACCTCCGTGCTCAACGTTCACCCCGGCGATCTCCCGCAATACGCTCTCATGTTCGCAGCCGGCGCCGTCGGCTATCGCGGCAATTGGATGCTTGGGCTTGCCGCGCGCTCCTGTATCCGCTGGGGACTGCTCGCGCTGTCGCTCTCTGTGCCGCTGTTTGCAGCGCTCGTGCTGTTCGGGGGAGGCCTGCAGGGTGACACCGCGCTCTATGCAGGCGGCTTCAACTTCGTCAGTGCCGGGAAGTGCCTGTGGGAGGCGCTGGTCTGCGTCGGCATGGGTCTCTTGATGCTGGCCGTCTACCGCCGCTATTTCGACGCGCAAGGGCCGGTCGCCAAATGGCTCTCGGACAACGCCTTCGGCGTCTACCTGATCCATCCGCCGATCCTGGTCGGCTTTGCCCTGCTTCTGCACGCACTGCCGCTCTTCGCACTCACGAAGGCGCTCCTGCTGACCATGTTGGCCGCGATCGGCAGCTTGGCCGTCTCGGCATTGATCCTGCGCAGATCGCCGCTGCGCGCGATCATATAGTCGTATGCCGCGGTCCGGATCGAACCGCGGCATACGAGCTGGTGTTTACATGAGTGCGTATTGAGCCCGTTCGCGCTTCGCCAGCAGCGGCAGGGCTTCGCCGGCGATCCAGGTCTTGAAATGTGCGCTCTCCTGATGCGCCTTGAAAGCCGCCTCGTCGCGGAACAGCTCGTAGAACAGGAACTGGGCCGGATTGTCCTTGGCGCGCGAGATCAGGAACAGCTTGACGCCGTCCTCGCGCTGCGCCTCCGGAAGGAAGCGGTCGAGGATCGCGGCGACCTTGTCGGCCTCGCCGGGCTTCGCCTCCCATTGCGCGACGACGAGCAGGCCGCCGCCGTCGACGGCGTCGCTGAGGGATTTCTGCGTGGCATAGTGGTTCATGGTCCTTGCTCCTTGCTGCTGGGCTTGAGATGACGTCGCCGCCCATGGCGAGAGATAGATCGCCAGGACGGCTCCGAAGGCCCGGATCACCGACCTGCGGCTGAACGCTTCGTGGACGCGCGGCACCAGCCGCTGATGTGTCGATCGCATGCTTGTCTCCATCGGTTGGCCTCGATCGCGATCGGCGCAGCTTGTAGCGAGGGCCTGCCGGCTTTGGTTCGCCGCTGGTCGAAGTGTCGATGTCGTGAACGCTTCGATCATGATCGAAGCGTTGTGGTCGCCCGTGCAGGATCCCCGACTGCACCGGCGATGATCGCCGGCGTCACGCCGCATTTGATTTTGGCGGCGAATTTCGCTACCGCCTTTTCCCGTGGATACGCTCAGGGTCAGAGACGCCAAAGACGTCGAAGAGGTGGTGCGCGCGGCGATTGCCAACGAGCAGCCGCTCGAGATCATCGGTCATGGCAGCAAGCGCAGCATTGGCCACACGATGGCGACCAACGCCGTGCTCGACCTCTCCGCGCTGAATGCCGTCACCTCCTACGAACCCAACGAGCTGATCGTCACGCTCCAGGCCGGCGCCCCGCTGGCCGACGTGCTGTCGCTGATCGACGCCAAGAACCAGCAATTCGCCTTCGAGCCGATGAACACCGCGCCGCTGCTCGGCACGCCGGTATCAGGCACCATCGGCGGCATGATCGCGGCCGGCCTCGCCGGTCCGCGGCGGATCAAGGCGGGCGGGGCGCGCGATCACCTGCTCGGGGCCCACGCCGTCTCGGGTTTCGGCGACAGCTTCAAGACCGGCGGCAAGGTGGTGAAGAACGTCACCGGCTACGACCTCTGCAAGCTGCTGGCGGGGTCCTGGGGCACGCTGTCGGTGATGACCGAGGTGACGCTCAAGGTGATGCCGAAGCCCGAAGCGGAGCGGACGCTGCTGCTGCGCGGGCTCGACGATGCCGTCGCCAACAAGGCGATGACCGCGGCGCTCGGCTCGCCCTTCGACGTCTCCGCCGCCGCGCATCTGCCGAAATCGGCCTTCCGGGCGAAGACCGACGGGCTTGGCGACATCGCCAGCCAGGGCGAAGCGCTAACCGTGCTGCGGCTCGAGGGCATCACGGCGTCCGCCGCGCACCGCGCCGGCTCGCTGCGCGAATTGCTGGCGCCGTTCGGAACCGCGACGCTGGTCGAGGATGTGGCGTCCGCCGCATTGTGGGCCACGATCCGCGACGTCCTGCCGTTCGCGGCCGGCGGTGCAGTTGGGGCCTGGCCGGTGTGGCGGATCGTTTGTCCGCCGGCTTCCGGCGCGGCGCTCGGGACCCAACTGGCGCGCGAGACCGGCGGCGACATCATCTACGATTGGGGCGGCGGCCTGATCTGGGCCGCGCTGCCGCCGAAGGCCGACGCGCATGCCCCGGCCGTGCGCCAGCGCGCGGATGCGGTCGGCGGGCACGCCACGCTGATCCGGGCGGCCGAGGACGTCAGGCGCGGTGTCGACGTGTTCCATCCGCAGGCGCCCGGCATTGCCGCGCTGAGCGATCGGGTCCGCGCCAGTTTCGATCCGAAAACCATTCTCAACCGGGGGCGGCTGACGCGGAGCGCTGCGGCATGAAGACCGAATTCTCACTGGCGCAGCTCGCCGACCCCGACATCGCGGAAGCCGACAAGATCCTGCGCGCCTGCGTCCATTGCGGCTTCTGCACTGCAACCTGTCCGACCTATGTGCTGCTCGGCGACGAGCTCGATAGCCCGCGCGGCCGCATCTACCTGATCAAGGAGATGCTGGAGAAGGACCAGACCCCGACGGCCGAGGTGGTCAAGCATGTCGACCGCTGCCTGTCGTGTCTGTCCTGCATGACGACCTGCCCCTCAGGGGTGAACTACATGCACCTCGTCGACCAGGCCCGGGTTAGGATCGAGCAGCGCTATCAGCGGCCGCTGACGGAGCGGCTGTTGCGCCAGGTGCTGGCCTTTGTCCTGCCGAATCCGCAGCTCTTCCGCACCAGCATGTGGCTGGCGCGCCTCGCCCGTCCGCTTGCCGTATTCCTGCCGACGCCGCGGCCATCGGCGACGCCCGGCCTGATCCCGCGCCTCAAGGCCATGCTGGCGCTGGCGCCGAACCGTCTGCCGTCGCCTGGCCCGCTCCCGGGCAGCGTGTTCGCGGCACTCGGCAAGAAGCGCGGCCGGGTCGCGCTGTTGCAGGGCTGTGCCCAGCAGGTGTTGGCGCCGCGCATCAACCAGGCCGCCATCAGCCTCCTCACCCGCCACGGCATCGAGGTTGTCCTGGTCCGGGACGAGCAGTGCTGCGGCGCGCTGACCCATCATCTGGGCAACGACCAGGATGCATTGGCGCGGGCCCGCGCCAACATCGCGGCGTGGCGAAAGGAAGCGGCCGGCGAGGGGCTCGACGCCATCCTGGTGACGGCCTCCGGCTGCGGCACGGTGATCAAGGACTACGGCTATCTGCTGCGCGAGGACACGGCTTTCGCCGCCGATGCGGCGCAGGTGTCCGCGCTCGCCAAGGACATCACCGAATTCGTCGCCGGCCTCGAGCTCGCGACCACTACGCCACAGGACAATATCGTCGTCGCCTATCACTCCGCGTGTTCGTTGCAGCACGGGCAGAAAATCACGGGCCTTCCGAAAGAATTGCTTTCCAAGAATGGATTCGTGGTGAAAGATGTGCCGGAGAGCCATTTGTGTTGCGGCTCGGCGGGGACCTACAACATTCTCCAGCCCGAGCTTGCGGGCCGGTTGCGCGACCGCAAGGTCGCCAACATCGCAAGCGTCAAGCCGGACATGATTGCCGCGGGCAATATCGGCTGCATGGTGCAGATTGCCAGTGGCACGTCAGTTCCGGTCGTACACACGATTGAGCTTCTCGATTGGGCTACGGGCGGGTCGCGGCCGGCATTGAATGCCTCGAGCTAGCCTTCGTCCGGAGGTGACGGCTGAAGACGCCCGATCGACCATTGTTCGGCGGCAACAGGAGGACCACGATGGCGAAAGCGAAGAAGAAAAAAAGCAAGAAGGCCAAAAAGGCCAAGAAGGCTGTAGCGGCGAAGAAGACCGCGAAGAGGGCAGCCAAGAAGTCCGCGAAAAAGTCTGCCAAGAAGTCTGCGAAGAAATCTGCCAGGAAGGCCGCCCCGAAGAAGGCCGCCAAGAAGGCTGCGAAGAAGTCGGCCAAGAAGGCTGCCAAGCCGGCTGCACCGAAGAAGGCCGCAAAGAAAGCGGCGCCGAAGAAGGCGAAGGCAGCTCCTGCGCCGAAGCCCTCAGCGCCGGTGGCGGCTCCGGCTCCGGAGCCCGCCGCCGAGACAAGCTGGGCGATGCCTTCGTCTTCTGCGGAGCCGACGCCGGCTGAGGGGCAAGGTTAGGCCCCGAGGTAGGGTCCAAGTCAGGTCCAAGGTGAGGGCAAAGGCTGGGTCCATCCCGACGACAACGACCGACAACAGGAAGGCCGCAGCGGTGACGCTGCGGCCTTTTTGCATCGTCACAATGGTCGCGGTCGGGTTGTCGTTTCTCTTTCGTCAGTCCGATTCGTGTCACAGGCACCACTGCACCGGCGGCTCCCGTATTAATCCGGGCGGCTCTGTGCACTTTGGAATGCAAATAATGTGATCGAGAAGCAACACAGGCGGATAACCTTCTGTGGAATCGTCAGAACGCCCAAAAAGTCGGCAGATGCCCGTGATTTTTGCTTCACGGTTCGCATCCTCCCAGCCAGATTGTCGCGGTAACGAAATTTTGCAGTCAGGTCGTACGGCCCGGGGGGCTTCCGGGAAACCGACTGGGTGGAACTGGTGATGGGGATTGAAATGAAAAAAGTGGCTTTGTTGGCAACGGCGCTGGCAATGGTGACGGGTTCGGCTTTCGCGGCAGACATGCCGGTCAAGGCTCTGAAGGCCCCGCCGCCGCCCGCCTTTGACCCCTGGGATGTCGCCTTCGGCGCCGGCATCATGAGCGATTACATCTTCCGCGGCGTTACTCAGTCGAACCACAATCCGTCGGTCGCCGCCTATTTCGAGCCGCGCTACAACGTCAACAAGGACCTCCAGCTCTACGTCGGTGCGTCCGCGGAGAGCATCTCGTTCCCGAACCGCGCCGCGGCTGAAGTCGACATCTACGGCGGTATCCGCCCGACCTTCGGCATGTTCGCCTTCGACTTCGGTATCTGGGGCTACCTCTATCCGGGCGGAAGCTGCTTCGGTTCGCAGGGCACCCTCGCCCAGGGCAATTGCGGCACCGGCCTCGACAATTCGCAGGGCGCGATCGGCCTGCCGATCAACGGCAACTTCGCCAAGAAGGACGCAAGCTTCTACGAAGTCTATGCCAAGCTGAATCTCAACATCAATGATCAGTGGGTCGTTGGTTTCAACGAGTACTATTCGCCGAACTTCCTGAACCTCGGTGCCTGGGGCAACTACGCCTCGATCACCGCCAAGTGGACCGCGCCGAGCACCACGTTCGGTGCCAGCGGCGTCGGCATGTATGTGTCGGGTGAATTCGGCCGTCAGTGGCTCGGCACCTCCGACATCTTCTACGGCATTGCCGGCGACCCGCTGTACTCCAACGGCATCAAGGAGCCGAGCTACAACACCTGGAACGTCGGCGTCGGCTTCACCTACAAGGTGTTCACCCTCGATCTGCGCTACTACGACACCGACCTCTCGAAGGGCAACTGCAACGCCTTCACCAGCGATTTCTCGGCTACCAACTCCAGCCCCGGTTTCGTGACGCCCATCAATGGCGGCGCGAACGCGGCCACGGCGTTCGGCTCCAACTGGTGCAGCGCGGCCGGCGTCGCCAAGCTCTCGGTCGACCTGACGGCGATGACCAACCTGAAGTAAGTTTCTTCCCGAGACGACCTAACGAGGGCGGCAGAGCAATCTGCCGCCCTTTTGCTTTGGGCGTAGGGTCGTCTGTGAGAGCGCCCGGCCTGCTTGGTTCGGGACGCGCCGCAAGGGCGGCGCTCCCCACCATGAGGGTCCAGGATCTTGCCGCGAGGACAGACCTCATCGTGAAGAGCCCGCCGGAGGCGGGCGTCTCGAAGGATGGCTGCAACGAAGGTCCTATCGAGGTTAGCCTCAGGCTTGGTTGTGCCACCTCAGCTCGCCGCGGTCGGCTCCGCCTGGGCCGGCTCGCCGTCCTTGCCGAGAACGTGGATCTCGCCATCCTTCACCAACGCCACCTTGCGGGTGTGGAAGGCGTCGAGGGTCGAGCGGTGGCCGATCGAGACGATGGTGGCCTGCGGCAGCTTCTCCGCCAGCAGCCGGTACAGCCGGGCTTCCGATGGTTCGTCCAGCGACGCCGTGGCCTCGTCGAGGAACAGATAATCCGGCACGTGCAGCAGGGCGCGCGCGAGCCCCAGGCGCTGCTGCTCGCCGAGCGAGAGCGTCCTATTCCAATGACCGTCCTCGTCGAGTCGCTCGGCCAGCTTCGGCATGCCGACCGCAATGAGTGCGTCCCGGATTTTCTCCGGTGCGACGGCGCCATGTTCTGCCGGGTAGATGACCGCGTCGCCTAGCGGGCCGATCGGGAAGTAGGGGCGCTGCGGTAGCATCATCAGCTTCGATTTCCCGGGTATGGCGATGGTGCCGGTGCCGAACGGCCAGACGCCGGCGATGGCCCGGAAAAGCGTCGACTTGCCGGAGCCCGACGGCCCGGTCACCAAGACCCGCTCCGCCGGTTGGATCGTGAAGGCATCGGCTGCGACCAGAGGCGCACCGTTCGGTAGCTTCACGAGCAGCTGCTTGAGCGCGATCGCCGTCGTGCTGCCGGATGGTGCAAGGCCGATGGTCGGCTCATGCGTCGGCGGGTGTGCGGCCGAGGCCACCGACATCTCGAAGCCGTCGAGACGGGCGACGATCGCGCGCCATTCCGCCAGCGCCCGGTAGGCCACCACGAAGAACGACAGCGCACCCTGGACGCTCGAGAAGGCCGATGCCGTCTGCATCATGTCGCCGAGCTGGATCTTCTTGGCGAAGAAGGCTGGCGCCACCAGCACGTAGGGAAAGATCACGGCAGCCTGCTGATAGCTCGCCGTGAACGCGGTGAGGCGCTTGGTCCGGCTCATGATGGCGTACCAGTTGCCGATCACGAAGCCAAAGCGACGGAAGAGACCGCCGCGTTCGGCACCCTCGCCCTTGAGCAGCGCGATCTGCTCGGAATTCTCGCGGACGCGGACGAGGTTGAAGCGGAAGTCGGCCTCATAGCGCTGCTGCTCGAAATTGAGATTGACCAGCGGGGCGCCGATCCAGTGCGTCAACGCGGTGCCGAAGATCGCGTAGATCAGCGCGCCCCAGCACAGATAGCCGGGGATCATGAGATCGGTGCCGAACAGGTGCAGCGGCGCGGCATTGGACAGGCCCCAGAGGATGATCACGAAGGAGAACAGCGTCACGATCGCCGACAGCAGGCCGAGCCCGATCGTCAGGGTCTGCTCGACGAAGTTCTTGACGTCGTCGGTGATGCGCTGGTCCGGGTTGTCGGCCGCATCGCCCTTGAGCTGCATGCGGTAATGCGTCGAGCCGTCGAGCCATTCGCGGAGATAGTGTTGGGTGAGCCACTGCCGCCAGCGGATCTGGAGCCACTGGTTCAGGTACAGCTTGTAGACCGCCAGCGCGATCGCCGTGAAGGCGAGACCGATGAAGATCCAGATCTGCGTGACGAAGGCGTCCCAGTCGCTGTTCTGGAGCGCGCTGTAGAACCGGTTCTGCCACTGGTTCACCAGCACGTCGATCGCGACCAGCGCCAGCTCGATTGCGATCACGGCGGCGAGCAGGCCGCAGCCGGCCCACTTGTCCTCCGAGCGGAAATAGGGGACGGCGATTCGCCAGACGATCGCGAGCGTGGCGCTGATGTTCTTCACAGAGCTCTGTCTCCTGAGGGGATGTGCACAACGGCCATAGGCCAAATGGCTGTGGCAACGGCAGAAAGCGCTTAGACTAAAGTCGCAAGTTCAGCAATTTGCGTTGGCTTGTCGCAGCTTGCAACCCTAGCATGGGTACAACGGCGCGGGGTGGGGGCCTCCGGGACTTCGCGGGCTTGTGAGCGGACGGGAACCGCCGCACTCGCGAGGAATTCGCGTCCAGCTCGGGGGTTATCGCTTCCAGCGTCAAGCAGGCTCGGCTGTCCACGCGGGCCGCCTGCCGCAACAGGCGTGGGGGAGGAAGACCATGTGGAATCAAGTCTATGACCCGCTGCACAGTCCGGTGCTGTCGACGATCGCCGCGGCAATACCCGTCGTCACGCTGCTGATCCTGATCGCGAGCGGTCGCGTCCAGGCCCACATCGCGGCGATCATCGCCGTGATCGTGGCCAACCTGATCACGATCTTCGTGTTCACCATGCCGGCGAACATGTCGATCCGCGCCTCGATCCTCGGCATCGTGACCGGCTTCTTCCCGATCGGCTGGATCGTTCTCAACGTCATCTTCCTCTACCAGGTGACGGTCACCACCGGGCGCTTCGAACTTTTGAAGCGCGCGGTCGGCGGCGTCACCGAGGACCGGCGGCTGCAATTGCTGCTGATCGCGTTCTCCTTCGGCGCCTTCTTCGAGGGAGCCTCGGGCTTCGGCACGCCGGTCGCCATCACGGGCGCCGTGCTGATCGGGCTCGGCTTCTCGCCTCTCGCGGCCTCCGGCCTGTCGCTGATCGCCAATACCGCGCCGGTCGCTTTTGGCGCGCTGGGCACACCGATCCAGGGTCTTGCCTCCGTCACCGGGCTTGATCCCTACATCCTTGGCGCGATGGTCGGACGGCAGTTGCCGATCTTCTCTCTGATCGTGCCGTTCTGGGTGGTGTGGGCGTTTGCGGGCTGGAAGGGCATGAAGGACGTCTGGCCGGCAATCCTGGTCACCGGCGTGTCGTTCGCGGTCCCGCAATTCGTGATCTCGAACTTCATCAATCCCTGGATCGTCGACATCGGGGCGTCGCTGATCTCGATGGGCGCGCTGATCCTGTTCCTGAAGGTCTGGCAACCGAGGCAGCTCTGGCTGTCGCCGGCGCTGCGCGGCCGCGATGAATCGGCCGCCACGATGGCCGCGGCCAAGCCGCTCGACAAGACGCCGCTGACGCAGAGCGAGCTGTTCAGCGCGCTGCTGCCGTGGATCATCGTCTGCATCGTGATGCTGGTCTGGGGCAATGGCGGCTTCAAGACCTGGGCGAACTCGATCTTCACCTGGAACTATCCCGTTCCCGAGCTGCATCAGATGATCAACAAGATGCCGCCGGTCGCGCCAGGGCCGACCAAAGAGAGCGCGGTGTTCGGCTTCACCTACCTGTCCTTCACCGGCACAGGCATGCTGATTGCCGCGATCATCTCCGGCTTCCTGATGGGTGTCGGTCCCGGCAGGCTGCTGATCCAATACGGCCGCACCATCCGGCTCTGCGCGATCTCGCTGATCACGATCTCGGCGATGCTCGCAATCGGGACGCTGACGCGGCTCTCCGGCGTCGACGCAACGCTCGGCCTCGCCTTTGCCGCAACGGGCGTGCTCTATCCCTTCTTCGGCACGCTGCTCGGTTGGCTCGGCGTGGCGCTGACGGGGTCGGACACCGCCTCCAACGTGCTGTTCGGAAACCTCCAGAAGATCACGTCCGAGCAGCTCGGCCTGTCGCCGATCCTGATGGCCGCGGCCAACTCGTCCGGCGGCGTGATGGGCAAGATGATCGACGCGCAATCGATCGTGGTCGCCTCCACTGCCACCAACTGGTACGGCCATGAGGGCACGATCCTGCGCTTCGTATTCTGGCACTCGATCGTGCTGGCCTCCCTAGTCGGCCTGTTCGTGACGTTGCAGGCCTATGTCTGGCCGTTCACGGCGATGGTGCTGAAGTAGCAGGCCACGTCTCGCTTCAACGCAAATCCCCGCAGGGCTTCGCCTTGCGGGGATTTTTGCATCTGATGCATGATCCGGAAAAGTGCGAAGCGGTTTTCCGAAAAAATCATGCTCAAACAACAACCTGAAGCGCGATGACGATTCATCCCAATCTCATCGCGCTTTAGCGTCCGCGAACCTTCTCAACTGCGTCGCCGTCTTATAGAAGGTGCCGCAAATCAGGTCGGTCGAGAGGTCTCATGGTTTCGCTAAAGCAGATGGCGTGTTTGGCGGTTGCAATGCTCGCGATGTCCACGCTCGCGCGTGCAGAGGACGGTTTTCCGTTCGGTACCGAGATGACGCTGGAGGCCCTGCCGCAGCCGGGCTCGAAGCGGATTCCGAACATCGAGATCGGCGACAATGGCGAAGTCGTGCTGGAGCTCTGGTGCAAGGGCGGCAAGGGCCAGTTCTCGGTCGCCGGCAACACGGTGATCTTCATGCCCGGCCAGATCCAGGATCGTTCCTGCCCGCCGGCCAGAGCGCAGGCCGACGACGAGCTCGTCGCGGCGCTGGGCAGCGTCGAGACCTGGAAGCGCCAGGGCGACGTGCTGACGCTGATCGGTCCCAAGCCGCTGCGCTTCAGGACGACGGGGAATTAGGTCTCGTGTCCCGGATGCGCTGCAGCGTGCAACGCTGCTGCGCAGAGCCGGGACCCAGACTCGATCGGCGACTTCGCTTGCGGCCTCTGGGCCCCGGCTCTGCAGCGCATCACTGACGTGCTGCGCTGCGTCCGGGGCACGAGAGTCTACTTCCACACCGACTTGTCGGCGTCCCAGCGCTGGCCTTTCAGCTCTTTCGCGAGGGCCTCGACTGAGCCGTTGTCGTCGGGCTGATCGCCCTCCTCGTCGGCCGAAGCGTCATCCGAGAGATTGAGCTTGGCGCCGCTGCTCTCATCGGCGGTCGTGGTCGAGGGGCTGCCGATCCACAGCATCAGTTTGTCGGTCGTGCCGGGCTTGTCGGGCGAGATGAGGCCTGCAACCTCGATCGTGTCGGTGAGCTCGAGTGCCGGAAAATCCTGGTTCGGCCGCTTGAAGACGAGCTTGAGCTTGCCGGTGGCCGGGTTGAAGCTGTGCGAGACCTGCTTTGCCGCAAGCGTCCGGCTCAGCACGCCGGCGACGGCTGAGGCGAGCTTGTCACGGCTGATCTTGTCGCCGTCGCGCCAATCGGCCGCGGGAAAGCGGATGGTGCGGTCCATCTCGGTCATGCCCGCGGTCCAGCCCGCCGCGGTGACGCCGGGCATCGCCTTGAACTTCGCCAGCAGCGCGCCGGCGCGTTCCGGATCGACCGACATGTTGATGGTCTGCTCGCCGGCACGCAGCGCGTCGCAGCCGACGGTCAGGCTCGCCAGCGTCACCTCGACGTCCTGGCCCTTCAGGCTCTTCAGGAACTCGGTCGCCGCATCCAGCTTGACCTTGACCGCGATCGCTTCCGGAGAGACGTCGGTGAAATCCTTCGGCTGCGGCGTGATGCCGTCGTCGGAGGTCTGGTTGTCCTGAAATTCCTTCTCGCTGAGATCGGAATTGTCGGGCGAGGTGACCTCGGTCACGGCCTGGCCGATCGCGATCTGGCCGCGGAACTCGAACGTGTCGCCGGATTGTTTGCGCAGCAGCTTGACGGTGACGGGCGCCTTCTCGCCGAGGCTCTGCGTCGTGCCCGTCAGGTTCTGGCCCGCGACCTGGAGATTGACGACGAAGCGGTCCTTGCGGTCGGAATTCTTTGCGACGGGATAGCAGACGTCGAGCACGGCCGCCGTCACCGTCTTGCCCTGCCGCGTCTCCTTCAGGATCACGTCGGCATTGCCGTCCATCAGGCCGTCGATCGAGGTGAAATAGCGGGTCTCCGTCCCGCCCGGCGCCGTGGCCTTCGGCGACAGCTTCATCTGGGCCGATGCGACATCGGGCGAGACGGCAAGCAGGGCCGCCAAAAGGGCTGTCGAACAAACCAGAAGCGCACGCATCGATGAATCCTCGCGCAATCGAATCGGCGCGCCACCGTAGTGGGTTTTGGCCGCCGGTTGAATTGGAAAGCAGAAGGGGCAGGGTCGGCAAAAAAGAAGGCCGCCCGGAGGCGGCCTTCGCAACATTGTAACGGAACGGAGGCTTAGAAGCCGCCCATGCCGCCGCCGCCCGGCATGGCGGGCGGAGCTTCCTTCTTCGGCGTTTCGGCGACCATGGCCTCGGTGGTCACCAGCAGGCCGGCCACGGACGAGGCGTCCTGCAGCGCGGTGCGGACCACCTTGGCGGGATCGATGATGCCCTTCTCGACCATGTCGACATAGTCCTCGTTCTGGGCGTCGAAGCCGAAGGTCTCGGACTTGTTCTCCAGGATCTTGCCGACCACGATCGAGCCTTCCACGCCCGCGTTCTCGGAGATCTGACGGATCGGGGCTTCCAGCGCCTTCAGCACGATGTTGATGCCGGCCTGGACGTCGGCATTGGCGTTGGTGAGACGGCCCACCGCCTTCTTGGCCCGCAGCAGCGCGACGCCGCCGCCGGGGACGATGCCTTCCTGCACCGCGGCGCGGGTGGCGTTGAGCGCGTCCTCGACGCGGTCCTTCTTCTCCTTGACCTCGATCTCGGTCGCGCCGCCGACGCGGATCACCGCGACGCCGCCGGCGAGCTTGGCGAGGCGCTCCTGGAGCTTCTCACGGTCGTAGTCCGAGGTGGTTTCCTCGATCTGGGCCTTGATCTGGCCGACGCGGGCCTCGATCTCCGGCTTCTTGCCGGCGCCCTTGACGATCGTGGTGTTCTCCTTGTCGATCACGACCTTGCCGGCGCGACCGAGCATCTTCACCGTGACGTTCTCGAGCTTCATGCCGAGGTCCTCAGAGATGAGCTGGCCGCCGGTGAGGATCGCGAGGTCCTCGAGCATGGCCTTGCGGCGGTCGCCGAAGCCCGGCGCCTTGACGGCGGCGACCTTCAGGCCGCCACGCAGGCGGTTGACGACCAGGGTGGCCAGCGCCTCGCCCTCGACGTCCTCGGCGATGATGACGAGCGGCTTGCCCGACTGCACCACGGCTTCCAGCACCGGCAGCATGGCCTGCAGGCCGGACAGCTTCTTCTCGTGCAGGAGGATGTAGGCGTCCTCGAGCTCGGCGGTCATCTTCTCGGGGTTGGTGACGAAGTAGGGCGACAGATAGCCGCGGTCGAACTTCATGCCCTCGACGATGTCGACCTCGGTGTCGAGCGACTTGTTCTCCTCGACGGTGATGACGCCCTCGTTGCCGACCTTCTGCATTGCCTGGGCGATCATCTTGCCGATGGCGGCATCGCCGTTGGCCGAGATGGTGCCGACCTGGGCGACCTCGGAGGAGGCGGCGACCGGCTTGGCGCGCTTCTCGATGTCCTTGATGACAGCCGTAACCGCGGTGTCGATGCCGCGCTTGAGGTCCATCGGGTTCATGCCGGCGGCAACCGCCTTGGCGCCTTCGCGCACGATGGCCTGGGCCAGCACGGTCGCGGTGGTGGTGCCGTCGCCCGCGGTGTCGTTGGTCTTGGAGGCGACTTCGCGCAGCATCTGCGCGCCCATGTTCTCGAACTTGTCCTCGAGCTCGATCTCCTTGGCGACGGTGACGCCGTCCTTGGTGATGCGGGGTGCGCCGAAGCTCTTCTCGATGACGACGTTGCGGCCCTTCGGACCGAGCGTCACCTTGACGGCGTTGGCGAGAATGTCGACGCCGCGCAGCATGCGTTCGCGCGCGTCTCCGGAAAACTTGACGTCTTTGGCAGCCATTTCTTCAATCCCTCGTGTTTCGTGACGTGTCTACCGCTTGCGGAATGACCGAATGCCCGGATCGCGCGATCCGGGCATGACATTCAGCGGCTGTTCAGGCTGACGGCCTTAGGCCATGACGCCCATGATGTCCGACTCCTTCATGATCAGGAGCTCTTCGTTGTCGATCTTGACCTCGGTGCCCGACCACTTGCCGAACAGCACGCGGTCGCCGACCTTGAGGTCGATCGGGATCAGCTTGCCGGCCTCGTCGCGGCCGCCGGGGCCGACGGCGACGACCTCGCCCTGGGACGGCTTTTCCTTGGCGGTGTCCGGAATGATGATGCCGCCCTTGGTCTTTTCCTCGGCGTCGATACGTTTGACCACGACGCGGTCATGCAGCGGACGAAATTTGGATTTAGCCATGACGTTTCCCTTTGGAGGCTCGCTTCGGAAGGAATGGAAGTGGGTAGGGGCGGCGTCCGTCCACCCTCTTGCCGAGGATCGAACGGCGCGCTTAGCAATCGGGCTTTCCGAGTGCTAATAGTGCGCCCGGAAATATGGCTTGGCCGCGATCCTGTCAAGCAAGGGTGGTTAAGCGATTGGTGAGGCGGATATAGGATCGTGTCTGGAGAAACTTATTGGTCGCGCTGGCGTATAAAGGACGTCATTGCTCCGACAGCGGTTTTGCGCTTGGCTGCAGGAGGGATGCGGTCGGGGTCTCATTTGGGGGACGGTTTGCTCGGGGGAATGTCATGATCAGGTCAGCTCACGCACGCACGGTTGCCAATCTGGCGGCCGCCTCCTGCCTGGCGCTGCTGCTTGGCGCCTGCGGCGGCGGTATGAGCCTGCCGTCGTTCTCGTCGTCTTCGCCGCCGCCCGAGGCTGAGCCCGGCACCGGCCCGGAAATGCCGGCGAGCATCCGCGCCGACGAGATCGTCGGCCGCTGGGGTCTTGCCTCGTTCCAGAACCCGGCCGACCGCGCCCGCACCGAGGCCGCGGCCCGGGCGCAGTGCAAGAATCCCTACGTGATCACCGCCGGTTCCTCCGGCGGCGTGATCATGCATCTCGCCGACCAGGCGACGCCGCAGGAGCTGCGGCTGAAGGGCTCGCCCAGCGGCAAGAACTACATCGGGCCGGCGGGTCCCACCCCCGGCGAGCAGGACCGCGAGATCGTCTCCTTCGACGGCCGCGTCCTGATCACCCGCTTCATCGACAAGGACGCCGCCACCCGCTACGGCAACATGGTCTACGTCCGCTGCGCGCCGCGGGCGTAGTCTCTCCTTCGTCATGCCGCGGCTTGCCGCCTTCGCTGAAGCTTCGGCGAGCCGAGCGCTCGTCTGGGCCTCGGCGTAGCCTTGGCGGAGCCGGGACCGGGGCATCCAGTACGCCGCGGCCTCTCGGCTCAATCACCGCCGCCTCTGGAATACTGGATCGCCCGGTCAAGGCCGGGCGATGACAGTGGAGGGGATGGCTCCAAAACAAAAAAACGCCGGCTCAGCGCCGGCGTTTTGTTTTTCCGTAATGTCGCGCCCGATCAGTCAAACAACGCGTCGATGTCGTCCTGCGAGGCGTGGCCGACGTCGCCGGCGAGCTTGGGGCCGTTGAGGAGCTTTTCGTCCTCGCTGCGGGTGTCGGCCGGCGCGGGCACATGGGCCTTGATCGCGTCGACGCCGCCCCAGATCTCCATCATCGCATTGATGTGCTGCTCGATGAACTTCATCGTGGTCATGACCTTGCTGATGCGCTGGCCGGTCAGGTCCTGGAAGTTGCAGGCTTCGAAGATCGAGATGACGCGTTCCTGGATGTCGTCGGCGAGCCGCTTCTGCTGGTCGGCCGATTGCACCTTGGACATCGCGCTGGCCGCCTGGTCGATCGATTCGGCGGCTTCGAGGATCTGCTGGGTCGCCTGCTCGGTGCCGCCGACGACCGCGCCGAGCTCGCCATTGACCTTGGCCATCTCGCCGCCGTCGAAGCTCTTGCCGTGCAGCGTCGCGATCTCGCGCTTGGTGCGATCGATGGCGTCGTGGATGAGGTCGAGCTCGACCTTCAGCTTCTCGCACTGCTCGATCTGTGCCCGGTAGGTATCGAGCATGGTACGAGCTTCAGAGAGCTCGTGGGCAGTGGAAGCGTCGATCGCCGCCATGGCCGCGCTGCCGGACAAGGGCACGGTGCCCTTCGCCATCTGTGCGCGGATCGCACGCAGCTCCGCCATGATCTCGTTATGCATCGGCGCAGCCTCCTCAATCATTTCGGGGCTGGGCATCTCGCCGACAATAGCCTCCTCGACACGAAAACGTTTGCGGTGAATAGCCATCAGGAACTCCCCCCACCTCACTCACGCGTCTTTGTAGGCAGAAGCAATTTAACACGAGGTTCACAGCGGGAACTGTTGCGCGGCCGCACGCGACGGCGCGAAAAGAAGCGATTAACCATGGGCCTGCGGCGTTCATCGAAAATAAACGCTGATCGCCAAATTGCACCCTCGCTCGCGACGTGGTGAATCGAAACGGCTGATACGTTTACCAAACAAAGCGGCTTTTGCTCTTTATTGACCACGTCGCGGTCGCCGGTCAGCCATCGGCTCTGCACGACGCATGTGATCTAGACGAAACAGTACAGAGTACGTCGATGTTCAAGAAAATGTCTGTCGCGCTGCTCGGCAGCGCTTGCACCTTCATTGCCGGCGCGAACAGCGCCAGCGCCTTCGACAATAGTGTGCCGAACGATCCGCCCGCGGTGCTCTACCAGCCGCAGGTGCAGCCGGCGCCGGTGCGTGTCGCCTCCAATGCGAATATGGGCGGCGGCTTCATCGAGTTCCTGTTCGGTGACGGTCCCGGCCGCGGCCCGGCCTACGCGCCGCAGCAGCCGGTTTATCAGCAGCAGCCCGGCTATTACGACCAGCGCCGCCTGCCACCGATGGGCGAGCCGCAGATGCAGGGTGGATATCAGCAAGGCGCAGGTCTCCAGCAGGAGGCGGTCGATCCGCGCCAGCGTCCGTTCGATCCGAGATTCGAGAAGCAATCCGTCGACTATAGCGGCAAGGAAACTGCCGGCACCATCGTGGTCGATACGCCGAACAAGTTCCTCTATCTGGTCGAGGGCAACGGCCGGGCGATGCGCTACGGCATCGGCGTCGGCCGTCCCGGCTTCACCTGGTCCGGTGTGAAGTCGATCACGGCCAAGCGCGAATGGCCGGACTGGACGCCGCCGGCGGAAATGATCGCGCGCCGGCCCGACCTGCCGCGGCACATGGAAGGCGGCCCGGAAAACCCGCTCGGCGCGCGCGCGATGTATCTGGGCTCGACGCTCTACCGCATCCACGGCTCCAACGAGCCCTGGACCATCGGCACCAACGTCTCCTCAGGCTGCATCCGCATGCGCAACGAGGACGTCATCGACCTCTATGGCCGCGTCAATGTCGGCACCAAGGTCGTGGTGATGTGAGCGCCTGACGTTCGACATGAAAACGGCCGCCTTCCGGGCGGCCGTTTTTGTTTGTCGCGCTGATCGGGCAGCCTCACGCGTAGTCGCTGCCGCCATCGTCTCCGCCGCCGAAGTCGCTGTCGTCGTCGGCTACGTCCATATTGCCGTTGTCGTGGTCGTTGTCGTCGTAGTTCTGATCGTTGTTGTTGTTGTCCCGGTCGTTCGACGCCTGGTCGGTGAAGCCCTGGCGGGAACCGTCGTCGCGGTCGCGGTTGGAGCCGATGTCGTTGAGACCGGCATCGCGCGCGAGCGAGCCGCCGGACTGGTCGCTGCCGCCCCAGGGACTTCCACCAGCGCTGCGGTCGCCGAGCGCGTTGGTGTCGCCGAAGGCCTGCTGGTGCGATCCGCCCATCATGCCGCGGATGCTGGAGAGCAGCAGCGAGCCGCCGACGACGCCGGCCGCGGCTGCCGCCGCGGTGCCGAGGAACGAGCCGCCGCCACCGCCCATCGGCGGAGCGCCATAGCCCTGACCCGGAGCTTGACCGGGACCTTGACCTGGGCCTTGGCCGTAGGCCTGTCCATAAGGAGGCGGCGCGCCGTAACCGGGCTGCGCCTGCGGCATCGCCTGACCGGTGTTCCAGACCGGCCGCGCGTCACGCGGCGGCACGTTCGGAACCGAGCCGCGCGAGGGGCCTCCGCCGAACAGCGAGTCGCGCATGGTATCGAGGAAGCCGCCGGACTGCGCCTGCTCGGGCGCATGGGCCGCTTCCAGCTCCTGGATGCGGTTATGAGCACGCTTCAGCGCTTCGTCCTGCAATAGCGTGGTCTGCACCAGTGCGTAGACCGCGCCGGGCGCCTTGCGCAGCCCGTCGGAGATCGCGGCGATCGCGTCGGGATCCCGCGGTGCATTTTCCAGTTTCGAAAGCCGGTCGAAAAGCTCGTCGACGAGCTGGCGTTCCTGCGGCGTCATGATCAGTCTCCCTCGCTCAAACCAAGCGCGAGGCAGATGTAGGGTTCCATTGTGGCCCCAACAGTGCCGGCCGGATTAAATTTCGGTATGCGACAAGCTGCCCAGCGGCTTGCTTTCCGCCGGTTTCACCCCAGCGTGACGCCGCTGTCGGCCAGCAGGCGCGCAAACCCATCGCCTGAAAGATAAGCATGCTCGCGTTCGCGGACGTCGGTCATCGGATCGAGGCCGGTGAGGACATCGTCGACGAAGCCGGGGTGGCACATCACGAGGCCGCCATCGGGGAGGCCTTCCAGAAACTGCCGCATCAGCGCGCCGAAATCGGCCTCGCGCGTAAAATCATAGGCGCCGGCAAAGCCGGGATTGAAGCTGAGGCCGGCGCTGGCGGCGCGGCGGCGGAATTGCGCGCTCAGGATATCGAGCACCATGGCTTTTGGTGAGGCCAGCCGCTGCACAAGCGGCAGGTCGCGCCCGCCCTGGCGGACCCAGGCCTTCGGTGCGGCTTCGCTGACCGCATCGACAAAGCCGTCGCGCACCTGCGGATAGAGCTGCACATGCTGATGGCCGTCGACGAAGTCAGGCGCGCGCCCGAACGCTTCCGCGAACGCCGCCAGCTGCGCCCTGACCTCATTGCGAAAGAATTCGCGGTCGAGCCGGCGTGCAAGGCCGGCGCGCAGCAGTTTCGGGAACGGCATGAACATGTCGCCGTCCAGAGGTCGGAAATGCATGGTGAGCGGCCGGAACGGCGCCGACAATGTCACGTGCAAGCCGATCGCGCAGCGCGGGCTCGCCTTCGCCGCCGTCTGGAGCGCCGCGATCTCGCTGTGCTCGATCGCCGGTCCCACCATCATCACCGAGGTGGCATTGAGACGGCCGCGTTCGATCAGGTCGCGGATGGCGCGATTGACGCCCGGGCTGATGCCGTAATCGTCGGCGCAGAGCCAGATCCGCCGCAGGCCCGCGGCCGCGCTCATTCGGCGGCCGTCCTCTTCGAAGCGTCGTCGGCCTTCCCGGTCTCGAAATGCTTTTCGCTGTGCTCGGCGACGAAGTAGATCGGGCGCGCCTTCAGCTCGGACAGGATCTTGCCGATATATTCGCCGACGATGCCGATCATGATGAGCTGCACGCCGCCGATGGTCATCAGGCCGATCACAAGCGAGGGATAGCCGGGCACCTGCTTGCCCGTGGTCCAGACTTCCCAGAGGATCGAGAGGCCGAACAGGAAGGCGCCGCCGGCGAGGATGACGCCGAGCAGGCTGGCGAAGCGCAGCGGTGCCACCGAGAACGAGGTCACCCCTTCGATCGAAAGACCGAGCAGGCGCGCGGCGCTGAAGGTCGTCACACCATGGGTGCGCGGCGCGGGCTCGTAATCGACGCGGATCTGGCGGAAGCCTATCCAGCTCGCGAGGCCCTTGAAGAAGCGGTTACGCTCTGGCAGCTGCCTGAGCGCTGCGACCGCGCGCGGCGACAGCAGGCGGAAGTCGCCGGCGTCTTCAGGAATCTTCTGGCGCGCGCCCCAATTGATCAGCGAATAGAACCCGCGCACGGCGACGCGGCGCAGGAAGGGCTCGTTGTCGCGATGCGCCTTGGCGGTATAGACGACGTCATAGCCGTCCTCGATCCAGTGCCGCACCAGCTGCTCGACCAGGGCCGGCGGATGCTGACCGTCGCCGTCCATGAACATGACGGCGCCGAGCCGGGCATGGTCGAGGCCGGCCATCAGCGCCGCCTCCTTGCCGAAATTGCGCGACAGCGACACCACCTGGACGTCGACCGCGTCGGCCGGCAGGGAGCGGGCGATCGAGAGCGTCGCGTCCGCGCTGCCGTCGTCGACATAGACGACCTCGCAACGCAAGCGATAGCGCTGCTGCAAGGTCTTGGCGAGATCGCAGATGCGCTGGTGCAGGGCGGCGAGGCCCGCCGCCTCGTTGTAGACGGGGACGACAATCGACAGCCCCTTCGCGGCGGCACTGGCCGCGGTGGTCGTCATGCCGGAAACGTCAGAGCCCAGCGTCATTGATCAAGGTTCCAGAGGCGTCCATGGTTCTCAACAGCATATGGTAGCTGCCGTTTGCTGTCGCTACGCTGAACGGACCTGAGGCTCACTGCCGCAGGAATGCCTCGAGCTTGGCGAACAGCGGGTTCTCCCGGTCGAACACATAGTCGAGCGAAACCACCGAGACGGTCTCGGCGCCATGCTCGCGCAGGAAGCTCGCCAGCGCATAGAGCTGACCCGGCGGACAGTGCAGCGTCAGCATGCCCGACGAGGTCGGCCCGCCGAACGGGGCTTCGACGCCGAAGCGCTCGTGGGCTTCGCCGAGCAGGGCGGCGTCGCATTGCTGGAAGCGGGTGCGGACCTCGCGGTATTTGTTGGCCCGCGCCCTTGCTGCGATGTGATCGAGGATGACGCGCGCGGTCTCCCGCGCCTGCGGCGACCAGTCGGCATCCCTAGAGGCGACCAGATTGGCCTGGCTGCGCAGGATCACGCCGTCGTCGAGCACCCGCAAGCCATTGGCAGCGAGCGTCGCACCGGTCGTTGTGATGTCGACGATCAGCTCGGCGCTGCCGGCCGCCGGCGCGCCTTCGGTCGCGCCTGCGCTTTCGACGATGCGGTAATCGGTGATGCCGTGGCTCTGGAAGAAGGTGCGGGTGAGGTTGATGAACTTGGTCGCGACCCGCATCCGCATGTGATGCTGCTCGCGGAAGCCGGTGGTGACGTCGTCGAGGTCGGCCATGGTGCGGACGTCGATCCATGCCTGCGGCACCGCGACGACGACGTCGGCATAGCCGAAGCCGAGCCCGTCGATCAGGGACACGCGCTTGTCGGCATCCGCGATGTTCTCGCGCACCAGGTCTTCGCCGGTGACGCCGAGATGCGCAAAGCCGCGCGACAGTTGCGAAGCGATCTCGCTCGCCGAGAGATAGGCGACCTCGACATTGTCGAGGCCCGCGAGCGAGCCGCGATAGTCGCGCGCGCCGCCGGCCTTCGACAGCTTGAGCCCGGCGCGGGCGAAGAACGCCTCGGTGTTTTCCTGCAGGCGGCCCTTGGAGGGAACGGCCAGGACGAATGGCGCGCTCATGACTTAAGCTCCCACCTTGCGGCCGATCCGGGTCAGCGCGTCGACCCAGACCGAGAAGCCGACCGCGGGGATCGGCTCGGCCGATCCGAGCTGGGTCATCAGCCCGTCATAGCGGCCGCCGGCGACCAGCGGCTCGGCGCCGTTGCCCCTGTGATGCAGTTCGAATTCGAAGCCGGTGTAATAGTCGAGGCCGCGTCCGAACGCGGTCGAAAAGCGCGTCTGCTTCACGTCGATGCCGCGCGCGGCCATGAAGCCGACCCGGCTTTCGAACTGGTCGACGGCAGCGCTGAGGTCGAGCTTCGCGTCCGTGGTGAGCGCGCGGAGTTCGGCGACGGCATCGTCGGGATTGCCCGCGATCGACAGGAAGCGCTTGAGCACGGCGATCGCCTCGCGCGGCAGCGCGCCGCCCTTCAGCGTCGACTGCTCCAGGAAACGGTCGGCGATCTCGGCCGTGGTGCGGCCCCCGACATTGGTGGTGCCGGCGATCGACATCAGATCGGTGACGAAGGCGAGCGCAGCCTTGCGGTCGGAGCCGGCGAGCGCGGCCAGCACACCCTCATATTCGCTGCGGGTCGCGGTGGTCGCGGCCGCCAGCTTCTCCAGATCTTTTTCCAGGCTGATCTTGCGGTTGAAATCCTTGACCAGGCGGCGGCGCCACACCGGATAGAGGTCGAGCGCATCGAGCAGGGCGTTGAACAGCGCCACGTCGCCGGTGCGAATCTCGACATCGCGGACACCGAAGGCCGCGGTCGCTTCCAGCGCCAGCGCCAGCATCTCGGCATCGGCCGCAGCGCGGTCCTGGCGGCCGAACGATTCGATGCCGGCCTGAAGAAACTCGCTGGCCTGGCCGCTGCGGTAGCGGAACACCGGGCCGAGATAGCTGAACCCGGCCGGCTGGCCGGCGCGGCTCGAGGTGAGGTAGTCGCGAGCGACGGGAATGGTCAGGTCCGGGCGCAGGCAAAGCTCCTCGCCGGACAGGTCTGTCGTCAGATACAGGCTCTTGCGAATGTCCTCGCCGGAGAGGTCCAGGAACGGCTCGGCCGGTTGCAGAATCGCGGGCTCGGCCCTGACATAGCCGGCCTGCGCGAACGACAAGAGCAGCGTATCCGCCCAGGCGGCGGAGCCGGCAGCATTTGAGGTGGCAGTCGCGGTCATAACAGGGGTCCATCGTCCCGGTGGCACCGGGCAGGGCGAAAGGGAGGCGAATTGGCGCAGGCCTTAGCATGGCGCGAAAGCGGTTTCGACCTCCAAAGGATCAATCGCTTAACGGCTTTGGAGGTGGGACGCAGCGATCTGCCAGAAGGTATTTGAGGTATTATAATACCTAGAGCGGGAGTGGCTTGGCTTTCACTCAGCTTGGCCAGGGAGATCTCTGGGCGCATCGCCAAGCGATGCATCGGTCGAGGCGAAGGCAAGCCCTGCGGTTTCGGACGCGGCGTGATCTGCGAGCTCCTCGGCAAGCTCGAGAATTCTCTGCCTCCTGCTCGGGTCCCTTATGCCAAGGAATGCCTTGATGAGCCCGAGCTCCTCGCGTCGCCGCCTGTCCGATGCAACATCGTCGTCCATGGCCATGTCGTCCTGCGCGACAGCCTCATTGCCCGTCGCTGATTTTTGTCCGCGCATGCGACTCAATGCGGCAACCGCAAGCTCAACGTCACATTGAGAAATTGAGGAGGACAGGCAAGTCGTCGCATACTCATATTGGGTATGGCGGATGATCCGTTTGCTGCTGCCTTCGTTTACAATGTGAATATTGGTTTCGATTCATGCGCAATGCATCAGATGTTATCCGGACGGTCTCGCGACACACGCTGGCCTATATGCTGTTTTCGATCAGCGAGCTGTTCCGGCACTACGACGAATTCGATCCGCTGGACCTATTGATCGTTCATGCGATTCTCAACGCAAACGTGATCAATGTGATGAACGATCCGTCGCTGGACGAGAGATTCTCCAGCATTCACGCGGTCGAGCCGGATGCGATCAAGCAAGGGGTGTCCCGCGCGGCGCTCTCTCGCTTCCTCAGCCTGCCGCTCGAGACGGTTCGCCGTCGCGTGACGGGACTTAAGAGACGAAAGATTCTCGCCGAAACCAAGGCCGGGCTCATCGTGACCGAGCAGAACGCATTCAGGTTTGGAAACAATCACGAACTGCAGAAGACTAATATGCTGCTGCTCACAAAACTGCTTCGCGATCTCAAGCGCGCCGGCATCAACGGGCCGGATGATCTGCGTGCCCCCAAGGGCGCTGCATCGACAAGGAAGGCGAAGTAAGCGGCAGGATATGGATCAAAGCCTTCTCGATACTGCTCGCGATGGAACGCAAAGAACAGCATTAGACGGCTTGCTGTCGTTTCAGGGCCTCAAGCCATCCGCGGCTCTCGAGCTCCGATCGTACGACATCGATCATTTCGGAGAGAGTGAGAGATATGCCGGCGCGTCCAGCATGCCGCTGTCGGCGGGGGCGACTGCAATCAAGCGTGCCCAGCTCAGCCTGCCGGTCCTGACGCTGTCTCTGGTGAAGACCTTCCCGCGGATCATCCGCGGTTATGATCTGGCGCACGCCATCGCGGTGGCGGTGCCGATGGACCATGTGACCTCCACCCGCATCAACGGGCAATCAATTGGCAGCTCCATACTCGTTCTCAAGGGGAGATCCGATTGCCTGGTCTATGAGCCGGCGGGGCGTTTGTGGGCTGTCGCCTATTTCAGCCCGCCCGAGCGCGAGCCCTGGTCTCAGCTGGATGACGGCTATCATTTGCTGAGTCCGGCATCGGAAGTACTTGCCTCCCTGCATGGCTCGATTTCCACGACGCTTGAAACCGCGGCACATGATCCAGACTTCCTGAACGAGCCGACGTCGCGAACGGCGGTCGAACAATCCCTGTTCGCCGCAATGGATGCTGCCATTCGGTCCAACGTGAAGCGCGGGCCCATGCACTCCACGACGGACAGCTATCAGCGGATCGTCGCAGAGATGGAACGATTGATCCGCCACGATCTCGCGATCTGGCACAAGACGACCGAACTGGCAGAGCGGGTGGGCGTGTCCGTTCGGACCCTCCAGAGTGCGACGCAGGCCATCTGCGGCATGAGCCCTCATCGCTACAGCCGGGTCTTGCGCCTCTGGTCGGTACGAAAGCAGCTGCGCACCGGCCCGGCTCGTCGCAGTGTGAAGGCCTGCGCAATCGGCCATGGCTTCTGGCATCTGAGCGAGTTCGCAGCGAGCTACAGGGCGGCTTTCGGAGAGCTGCCGTCCGAGACCCTGCATCGGTCGAAGCGAGAGGTCATCTAAAGCGCGAACCTGTAGAGCCGCCGCGCGTGAATCGACCTTAGGTTCGCTTGGCTAGGTTAGGTGCCGCCCCAATCGCCCAGCACCGCCTGCACCAGCGCCAGCGCCGCCACCGCGGCCGTGTCGGCCCGCATGATCCGGGGTCCCAGTGCCAGCCGCAGGATCTTGGGCTGCCGTAGCAGTAGCGCCCGCTCTTCTTCGGCAAAGCCGCCTTCGGGGCCGATCAGCACGTCGATGCCAATTCTGCCTTGGTCTTGTCCGGCTTCGCGCGCCCTTTGCAGGCTCTGAACGGGGTTTTGGACCTCCGCCGCCTCGTCGCAGAAGATGAGCAGCCGGTCGGCAGGGCGCTGACTGAGATACCGGTCCAGCGGCACCGGCTCGGCCACCGTGGCGATGCTGAGGATGCCGCATTGCTCGGCGGCCTCGACCACATTGGCACGCATCCGCTCGGTGTTGACCCGGGAGGCCTGGGTGAAGCGGGTCAGGACCGGCTGAAGCGCGGCGGCGCCCATCTCGATGGCCTTCTGGACCATGTAGTCCAGCCGGGCATGCTTGAGCGGGGCAAAGACGTAGGTGAGGTCAGCGAGCCGGTCCTGCGGCCGGGCCTGCTGCAGGATGACGAGGCCGTCCGGCCGCTTGCGGCCTTCGATCGCGGCCTGCCACTCGCCGTCGCGGCCATTGAACGCCAAAACCTCGGCCCCGGCGGCAAGCCGCAGCACATTGCCGAGATAATTGCTCTGGTCGCGGTCGAGCGGAACCCTGGCGTCCTGGGCAAGGGGGATATCGACAAACAGGCGGGGGGCGCGAAAATCGTGGGAGGGCATCGTTCAAAGGTCCAATTAGCCGCCGTTATTAACCGAAAGCCGCCATTTCGGGGGTAAATATTACCGAATCGGTGCGTCGGCGCGCCGCGCTCTTGCCCTATTCGACGGGTTGTTAAGGGCCGGCGGGAATCGTAAAATCGCGAGCACGCTGGTTGCGCTTCAATTGGGAAGACGCCAAGCCCCGTAAGCTCCTGCCGGAGAGACTGCCTTGATGATCCGTCATTTGATGGTTCCGATCACTGCCGCCATGGTCACCTTGGGCGCCGCGGGTGCCCACGCGCAGGGCTTCCCTGCGCCGCTGCCTGGCCAAGCCCCAACCAGTTCCGCGTTTCCGCCCGTGAACGGCTCGGCGCCGAGCGCTTCGGTCGGTGCAGCGCCCCAAGGATCGTTTCCCGTGAACGGCGCCGCGCCCGTCGGTGGCGCAGGTGCCTTCAGCGCCGCCCCGCCGACGCAAGGCGGTCCCGGCGAGGACTGCATGAAAACCTTCATGCCGCTGCGCGAGGAAGCCGAGAAGCGCGGCAAGCTGATCAAGGCCGCGAGTGATCGTCACGCCGCGCCGGAAGAAGCCTGCAAGCTGATCCGCAATTTCAGCCAGGCTGAGACCAAGATGATCAAGTACATCGAGGTCAACGCCTCGAAGTGCGGGATTCCGGCGCAGGTCAGCGCGCAGATGAAGGACGGCCACAAGAACACCGAGGCCATGGCGACGAAGGTCTGCAACGTCGCGCAGCAGATGCAGAACCAGCCGCGCGGTCCGGCCGGTCCGTCGCTGAGCGAGGTGCTGGGCTCGGGCTCGGCGCCTGAAGCCAATGCCGGCAAGAAGGGCGGCAGCACCTTCGATACGCTCAACGGCAACGTCCTCACCCGATGAGTGATACATCCGCCCGCGTTGCCGATTCCACCGGCAACTGGGTCGATACGCTCGCGCCGCAATGGGCGCGGCCTTATTTGCGCCTGTCGCGCTTCGATCGTCCGATCGGCTCCTGGCTCCTGTTGATGCCGTGCTGGTGGTCGGCGGCGCTCGCTGCCGGCATGGCGCATGATGTCCGCGGCCTGCCCCTCACCATCGTGCTGTTCTTCATCGGCGCCTTCGTCATGCGCGGAGCAGGCTGCACCTGGAACGACATCACCGACCGGGATCTCGACGACAAGGTCGAGCGCACCCGCTCGCGGCCGCTGCCGTCGGGCCAGGTGACGACCAGGCAGGCGCTGGCCTTCATGGTCGCGCAGGCGCTGACCGGTCTCGTGGTGCTGCTGCAATTCAACCGCTTCGCGGTCCTGACCGGCATCGCCTCGCTTTTGATCGTCGCGATCTATCCGTTCATGAAGCGCATCACCTGGTGGCCGCAGATCGTGCTCGGCCTCGCCTTCTCCTGGGGCGCGCTGATGGGATTTGCCGTCACCTTCGGCCGCATCGAATTGACCGCGCTGGTGCTCTATGCGGGATCGATTTCGTGGGTGATCGGCTATGACACGATCTATGCGCACCAGGACGCCGAGGACGACGCGCTGATCGGCATCAAATCCACCGCTCGGCTGTTCGGCGCGCACACGCACCAGGCGCTGATCCTGTTCTACGGGCTTGCGGTGATGCTGATCGGCGTCGCGCTGGCCTCAGGCGATGCGCGCTGGCCGGCCTGGCTCGGGCTTGCGGCGTTCGCGGTGCATCTGGCGTCGCAGATCGTGCGGCTGGATATCAGCGACCCCTTGCTCTGCAAGCGCCTGTTCTACTCGAACAAGTATGCGGGCTTCCTGCTGTTTGCGGGATTGCTGGTCGACGCGGTGATGCGGGCGGCGTAGCTGCCCGTAGGTGGGCAAAGGCGCTCTTGCGCCGGGCCCACCATCTTCCCGGGATTGAGATAAAAAAGGTGGGCACGCTTTCGCTTTGCCCACCCTGCGGCACTGTGCGTGCCGTTCAACTCCTTGCGATGATCTCGCGTTCGCCGTGATGCACCGACAGCTCGCGCGTCATGGCGGTGCGCCGGCGCATCAAGAATTTCGGACGGCGGGCGCGGATCGCATTCGCGCGGCGACGGCGCGGCGTGGGCTTGCGGGCGCCTTCGTCGAGCTGCGGGAGCGCGAACAGCTCGCTCCAGATCGCCCAGGCCTCGGCGAGCTCGTCGCCATCGGTGCTGACCAGCAGCGGAACGGACAGCGAGGGATCGCGATGCACGAGGACGAGGGTCTGCGCCTCGTCATTGCCGCGCAACGCAACGCCGGTGAAGTCGCTGACGCGGACGTTGATCGCCATCTGCATGCCGCGGACGGCACGGCGCAGCACGACACGCTCGCGATGAAGCTCGATCTGCCTGGTGTATCCGTCGGCGCGCGGATCGTGCGCATCGAAGCGGACCGGAAGGGAAAGAGGGTCGAGCCGCAAGCTGCGGCCCGACCCGGCGGGAGCGATCCCGCTTGTTGCTGTTTGACGCCTCACGGCTTTAGTTCTCCCCGCCGGGATTATGTTCCCGGTCGATGCGAGGACCTTAGCGCGCGCCGTTCCGAAACCACTTAAAAAGGCTGGTTAATCCAGCGTCACCGCCGCTCATGATTGACAAGACCTTGGCACGCATGATTGACGAGACGTTGCGCCGGACTTGCGAATCTGAGCTTTTTGCGGGCTGAAAACGCTTGAAGTCCGTACCAATTGGGCACATCTGGTGTTCAGGGCCGGTATCGCCCCGAAACCTCCCGCCGCAACAGGATTTCGTTTGTGAACCCTTCACCAAGCTCGACGCTTTCGTCCCAGGATTCGTCCAAAGCCAATCGCGGCCTGTTCGATCAGACCGCGCTCTCCGATCTCGCGCAGCGGCTGGTCGAGGCGGCCAAGCGCGCCGGTGCGGATGCGGCCGATGCGGTCGCCGTGCGCGGCGTCTCGCAGGGCGTCGAGGTGCGTGACGGGCGCGTCGAGGAATCGGAACGCTCCGAGGGCGACGATGTCGGCCTGCGCGTGCTGGTCGGCCAGCGCCAGGCGGTGGTCTCGACCAACGACGTCAGCGGCGATGCCGTGACCAAGCTTGCCGAGCGCGCGGTGGCGATGGCGCGCGTCGCGCCCGACGACAAATATGTCGGCCTCGCCGATCCTGCGCTGCTGGCGCGCGACTTCCCTGATCTCGATCTGCTCGATCCCGACGTGCCCGCGACTTCCGAGCTCGAGCGCCGCGCGCTCGAAGCCGAGGCTGCCGCGCTCGCCGTGAAGGGCGTGACCAAATCCGGCGGCGCTTCCGCCTCCGCCGGCATGGGCGGCATGGTGCTCGTCACCAGCACCGGCTTCCATGGTTCTTATTTGCGTTCCAGCCAGGGCATTTCGGCGACCGCGATATCGGGCGAAGGCACCGGCATGGAGCGTGACTACGACTTCACCTCGGCGCCGCACGGCGCCGATCTCCTGTCGCCGGAAGTCGTCGGCCGTTCCGCCGGCGAGCGCACCGTGGCGCGTTCCAATCCGCGCAAGGTCGAGACCTGCAAGGTGCCGGTCGTTTTCGACCCGCGTGTCGCAGGCTCGCTGGTCGGCCACGTCGTCGGCGCCATCAACGGCGCCTCGATCGCACGGAAGACCAGCTTCCTGAAGGACAAGCTCGGCCAGCAGCTGTTCGCAAAAAACATCCGCATCATCGACGATCCCCTGCGCAAGCGCGGCCTGCGCTCGCAGACGTTTGACGCCGAGGGCGTCGCGGTGAAGAAGATCGCGCTGATCGACGAGGGCGTGCTGACGACCTGGCTGCTCGACTGCGCGACCGCGCGCGAGCTCGGCCTCACCACCACCGGCCACGCCCATCGCGGCGTCTCGTCCTCGCCGTCGCCGGGACCGTACAATCTGCATCTCGAACCGGGCACGCCGACCCCGGCCGAGCTGATCGCCGACATCAAGCAGGGCTTCTACGTCACCGACCTGATCGGCTCCGGCGTCAACGGCGTCACCGGCGATTACAGCCGCGGCGCCTCCGGCTTCTGGATCGAGAATGGCGAGCTGACCTATCCCGTCAGCGAGGTCACGATCGCGGGCCATCTGTTCGAGATCTTCAAGTCGATGCAGCCGGCGAACAATCTCGAGTTCCGCTACGGCGTCAATGCGCCGACGGTGCGCATCGAGGGTTTGACGCTTGGCGGACGCTGACGCGCATTCAACTGACGAAACCATCCTGACGCGCGACGCGGCGCTGCTGCAAGACGCGGTGCGGGAGGCAGGCAGCCTCGCGCAGTCGCTGTTCCGCACCGAATTGAGGACGTGGACCAAGGGCGCGTCGTCGCCGGTGTCGGAAGCCGACATTGCGGTCAACGACCTGCTCGAAGCGCGCCTGCGCTCGGCGACGCCCGATTATGGCTGGCTGTCCGAGGAGAGCGCCGACGACGAGGTGCGGCTGTCGCGGCGGCGGACCTGGGTGGTCGATCCCATCGACGGCACCCGCAATTATCTCGGCGGCCATGACGAATGGTGCGTCAGCGTCGCGCTGGTCGAGGATGCCTCGCCGGTGCTGGCTGCGGTGTTCGCGCCCGCGACCGACGAGTTCTTCTTCGCGGCCCGCGGGCAGGGCACGACGCTCAACGGCAAAGCCGTGCGGGCGGCGTCCGGATCCGCGCTCGACTTCTCCCGCGTCGCCGGCCCGAAGCCGATGGTCGAGCGGCTCAATACTGCTGGCGGCGACATCAAGCTGCATCCGCGAATCGGTTCGCTCGCGCTGCGCCTGTGCCGGGTTGCCGATGGCGTGCTGGATGCGGCTTTTGCCGGGGGCAACAGCCATGATTGGGACCTTGCGGCGGCCGATTTGATCGTGCAGGAAGCGGATGGTAGGATGAGCGACCTCTCCGGAGATCCCATCCTCTATAACCGCCGGGAAGTCACGCACGGGGTGCTGGTGGCAGCGGGTCGCGATCGTCATGCGGGCATCGTCGCGCATTTTCGAAATCGGCCCTTGCCCTGAGTGCGTCCGCCGTGCTTCTCGAACACTGCTTTGCCGGGCAGCCCGTTAGGAACAGAACCCATGCCAGATAGTGCCCCGCAACAATTGCTGCATCTCGTCATCGGCGGCGAACTGCTCGATCTCGAGCACAACACCTTCAAGAACCTCGATGACGTCGAGATCGTCGGCCTCTATCCGAACTATGCGTCCGCCCACGTCGCCTGGCGCGCCAAGGCGCAGAGCACGGTCGACAACGCGCAGATGCGCTACTTCATCGTCCATCTCCATCGGCTGCTCGACCCGAATCAAGAACCGGCGCGTTGAAAAAACTGCTTCGCAATACGCTGCGAAGCAGCTGGCTTCAGCGTGCCGTCGGGGTTCTGGCGGCCGAATATCTGCGTCTGGTCTGGCGGACCAACAAATTCACGTTCGATCCGCCGGATGTCTATGACATCGTCGAGCCGCAGATCCCCGCGATCTTCGCCTTCTGGCACGGCCAGCATTTCCTCACGCCCTTCATCAAGAACAAGGACTCCTACCGGGCCAAGGTCCTGATCTCGCGGCATCGCGACGGCGAGTTCAACGCGATCGCCGTCGAGCGGCTCGGCATCGGCCTGATCCGTGGTTCGGGTGACCACGGCGGCGCCTTCCACCGCAAGGGCGGGGTGGGCGCGTTCAGGGAAATGGTGCACACGCTCCAGGACGGTTGTAATGTCGCGCTGACCGCCGATGTCCCCAAGCGCTCGCGCGTGGCCGGGCTCGGCATCATCATGCTGGCACGGGAATCGGGGCGGCCGATCATGCCTTTCGCGATGGCGACCAGCCGCTACATCCGGCTCAAGAACTGGGACCGCACCACCATCAACCTGCCGTTCGGGCGGGGCGCATTGGTCGGCATCAAGGAAATCCACGTGCCGCCGGATGCCGACGCCGCCACCATGGAAGCGCTGCGGCTGGAGCTGGAAGAGACCTTGAACGAGGCGACCCGCCGCGCCTATGCGCAACTCGGCCGTCCGGGGCCCCAAGATGGCTAACTCGCTGCCGATAACGCTGCGGATGTACCGGCGCCTGGCCTCGGGCCTGGTGCCGCTTGCGCCGGCGCTGATCAAGCGGCGGCTGAAGCAGGGCAAGGAGGATCCCGCCCGCGTCGGCGAGCGGCGAGGCCTGTCCCGGGACGTGCGTCCGCACGGCCCCCTGGTCTGGATTCACGGCGCCAGCGTCGGTGAGGTGCTCGCCGCAGCCGCGCTGATCGAGCGCCTGCGCGACCTCAATCTTCGCATCCTGCTCACCTCGGGCACCGTCACCTCCGCCGCCGTCGTCGCAAAGCGGTTTCCGCCCGACGTCATCCATCAATACGTGCCGTATGATTCCCCGCGCTATGTCGCGCGCTTCCTCGATCACTGGAAGCCGTCGCTCGCGCTGTTCATCGAATCCGATTTGTGGCCGAACCTGATCCTGGCGGGCGCCGCGCGCCGCCTGCCGATGGTGCTGATCAACGGGCGGATGTCGCCGCGCTCCTTCCCGCGCTGGCGGCGGATGTACGGCACCATCTCGGCGCTGCTGTCGCGGTTCGACATCTGCCTGGCGCAATCGAAGACCGATGCGGAGCGCTTCTCGGCGCTCGGCGGCCGCGACGTGGTCACCACGGGTAATCTCAAGCTCGACGTGGCCGCGCCGCCGGCCGATCCCGCCAAGCTCGAGCGGCTGATGGCGATGACGCGCGGCCGCCCGATCATCGTCGCGGCCTCGACCCATCCGGGCGAGGACGAGATGCTGGTCGCGGCGCATCGCAGCCTCGTCGGTTTCTTCCCGCAGCTTCTGACGGTGATCGTGCCACGGCATCCGGATCGCGGCACCTCGATCGCCGGCTTGATCACGGCGTCGGGCCTGAAGCCGGCGTTGCGCTCGCGCGAGGAATTGCCGACGGCGGCGACCGACGTCTATATCGCCGACACCATGGGCGAGCTCGGCCTGTTCTACCGCCTCTCGCCGGTCGTGTTCATGGGCGGATCGCTGATCCGCCATGGCGGCCAGAATCCGATCGAGGCAATCAAGCTCGGCGCTGCGATCGTCCATGGTCCGCACGTCTTCAACTTCGCCGATGTCTACGAGGCGCTTGATAGCAGCGGCGGCGCGCGCCAGGCCGACACGCAGGAGACGCTGGTCAAGCAGCTCGGCCAGCTGCTGGCCGATCCCACGGTGCGCGACGGGATGCAGCGCGCAGGCGCAGGCGTGGTCGAGGATCTCGGCGGTGCACTCAATCGCACCATGACCGCGCTCGAGCCCTATCTCCTGCAACTGACGATCGAGATGGGGGCCGCCAATGCGTGAGCCGGCCTTCTGGTACCGGCCGCGTTCCTTCAAGTCTCATGCGTTACGGCCGTTGGGTCTGCTGTATGGTGCGATCACCGAACGGCGCATGCTGCGCCAGGGCTTTGACGCCGGCATCCCCGTGATCTGCGTCGGCAACTACCATGTCGGCGGCGCCGGCAAGACGCCGACCGTGCTCGCATTGACGAAGCTGTTGCGCGAGCTCGGCGAGACGCCGGTGGTGCTCAGCCGCGGTTATGGCGGGCGCCTCAAGGGTCCGGTCATGGTCGACCGCGAGCGCCACACCGCTTCCGACGTCGGCGACGAGCCGCTGATGATGGTGCGCGACGTTCCTGTCGTGGTCGCGCACGACCGTCTCGAAGGCGTTGCGCTCGCGAAGTCGCGGGGCGCGACCGTGGTCCTGATGGACGACGGTTTCCAGAACCCGCGCCTGCTGAAGGACGCCTCCCTGATCGTGATCGACAGCGAGCGCGGCCTCGGCAACGGCAAGGTGTTTCCGGCCGGTCCTTTGCGCGCGCCGCTGAAGGCGCAGCTCGCGCGCACCGATGCGCTGGTGCTGATCGGCAATGGCCATGCCGCCAACGATGTCGCGGCGGAGCTTGCGAAGCGCAACAAGCCGGAGCTGCGCGCGCGCCTGAAGCCGGATGCGGCCTCGGTCGCGCAACTCCTCGGCAAACGAGTCTTTGCGTTCGCCGGCATCGGCGATCCCGCGCGTTTCTTCCGCAGCTTGCGCGCCTGCGGCATCGAGGTCGCGCGCACGCGCCCCTTCGCCGATCACCACATGTTTTCGCAGAACGAGATCGCGGCGCTCGCAGCGGAGGCGCAGCGCGAGCAACTCACGCTGGTGACGACGGAAAAGGATCTTGCGCGCCTGCGCGGCCGCGAAGGCGTGCCTGACGGCATCGTGCCGTTCGCGGTGCAGCTCGAATTCGATGATCCGGCAGCGCTCCGGCAATTGATCAGCGATCATCTCTACAAGGCGCGCGAGCGGCGGTTCGGCAGGCGATGATTTCTTGATGATTTCCTGGCGTGGGCAAAGCGCTCCGCCGTAGCCCAACACCGCGCGCCTTGCGATATGCGACATGTCGCGGCGGATGAATTGTCTTCCGCACGTTCGGGAGTTGATGTAGCCTCGCATGAGAGCCGTCACCGGGACGTGCCGAACTCCCGGCAATCATCGGCGGCGTTTATGCCCACGGCGGGCAACGTACCATCATCATTTCAGATGCGAGACCGTTACGATCAGTTCGGAACGGCCGGAGAGTTATTGCCAAAAGCTCAGAGGAGAACATGCCATGCATTTTTGCCTCACTGGACAATATACACCACGCGCTCTCAACGCCATTTTGGAAAACCCCACGATCAATCGCCAGGAGGCGGCGACAAAACTCATTGAAGCGGCCGGCGGCAAGCTGATTTCGATGTACAGCGTTGCTGCCGACGGTCCGGGCGTTCTGGTGATTTTCGATGTGCCTGATCCGAGCACGGCTCCGGCCATCTCCGGTCTGACCGTCACGGTGGGCACCCTGCAGAACGTGAAATTGACCCGGCTGTTCACGCAGGACGAGATCAAGCAGGTCCGCCAGAACGCGGCGAAGCTGCGCTCTTCGTATAGTCCGCCCGGAGGCTGACATCCGGATCTCAAGCGAGGCCGCCGCGATCGTATCAGGCGGCGGCAACGCTTACCTCACAGCAAAAAGCAGGTCTGCGCGCTGAGGCGAGGCGAAGGCCTTCCGGCGTCCATCGACGGACGATGCGGGAGGGCGCGTGCTGTGTCCGGCGCCACAGGTCCGACTGAACGTGCTTGCCAGCGGACCCGTTAAGGGCGCGCAATCCCGGCTCAGCGGTCAGTCCCCTCACCAGGCTCCAACAGCCATCATTCCGATGATGGTCAGGCACGAGACGCAGGCCACCATGACAGTATAGCATTCGGGTGTATTCATCGCTTGCTCCCAAACTGCCGCCAATTGCTTGGTCACTGCTACGCGGGAGAGTTCGCCGGTCTCGGGCCGCTTCAATGCGGCACGCCGCGACCGGTCTTGCGTTGTGCGTCCGTCCTCTCATCGTCACCCTGATCCGCAAGATGATGATGCGCTTCGGAAGCTTCAGAGCGTTGAGCTATGATCAGAAGCTGTTTCCGCATTTCAGCGAGGCGGGCGCGGCAATATTCACGATAGAGCATGTCTAGTATGGTGGGCATGATCACCCCCATCGTTGACTTTCGATTTAAAAAGTATCCACCGCGAATTTTCGAGGTGATCGTAGCCCGTCAGATGGCTCTTCCGATGTGAGCCCGTTCACAGACTGCATCAATTCCAAAGCTCAATGGTCGTTTGGTTGACTTGATGGTCTGTGCGACAAAGCAGCAGGGCTAATTACCTAACGCGCACTTTAGCAGCGCTCTGTTTCACCAAGACTTCGTCAAACAACTTGAGGGCGCCGAACCGCAGCGAAAAATCCAACCACAGCGCGAAGTGACTTACCACGGAGTGCAAGCGCGATTCGATGCAACGCGGATCGGCACGACGGAGATCATTTCGGCGGCGAGGCCTGCAGTTCAGGTGCGCGCGAACATCGTCTCCATCCTCAGCTGCACGATAAGCCGTGCCGCTCGTGCAACGCCGGCGGGGCAGCTACCCTTTGCTCGCCCTTTAGCAGCCTGCCATTCAGGCGACATTCATCGCTAGACGCCTATCGGTTCCAGACGATCAGGAGAATCCGATGAAACTGCCATCCGCAGCCGTCGCTGCCAGTCTTGTGTGTCTGATCATTGCGCCCGTGTTTGCGCAGACGCCGCCGACGACGGCTCCCGCTGCTCCAACCAGCACGGTGCCAGTCCCCGCGACCAAGCGCGTCACATGTCTTGCGACGACGCAAAGCCTGAAGGGCCAGGACAAGCGCGACCAGATGCAGCTCTGCATGGCGCAGGCGCGGGTCGATTGCCTCAAGCAGGCGATCGATCAGAAGGTCGTCGGCGAGCCCAGGAAGACCTTCATCAAGACCTGCGTGGGCGGAGATGCCACTGAACAGCAATAGAAGCGCAGGCGCGGCCTCACGGCTGCGGCTTCAGCGCGCCGGGGAAATGCCGCTGCAGCACGGCGGCCGGCGTGGCGTAGGCCTCTTGCAGGTCCACGCTCCAGTACTTCAATTCGTCGAGCGGAATCCGCGTGTCGGTGATCGCGCAACGCACGAAGGTCCCCGGCGAGATCACGCGGAAATCGCCGTCGAGATATTGCACCTGCGCTTCTCCATGGCCCGAGGGGCCGAACTTGTTCAGCACGGTCGAAAGTCTCCGTGGAAGGCCTCTCCGTGGAAAACCCTGGAGGGCACGATGTGTTGCACCGGATTTAGCATAGATAGGGTGGCTTGTCCGCCCGGTAAACCCACCGGTTTGTGATGTTTTGCCGCCGTTTCCGCATGATAGTGCTTCGCGCGAGGGATGGCCGGTTCCGGCATCTTCCACGGCAGAATCCGATGCGCCTTCGACTGACCGCCCTGTTCCTGATGCTGCTGATGTCGGCCGCGCACGCCGCGCCGGCGCCGCAGCAGGTCGACATTCCCCTGTCGTCCGGAATCCTGCATGGGCAGCTCTACAAGCCCGAAGGCGAGGGGCCGTTTCCGACCGTGATCGCGCTGCACGGCTGCGGCGGCCTCGGCAATCATTCAGAATCGGTGCTGCCGCGCTATCGCGACTGGGCGCTACAATTGCTGAAGGCCGGCAATGCCGTGCTGCTGCCCGACAGCTACGGTTCGCGCGAGCTCGGGCCGCAATGCCGCGTCAAGGAGATGCACATCAAGGCGCGGCGCGAGCGCGTCGCCGACATCGCGGCCTCGCGCGCCTGGCTGATGAAGCAGAGTTGGGTCGCGCGCGACCGCGTCAGCCTGATCGGCTGGGCCAACGGTGCCAGCGCGCTGCTCTGGGCCGTGCGTCCGCAGAGCGCCGCGCGCGAAGCCGGGTCGGACTTTCGCGCGGCGATCGCGTTCTATCCGGATTGCCGGATCTCCGCCGGCCTCGGCTGGAGCGCGCGGGTGCCGACCCTGGTGCTGATCGGCGCCAATGACGACGTCTCGTCGCCGCCGGCCTGCCGCCAGATGGTCGACGGCGCGCGCGGCCGCAGCGCGCTCACGCGCATCGTGGTCTATCCCGGCGCCTATCACGATTTCGACCGCGCCAATACGCCGCTGCACGCAGCTGCCGGCACCACCGATGCCGCCGCGCCCGAGCACGGCCATCTCGGCACGGACGCAGAGGCGCGCGAGGAGTCGCAGCGGGAAGTCGCGGAGTGGCTGGCGCGGTGAGAGCCGTCCTGTAGCTTCGTAGCCCGGATGGAGCGCAGCGCAATCCGGGAATCTCGAGACGCGGCACGAACCCCGGATTACGCTGCGCTCCATCCGGGCTACGGATTCGCAAGCGGGGCCGCCCGAGGAACAACGTTAGGCGGACAGCCCCGCATCGACCACCGCCCTGCACGGAGTATGGCCGACCGTGAATCTACGTATCGGGCGTCGCGGCGGTTTCAGCAGGTGACGGCGCCTTAGTTCGACCACGATGTCGATTAAACGCAGTCCTCATGCGCAACCGCTTCGTCCTGTTCTCATCCGCACTGATCGTCTTCACCGTCGCGATCTTCCTGTTCGAAGCCCACGCCGGCGCGCCGATGATCGCGCCGGAACATTGCGGCTTCTGGACCACGATCGACGCGGGATTGTCCTGCCGGTAGGCGGGGTGCGCTCGCAATGACGAGGTTGTGGCGACACGCGTCCCCCACACTCGCTGTCATCGCCCGGCTTGACCGGGCGATCCAGTACTCCGAGACGTCAGTGATTCACCGAGACGCCGCGGCGTACTGGATTCCCCGCTTTCGCGGGGAATGACCCCGAGAGTGGAGCGCTATCCTCGCGCTCAGAACAACGTGCCCTGATCCACCGGCTTGCCCGCGCGCTTCGGCGCGGGTTTTGCGTCTTGTGCGGCCGGCTTTGCTTGCGCCGGCGCACGCTTTGCCGTCGGCGCCGGGCGATCCGCATCCGCCGTCGCGCCGACACGGCCGTCCGCAAACTCGATCTCGACGCGTGCGCCGGGACCAATCGCGTCCGCCGCATGCAGGGGATGGCCGGCTTCATCCCGCACCAAGGCAAAACCGCGCGCGAGCACGCCGCGATACGACAAGGCCGAGAGCAGCTTGCCGCTGTTCTCGATGCGGGCATCCAGCCGCTGCAACAGCGTGACAAGCGCGCGGTTGGCGCGCTCGGCCAGACGATGCGTGCGCTCGCGCTGGCGGGCAATTGCGTTGCGCTGCGCCTGCGCATTCGAAAGTTTCGAGGCGCGCAAGCGCACCTCCAGCCCGGCGAAACGGTCGCGCCGTTGCCGCAGCAGCGAGCGCGCGGACAGGCCGAGCCGCTCGCCGCACACGGTGAGGCGGTGATCGGCCTGCGAAATCTGCCCGTGCAGCACCCGCAGCGTCAGCTTTGCGCTCGCCGCGGTAAACCGGCGGAAATGCGCGTGCGTGTTGGCCTTGAGCCCGCGGGGTAGCGACGCGCCCGCTGAATCCAGCCGTTGCCGCGGGATCGCGAGCAGATCGCCTGCCGCGGGCAGGGCGCGCGCGGCGGCGCGCAGCTCGCTTCGGCGGCTCTCATGGGCACGCTGCCAATAGGCGCGGGTGCGCCGCGCGAGATCGGCGACCTCGACGAACAGATCGCTGCGCACCGGCACCGCCATCTCGGCCGCTGCCGTCGGCGTCGGCGCGCGCTTGTCGGCGACGAAGTCGATCAGCGTGATGTCGGTCTCGTGCCCGACCGCCGAGATCAGCGGGATCATGCTCTCGGCCGCAGCCCGCACCACGATCTCTTCGTTGAATGACCACAGGTCCTCCAGCGAGCCGCCGCCGCGCGCGACGATCAGGACGTCGGGCCGCGGAATCTTGCCGCCCTCGGGCAGCGCGTTGAAGCCGCGGATCGCGGCCGCGACCTGCTCGGCCGAGCCTTCACCCTGCACCTTGACCGGCCACACCAGCACGTGGCGGGGAAAGCGGTCCTCCAGCCGATGCAGGATGTCACGGATGACGGCGCCGGTCGGCGATGTCACCACGCCGATCACCTCCGGCAGCCAGGGCAGCAACTGCTTGCGCGCCTCGTCGAACAGGCCCTCGGCGGCGAGCTTCTTCTTGCGCTCCTCCATCAGCGCCATCAGCGCGCCGATGCCGGCCGGCTCCAGCGCCTCGATCACGATCTGGTACTTGGAGGAGCCCGGATAGGTCGTGAGCTTGCCGGTGGCGATGACCTCGAGCCCTTCCTGGGGCTTGAAGCGCATCCGCCCGTGCACGCCCTTCCAGATCACCGCCTCGATCTTGGCGCTCTCGTCCTTGAGCGCGAAATAGCAGTGGCCGGAGGAGTGGGCGCCGCGGAAACCGGAAATCTCGCCACGGACCCGGACATGGCCAAAGGCGTCCTCGACGGTCCGCTTCAGGGACTGCGAGAGCTCGGAGACGGTGAATTCGGGGGCGTTGAGCAGTGGTTCCGCAGGCGGCATCGGCAAACGATTCGGCATTTTGGGGTCAGACCCGACGTTAAGGATTTTCGCCGCGCGGCGCCAATCCTGGGATTGAAATGGAGAGTACTCTGTGATATAGAGTTATCTATAAACGATCAGTTCGAGGGAGTTTGCGATGGCGATGCGGTTGCTGCGGGGTTCTCTAAGCCTGTTGAAATGGGGCCTGTGCGCGGTTGGCGCAGTTGCGCTGCTGCTCACCGCCCTGATCGCGACGCCGCTGGAGCGGCCTGCCGAGATGCGCTCGGTCTCGGACTCCGCCAAGGGGATCGACTGGTCCACCCTCCCGCCGCTGGAGCGGTTCCAGGCCCGCGACGGTACCTGGCTTGGCTTCCGGCACTACGCGCCGAAGGGGACGGCCACCGACCGCGGCGCCATCTTCATCCATGGATCGTCCGGTTCCTCCGGCACCGTGAACCATGCCCTGACGGCGGCATTCGCCGCGCACGGCGTCGAGACCTGGGCACTCGATACGCGCGGCCACGGCGCCTCCGGCACGCGCGGTGATATCGGCTATGTCGGCCAGCTCGAGGACGATCTGGTCGACTTCGTCGCCCATGTCCGCAAGAGCGCGCCCGATTTGCCACTGACCTTGATCGGTCATTCCGCCGGCGCCGGCTTCTCGCTGCGTGTTGCCGCGACGCCGATCATGCAGGACCTGTTCGTCCGCACTGTCCTGATCGCGCCCTATCTCGGCTACGACGCGCCGACCAACAAACCGCACGCCGGCGGTTGGGCCAATGCTGACCTGCCGCGCTACTTCGGGCTGGCGGCGCTGCGCAAGCTCGGCATCGAATGCTGTGCGCAGCTTCCGGTGCTCGCCTTCGCCGTGCCGGCGAATTCGGCCAAGTACCTCACCTCCACCTATTCCGACCGCCTGATGCGCAACTTTGCGACACGCGGCTACCGGCTCGATCTGCCCGGGGTGACACACCCGATGACGATTTTCGGCGGCGCCGACGATGAGATGATGATCTCGGACAAATATGCCGAGACCGTGCAGGCGGTGAAGCCGTCGGTCGACGTCAAGATGATCGACGGCGTCAATCACATGGGCCTGGTCACCAATCCGAAGGCGGTCAATGCGATCGCTGAGGACGTGGCAACGCGCGGGGCAGGGCAGTCATGATCGACAGCAAGGAGGCGTCTGCAGCGCTGGCCGACATCGACGACATCGTCCAGCGCGTGAAGCAATCGCAGCTCTACGAGCTCGCAAGCCTCGCAGCGGTCTGGTGGGGAGTCCTGGTGTTCGCAGGCAATCTCGTGACCTGGCTCTGGCCGGTCTACGCGGTCCACGCCTGGGTTGCCGTGGACATTCTGGGCGTCGGCGGTCTGGTCGGAATCCGGTTGCTCAATCCATCGCCCCGTCCGCATGGTGCCGCCTTCGATGTCAGGCTCGTTCTGGTCTTCGTGCTGTTCTTCGCTTTCGGCTATCTCTGCACCAACGTCGTTGGCCATTTCGGTCCACGCCAGCTCGGCGCGTTCTGGCCGCTCTACTTCATGCTGTTCTATACGCTCGCAGGTCTCTGGTTCGGCTATGCCTTCGTCGCGATCGGTCTCGGCATCGCTGCGCTGACGCTGATCGGTTTCTTCTACATCGGCGAGGCGTTCCCGCTCTGGATGGCGTTCGTCAATGGCGGCGGTCTGATCCTCGGCGGGCTCTGGATGCGGCGGATCTAGCGCATGGCCGAGCTCGACGACATCATCCACCAGCCGCTGCGGCTGAAGATCATGGCGGCGCTCAACGCGCTGCCGGTCTCCACCGGCCTGGAGTTCTCGCGATTGAAAAAGCTGACCGGCGCCACCGACGGCAATCTCGGCGCACACATCGAGACGCTGGCGAAGGCGGGCTACGTCTCGGTCGACAAGGCCTTTGTCGGCAAGAAACCGCAGACCACAGTCACCGCCACCGCCGCCGGCCGCGGCGCCTTCGCGCGGCATGTGGCGACGTTGCAGGAGATCATTGCGGGGAAGCAGGTTTAGCGGCGATTGTCGTTCTCGGGCGTTCCCCTCTCTCCGACGTCATTCCGGGGCGCGCCCCCTTGGGCGCGAGCCCGGAATCCATACTCACGATGGTGGTTATGGATTCCGGGCTCGCGGCTTCGCCACGCCCCGGAATGACGGGGAGTGTGGGCGTTTCCCCTTGAGACCCGTCGCGATTCGTGCGACCTCCGGCCCCAGCAAACCCCTTATTCTGAGCCTTCGATGCACATTCTCCTGCTCGGTTCCGGCGGCCGCGAACATGCCCTGGCGTGGAAAATCGCAGCCTCCCCCCTGGTGACCAAATTCTGGTGCGCGCCCGGCAATGCCGGCATCGCGCGGGAGGCGGAATGTGTGGCGCTCGATGTCGCCGACCATGCCGCCGTGATCGACTTCTGCAAGACGAATGCGGTCGAGCTCGTGGTGGTCGGCCCGGAGACGCCGCTGGCCGCCGGCATCGTCGACGATCTCACCGCCGCCGGCATCAAGGCGTTCGGGCCGAGCGGGGTGGCGGCGCAGCTCGAAAGCTCCAAGGGGTTCACCAAGGCGCTCTGCACCGAATTCGGCATTCCGACCGGCGCCTACAAGCGCTTCACCAACGCCAATGATGCGCGTGCCTACGTCCAGAGCCAGGGTGCGCCGATCGTGGTCAAGGCCGACGGCCTTGCCGCCGGCAAGGGCGTCGTGGTCGCCAAGACCGTGCGCGAGGCCGAGGACGCCATCGCCATGATGTTCGAGGGCGCCTTTGGCGACGCCGGCGCCGAGGTCGTGATCGAGGAATTTCTGCCGGGCCGCGAGATCAGCTTCTTCGCGCTGTGCGACGGCGAGACCGCCATTCCGCTGGCTTCCGCGCAGGACCACAAGCGGGTGTTCGACCACGACGTCGGCCCGAACACCGGCGGCATGGGCGCCTATTCGCCGACGCCTTTGGTCACGCCCGCGATCCACGACGCGATTATGGCAAAGATCATTCTGCCGACGGTCGCCGGCATGAAGCAGCGCGGCACGCCGTTCCGCGGCATCCTTTACGCCGGGATTATGCTGACGACGCAGGGCCCAAAACTGTTCGAGTTCAACGTTCGCTTCGGCGATCCCGAGTGTCAGGTGCTGATGCTGCGGATGATATCCGACATCGTGCCGGCGTTCCTCGCCTCCTGTGACGGGGAGCTTAAGCACTTCGACCTGCGCTGGCATCCGGACTCCGCGCTCACCGTGGTGATGGCGGCGAAGGGCTATCCCGGCGACTATCAGAAGGGCACGCGCATCGAAGGGCTCGATGACGCCGCAGAGGTCGAGACCGCCGAAATCTTCCATGCGGGCACGGTTGAGAAGGACGGCGCGATCCTCGCCAATGGCGGCCGCGTGCTCAACGTGTGCGCGCTCGGCAAGACCGTGACCGAGGCGCAGGCGCGTGCCTATCAGGCCGTCGACCGCATCAACTGGCCGGAAGGCTTCTGCCGCCGCGACATCGGCTGGCAGGCGGTGGAAGCCGAGAAGGCCCGGGGCTGACAGGCTTTTTTCCGGAATACGCGCATGGTGGCATCAAGATTGCCGCGCGCCTCCGCCCCGCCACATCGACATTCCAAAATTGCGCAATCGCCTGTTGGGCTTAGCAACCCTCACAGGTGACCATCGTGCTACTGTGCATGGGGTTGTTTTCGACATTTTTGTTCGAGGCAGCCCTGACCAGACAGGACTGACCAGATAAGGATGCAGAAGATGTCCGATCTCGCCGACCTCTACCCCGGCTTCGCCTCCGAATGGATCAACACCTCCTTGGGCCGCATCTTCGCCCGCGTCGGCGGCAAGGGGCCGCCGCTGCTGCTGCTGCACGGCTTCTCAGAGACCAACGTGATGTGGCACCGCGTGGCGCCGCAGCTCGCCGACAAGTTCACGCTGATCATCGCCGATCTGCCGGGCTATGGCTGGTCCGACATGCCCGAGAGCGATGCGCAGCACATCCCCTACAGCAAGCGCGCGATGGCCAAGGCCATGGTCGAGGCGATGGAGCAACTCGGCCACGTCCACTTCGCGCTCGCCGGCCACGACCGCGGCGGCCGGGTGTCGTATCGGCTCGCGCTCGACCATCCCGGCCGGCTGTCGAAGCTCGCCGTGCTCGATATCCTGCCGACCTATAATTACTGGGAGCGGATGAACCGCGCCTACGCGCTGAAGATCTATCACTGGACTTTCCTCGCCCAGCCCGCACCGCTGCCGGAGACGCTGATCTCGGGCAATGGCGAGTTCTTCCTGCGCTTCAAGATGGCGAGCCAGACCAAGTCGAAGACGCTGGACGCCATCGACGCGCGCGCACTGGAACATTACATCGCCCCGTTCCGCGATCCCGCCCGCGTGCATGCGATGTGCGAGGACTACCGCGCCGGCGCCTATTTCGATTACGACCTCGACAAGGCCGATTTCGAAGCCGGCAAGAAGATCACGGTTCCCATGCTGGCCTTGTGGGGTGGCGCAGATATCGCCCAGGCCGCCGCCACGCCGCTCGATACGTGGAAGCAATGGGCGACCAACGTCGACGGCATGCCGGTGGACTCCGGCCATTTCCTCACCGAGGAGAATCCGGACGTCACCGCAAAGGCGCTGCGCGAGTTCTTCGCAGGCTGAACTAAGCTGTCGCGACACACACAACTGTCATCGCCCGGCTTGACCGGGCGATCCAGTACCCCGAGACGGTGGTGGTTGATCGACAGGCCGCGGCGTACTGGATGCCCCGCCTTCGCGGGCATGACGGCGGAATATGTGAATCTACCGCCGCTCCCGAAAGAAGTCCCTGAGCAGCCGCGCCGCCTCGCTCTCGCCGACCCCGGAATAGACATCCGGCGCATGATGGCAGGTGGGGGAAGCGAAGAACCGCACGCCGGACTCGACCGCGCCGCCCTTGGGATCGGCGGCGCCGTAATAGAGTCGCCTGACCCTTGCAAAGGAGATCGCGCCCGCACACATGGTGCAGGGCTCCAGCGTCACGTAGAGGTCGCAGTCGACCAGGCGCTCGCTGCCGATCTTTTTGGCGGCCTCGCGCAGCGCAATGATCTCGGCATGGGCGGTCGGGTCGTAATCGGTCAGCGTCCGGTTCGCCGCGGTGGCGATGACCTCGTAATTGCGGACCACGACGCATCCGATCGGAACTTCGCCCGCCTTTCCGGCATTTTCGGCCGTTTTGAGCGCCAAATCCATGAAAGAGGGGGCTTTCAAGCCTCGTATCATCGCCAGAAACCTGCTAGTAGCTCCGCCTTCAGCAAGAGTGAATACCGGATTTGCCTGAGCATGCGGCTCGAAACGAGCGCGCACAATGCTTTCTGGCCACCCCCTAAGTGAGTTTATTCATGCCTCGCGACAGCGACAAAGACAACGATTCCCGCGGCCGGCGTGATCGAGGCCCGGGCAGGGGTGGCCCGCCCAAGGGCCGGTCCGGCAAGCCGCGTGGCCCTGAGAAGAAATTCGCCAAGCGCGGCCCTGAGGGCAGGAGCGACGCCCGCCCGCCCCGTGGCGACCGCGACAGCCGTCCGCCTCGCGCCGACCGCGGGGATCGTCCGTTCCGCCGCCGCGAGGAGGGCGATGCCCCGCGCCGCGATTTCAGCGACCGTCCGAAATTCAAGCGCGACGACCGTGGTGGTGAGGAGCGCAGCTTCAAGCCGCGCGGCGACCGCCCGTTCTCCGATCGCGGCGCGCGCGATGGCGAGAAGCGGCCGTTCAAGCCGCGCGGTGATCGCCCGTCCTATGGCCGAGACGACCGTCCGCCGCGCAGCCGGGATCGCGACGATTCCCGTCCCGCCGGCCGGTTCGGTGACAAGAAGTTCGGCGACAAGCGGCCCTACGCGCCGCGTGGCGACCGCCCGGAACGCAAGTTCGACGGCGAGCGGAAGTTTTCGCGCGGCGCACCGGATCGCGAGCGCGACCGTGGGGATCGCAGCGATCGCCCGCGTGACTTCGGTGACCGCCCGCGCGATCGTGGCGAGCGCAGCGATTCAAAGCCGTGGCAGAAGCGCGACGCGGGTCCGCGTGGCGATCGTCCGCCGCGTAAGGACTTCAGCAAGGGTCCGCGCAAGGATTTCGGCGGCCGTGACCGCAGCGAAGACAAGCCCTGGCAGAAGCGCGACGATCGGCAGGGTGGCGGCGATGACCGTCCGCGTTTCTCGCGCTCGCGCGACGATCGCGCGTCCGGCGATCGTCCGTTCCGCGAGCGGCCCAAGTTCGATCGACCCAAGTTCGATCGGCCCAAGTTCGATCGCCCGCGCGACGACCGTCCCAAATTCGATCGGCCCCGTCGCGATGGCGATGGCGACCGCGGCGGTGACCGTCCCAAATTCAATCGTCCGCGCGAGCGCTCCGAGGGCCGCTCCGACTGGCACGAGCATCCGCGAAGCGAAGGCCGCTTCGGCGACCGTCCGCGCCGTGAAAACGAGGATGAGAGCAGGATCTTCGAGAAGCGCCCCGCCTTCGGTGGCCGCGGCGCCTATCGTGACCGTGATCGGGATTTCGAGGGCCGTCCGCGCCGTGACGAAGCACCGAAGCCGAAGAAGGCCGGCGAGCGTATCGCAAAAGTGCTGTCGCGTGCGGGCCTCGCCTCGCGCCGCGACGCCGAGGAGATGGTCACGCAGGGGCGCGTCGCCGTCAACGGTCGCGTCATCAATTCGCCCGCGCTCGACGTCACCTCGAACGACGTCGTCACTGTCGACGGCAAGCCGTTGCCGGAGCGCGAGCGTACGCGGCTGTTCCTCTACCACAAGCCGCGCGGGCTGATGACGACGCATGACGACCCCGAGGGCCGTCCGACCGTGTTCGACAATCTGCCCGAAGGCCTGCCGCGGCTGATCTCGATCGGCCGCCTCGACTTCAACACCGAAGGCCTGCTCCTGCTCACCAACGACGGCGGGCTCGCGCGTACGCTCGAGCTGCCGGACACCGGCTGGCTGCGCCGCTACCGCGTCCGCGCCCATGGCGACGTCACCCAGGCGCAGCTCGACGAATTGAAAAACGGCATCGAGGTCGAGGGCGTCAAATACGGTCCGATCGAGGCGACGCTGGAGCGCGACCAGGGTGCCAATGTCTGGCTGGTGTTCGCGATCCGCGAGGGCAAGAACCGCGAGGTGCGCAACGTCTGCGCCCATCTCGGGCTCGAGGTGAACCGGCTGATCCGCGTGTCCTACGGACCGTTCCAGCTCGGCGAGGTTCCCGAAGGCCAGGTCGAGGAGATCAAGTCGCGCGTGCTGCGTGATCAGCTCGGCGACAAGGTGATCGAGAAGTCGGGCGCGCAGTTCGACGTGCCGAAGAAATCTTCTTCACCCGACGGCGAAGCGCCGCGCGAGAAGAAGCCTGCCAGCAAGCGTGACGTGATCAACGATCGCAAGGGTCGCCGCGTGCTGGTACAGCGCACCGGCAGCGAGGAAGCGCGCGAGCGCAACGAGTCCGAGGCCAACGGCTACGGCCCGCCGCGCCGCCCCAAGCGCGGCTATCACGGCAAGCGCGACCTGACGCCGCGGGAGGACTGATTGCGCGTCGTCGGCGGTCGTTTGAAGGGGCGCAATCTCGCCTCACCGTCCTCGCGCGACATCCGCCCCACGGCGGACCGGCTGCGCGAGTCCGTGTTCAACATCCTCGTGCACGCCTATGACGATCCGATCGAGGACGCGCGCGTGCTCGATCTCTTCGCCGGAACCGGCGCGCTCGGCATCGAGGCGTCCTCGCGCGGCGCAAAGTTCACACTGTTCGTCGACAACGGCGCCGAGGCCCGCGCGCTGCTGCGTAACAACGTCGAGACGCTCGGCCTTGGCGGCGTGACCAAGGTCTATCGCCGCGACGCGACCGATCTCGGGCCTGCGCACCCCGTCGAGCCGTTCTCACTTGTGTTTCTCGATCCGCCCTATGGCCAAGGATTTGCGGAGAAGGCGCTCGCGAGCTTGCGCGACGGCGGCTGGCTCACGCCGGGTGCGCTGCTCGTGGTGGAAGAGGCGAAGGCCGCGGAGTTCGTGACGCCGGAAGGTTTCGAGGAATTGGAGCGGCGGGCGTATGACGACACGGAGTTCGTGTTTTTGAAGACGCCGTAGTCTCGCTGCCGTAGGGTGGGCAAAGCGTAGCGTGCCCACCACTTCTATCGCGATCATGAAGAGATGGTGGGCACGGCGCGTTGCGCCTTTGCCCACCCTACGAAGATCATCTCCGCCCGAACAGCTTCTCCACATCGCTCAGCTTCAGCTCGACATAAGTCGGGCGGCCGTGATTGCACTGGCCGGAGTTCGGGGTGTCCTCCATCTCGCGGAGCAGGGCGTTCATCTCCTCGGGCCTGAGCCTTCGGCCGGCGCGCACCGAGCCGTGACAGGCCATGGTGGCGGCGACGTGCATCAGGCGGCGCTCCAGCGGCAGCGCCTCGTCCCATTCGGCCATGTGCTCGGAGAGATCGCGCAGCAGCCCGCCTGCATTGGTCTTGCCGAGCAGCGACGGCGTCTCGCGCACCGCGACCGCGCCGGGGCCGAAGGACTCGATGGCGAGGCCAAACGATGCGAGCTCTTCGCTGCGCTCCAGCAGGCGCTCCACCGTGGCCTCGTCCATCTCGACGATTTCGGGGATCAGGAGGATCTGCCGTTGCACGCCGTTGGCGGCGAGCGAGGCCTTCAGCCGCTCATAGACGATGCGCTCATGCGCGGCGTGCTGGTCGACGATGATCAGGCCGTCGCGGGTCTGCGAGACGATGTAGGTCTCGTGGATCTGCGTGCGCGCAGCACCAAGCGGGCGGTCGACGAGGTCGCTGACGGGCTGGGTCTCGATCCGCACGTCCGCACTGGGCGCGCCGACATCGAATGCCGCCTGTGCGCGCTCGGCGAAGACGGGCGCAGCCAATCCGTCGAACGACGGCATCGGCGCGACCGGGGCGGATGGCGAGGCGCGCCAGTCCCAGCTCGCCGGCCGCGGCGTAAACGCCGGCCGGAACGAGGACAACGCGCTCTCGCCACTGTTGGCGGCCGTGCGCCGGCCCTCGCGCGCGAGCGCGTCCTTCAATCCGTGCACGATCAGCGCGCGCACGAGGCCGGCATTGCGGAAGCGCACCTCGGTCTTGGCCGGATGCACGTTGGCATCGACCTCGCGCGGATCGAGCGTAACGAACAACGCCAGCACCGGATGGCGGTCGCGCGGCAGATAGTCGGCATAGGCCCCGCGCACGGCGCCGAGGATCAGCTTGTCGCGCACCGGACGGCCGTTGACGAAGAGATATTGCCCGAGCGCATTCGCCTTGGTCAGCGCCGGCGCCGCGGCATAGCCGGCGACCACGACGCCCTCGCGCTCGGCATGGACCTCGATGGCGTGGCTGCGGAATTCTGCGCCCAGAATGTCGCCGAGCCGCGTCAGCCGTCCGGCGGCGCCGGGCAGCGCGGCGGTCCAGGTCACCGGCGCGCGCTCCTCGCCGGCCAGCGTGAAGGCGACGTCGGGCCGCGCCATGGCAAGGCGCCTGACCACCTCGCGGATCGCCTCCGCCTCGGTGCGATCGGTCTTCAGGAATTTCAGCCGCGCGGGCGTTGCATAGAAGAGGTCGTTGACCTCGACGCGCGTGCCATGCGCTAGCGCCGCCGGCATGATCTCGGACTTATCGCTGCCCTCGACTGACAGCGCCCAGGCATGTGGTTCGCTCGCGTGCCGCGTCGTGATGGAGAGACGCGCGACGGAGCCGATCGAGGGCAGCGCCTCGCCGCGGAACCCGAGCGTGCGGATCTGGAGCAAATCCTCGTCGTCGAGCTTGGAGGTGGCATGGCGTTCGACCGCGAGCGCGAGGTCCTTCGCGGTCATGCCGCCGCCGTCGTCGGTGATCCCGATCCGCCGCCGCCCGCCGCCATCGGTGAAGACGTCGATCCGGCTCGCGCCGGCATCGATGGCGTTCTCGACCAGTTCCTTGACCACGCTTGCCGGACGTTCGACCACCTCGCCGGCGGCGATGCGGTTGACGATTTGCTCTGGCAGCTGGCGGACGGGCATGGGGCTTTCGATCTGGATTCGCTGACGGCGCTATTCTAGGCCGTGTTGCGTCAAAAGCATGTGTTGGGCAACAGCCGTGTGGCGGCCTGGGGAAGAGGGATGCCTATCACATTGAAGGGATTGGACGTTCGAGAAAATTGCGCAACCGGGACGGAGCGGTTGCCCTGCTGCCGTCCTGATTGTGGGGGGCCGGACAGCGGTGTAGCATCGTGAAAAAATGGCAACAGGACGGGAGGACGCCATGTGCAATTTCTTCGCGCACCAGCCCCAACGCAACTACGAATCCCAGACCCGCTCGTTGCGGATCGGCGGGCACTGCACCTCGATCCGGCTGGAAATGGCGTTCTGGGACACGCTGGAGGAGATCGCGGCCAAGGAGAGCATGAGCGTCGGAAAGTTCCTGACCACGCTCTACAACGAGGTGCTCGACCATCACGGCGAGGTCAATAATTTCGCCTCGCTGCTGCGCTGCTCCTGCCTGATCTACCGCTCCCGGAGCATGGTGCCGGTGCAGGAGTTCAAGGGAACCGTCGCGCCGATCCTTGATGCGGCCGAGTAGCCGTTGCCGTGGCAGCCCGCATCCGCATTCTCAATGCCGTCATGCGAAACGTTCTCGGCCTGCATGGTTCGAGACGCCCGCCTCGGCGGGCTCCTCGCCATGAGGGTCTGATATCTCGCCGCGCAACACGGCCTCATCCTGAGGGCCCGCCGTAGGCGGGCGTCTCGAAGGATGGCCGCAAGCGAAATGCCTGCCACGTTCTTCCAATCAGACGGGATAACGCCCGACGTCAGATCTCCTTTTTCTGCATCGCGCCGGCGATGTAATCAGCCTGCCGGATCGCGAGCGCGACGATGGTCAGCGTCGGATTGCACGCCGCCCCGCTGGTGAACTGACTGCCATCCGAGACGAACAGATTCTTGACGTCGTGGCTCTGTCCGAACTTGTTGACCACGCCATCCCGCGGTTTCTCGCTCATCCTGTTGGTGCCGAGATTGTGCGTGCTCGGATAGGGTGGCGTTGGATAGGTCACGGTGGCGCCGACGGCGTCGTAGACGGCCGCACCCTGCTTGTAGGCATGTGCGCGCATCGCGAGGTCGTTGGGATGATCGTCGAAATGCACGCTCGCGACCGCTTGGCCGAACTTGTCCTTGACGACGGGATCGAGCGTGATGCGGTTGGTCTCCTGCGGCATGTCCTCGCCGACCAGCCACATGCCGGCCATCCTGGGATAGCCGTCGAGCGCCGCGGTGAACGGACGGCCCCAGGCGCCGGGATTGAGGAACGCCGCCATGAACGGCAGACCGATCGACAGCGTCTCCATCTCGTAGCCGCCGACGAAGCCGCGCTTCGGATTGTTGGCGGATTCATCACGGATGATGCCGGCCATGGTGGTGCCGCGATACATGTGCACCGACTTCTCGAACACGGCGTAGACGCTGCCGGTCATGTGTCGCATGTAGTTGCGGCCGACTTGGCCGGATGAATTGCCGAGGCCATCGGGGAACATGGTCGAGGCACTGTTCAAGAGCAGCCGCGGGCTCTCGATCGAATTGCCGGCGACCGCGACGATGCGCGCCTTCTGGCGCTGCATCGCGCCACTCTCGTCGGCATAGACAACGCCGGTCACCTTGCCGGAGGCGTCGTGCTCGATCTTGACCGCCATGCTGCTCGGCCGGACCTCGAGATTGCCGGTCGCCTCGCCCTTGGGGATTTCGGTGTAGAGCGTCGACCATTTCGCGCCGGATTTGCAGCCCTGGAAGCAGAAGCCGATCTGCTGGCAGGCGCCGCGGCCGTCACGCGGCTGGCTGTTGATCGCCATATTACCGGTGTGCACGGTCTTGTAGCCGAGCTTCTTTGCGCCGGCTTCGAGTACCTTGAAGTTGTTGTTGCCGGGAAGTCCGGGAATGCCGTTGGTGCGCGTCACGCCCATCTTGTTCTCGGCCTTGGCGTACCATGGCTCTATCTCGGCGAGCGTCACCGGCCAGTCTAACAGGTTTGCGCCGGGGATATTGCCGTAGGTGCTCTTCACCTTGAACTCGTGCTCGTCGAAGCGCAGCGATGCGCCGGCCCAGTGTGTGGTCGAGCCGCCGACCGCCTTGACGATCCAGGCGGGCAGGCCAGAGAAGTCCTTGGCGACGCGCCATGTTCCCGACGTCGTGCGCGCGTCGGTCCAGGCGAGCTGGGAAAAGCTCTCCCACTCGTCGTTGACGAAATCCTGGTTCTCGATGCGTGGGCCGGCTTCAAGGATGACGACCTTGACGCCCTTCTGCGCGAGCTCGTTGCCCAGCGTGCCGCCGCCGGCACCGGAGCCGACGATCACCACAACGCTGGAGTCGTTCAGATCGAATTTTGCCATATGCGTTCTCCTGAACCGTTGGGTGAGCCTTAAGCCTTCGGCAGCCAGTCGATGTCGGCAAAGCCGCGGTTGATGTAGCCGCCGTGCTCGGCGGAGGAGCCTTCGTAGCCGAACCGCGGCCAGACCTCTTTCTGGTTGTAGAGCGACACGACGAGGTCGCCGCGCACCTTCTGGAAGAAGTCGCTCTGCTCGATCTCCGTCAGCAGCACCACGCGGTCGGCTTCCCATGGCACTTCGGCGTAAGCCACCTTGTGGCGATCCCGCGCGTTCTGATCGAGCCGCGTGATGCCGTCGCTGATCAGAGACTTGACGGCGGGGTCCTTGGCCGCCTTGCCGTCCCACGGCTTGATCGCGGTGATGTAGTAGCTGTCGCCGAGGACGTCGTGCGGATAGATGTCGCGCGCGACCTTCAGCAGCGTCTTCATCGTTGCGGGCGAGAGCGTGCTGGCATCATCCGCCCAGGCATCCTCGATGCTGACGGCGACGCTGGTCGCGACAGCGACGACCGGAACGGCGGTCGCCGCTCCCTTGAGAAAGACGCGGCGGCTGTGCTTGCTTCGACGATCGACTTCTCTCATGGCATTCCTCCGTAGATTTTGTGATTTGGATTTTTGTGATTTTGATCAGCCGAAACGACCCCCTCGCTGGATCACCTCGATCTTGTAGCCATCGGGATCGCTGACGAAGAAGAAGCGCGCCAGCGTCTTGCCGTCGTGCTTGAAGTCGCGCAGCGGTCCCGGTGCGAGCTTCTCGCGCTCGAAGCGGGCATGTTCGGTATCGAGATCCTCGACCACCACGGCAATATGTCCGTAGCCGTCGCCGAGTTGGTACGGCTCCTTGCGATCGAAATTCACCGTCAGCTCGACCTCGAAAGGTGAGGAGGGATGACGCAGATAGATCAGGGCAAAGTCCGAAAATTTCAGATGGTCGGCGACCTCCAGGCCGAAGGCGCGCTTGTAGAAGTCGAGCGAGCGGGCCTCGTCGAACACGCGGATCATGGAATGAACGGGCTTTGCCATTCAGTTCAGCTCCTTCAGGTAGGTGATGATGGCGGCGCGCGTCTCCGGCTTTGCCTGCCGGTAGACCATGGTCACGCCGGGAATGACGGCTTGCGGATTGCTCAGCCAGGCGTCGAGCCTGGTCTCGTCCCAGGCGAAGTCCGCTTTCGACAGCGCCTCCGAGTACTTAAAACCTTCGGTCTTGCCGGCGGGACGGCCAACGACCTTCACCAGCGCGGGGCCTTGCCGCGCCGGTTCTGACAGGCTTGTCGTGTGGCACACCGCGCATTGCTGCTTGAACAGCGTCGCGCCATCCGGCGGCTTGGCGGCCGGCAGGGGCATTTGCGCATCGGCAACCCGCGTCACCAGCACCATCGCGGTGCACAATCCAAGCACGACTGCGCGCATCGCCAAGAATCCGCCCATCCACATCAACGTGCGCAAACTCTAGGCGGCGTCAAAGATGCGGTGGTAGTAGCGGGCTGTTTCGATGCGCGCGGAGACACTGGTGGCCGCGTGTGTTCCGCAATGCCTTATATGCGGAGCACAATTCCGCGAAACCGCCGTCAAATCCCTAAACGATCACCACACCATGCGCATTGCATGACGACCGCGCCGCTTGAACTCTCTACGCGATGCAATGACCCGGTGCAGGTGAGCGGCGCAGGATGCAGCCGAGCCATTCGTCGCGGAAAAATCCAGGAGAAATGGATGAAGTTGGTGAAGACCTCGATGATCGCATGCGCTCTGTCGGCTCTCATTGCGACGCCGGTTCTCGCGCAAGGCGCGCCACCCGCCAAGACAGGCGGCACCGTCCAAGGCAAACCGATGCAAGGCAGCACAATGGGCAGCGGGGATGAGGAGATGAATGCTCAGCCGGGCGCGGCGGGCGAGAAGACGGGCATGAAATCGACCAAAGGCACCAGGGGCACGGTCGGCACCACCGGTAGCGCTGCGCATAAGGGAACCGCCGACGATTCCGCGACGGGCGGTGCAGACCCGGCCAAGCGCTACTAGTCCCGCCGGGTGAAGCAAGCAGACTCCGGTCGCCCTGCGGCCGGAGTTTTTTTGACTCGGTCTGCTTTGCTAGTCGTCGAAGCGGCCGCCGCCGCGCCCTGCCTTGATGTCGCTGCGGCGCTTCTTGCCGTCGAGCCGGCGCTGCTTGGAGCCAAAGGTCGGCCGCGTGGCGCGGCGCGGCTTTGGCCGTATCATCGCTTCGGTCAGGATCTCGGTGAGCCGGTCGATGGCGTCCTGACGGTTGCGCTCCTGGGTGCGGAAGCGCTGGGCGTGGATCACGATCACGCCGTCCTTGGTCATGCGCTGGCCGGCGATGCGGGCGAGCCGGATTACCGCATCCTCCGGCAGGGTCAGCTTGCGCGTGTCGAAGCGCAGCTGCGCCGAGGTCGAGACCTTGTTGACGTTCTGCCCGCCCGGGCCGGAGGCGCGGACGAAGCCGATCTCGATGTCGTCCTCGTCGATGACGAGATCGCGGGATATCCGCAGCATGATGGCACCATTCGTGATGTCCGGACATATCGCGGACGTCCACGTTCGGCAATGGCGCATCCTGGAAACGCAAATGGCCGGGCGAGCCCGGCCATTTCAGGAAAGGTCAGGGGACGTCAGTTCGACTTCGTCGCCGGTGCCGCGGCCGGTTGCGCGGCGGCCTGTGGGGCGCGGCCGACGACCACGGTCAGGAGGCCCTGGCTCCAGAGGCGCTTGGCGGCCGCCTTGGCGTCGTCCAGTGTCACCGCATCGACGATGGCGTTGCGCTTCTCGATATAGTCGATCGGCAGCTTGTCCTGCTGGTATTGCAGCAGCGCCTGCGCGAGCTTCGAGGAGGTATCCAGCGCCAGCATCTGCGAGCCCTTGAGGTAGGACTTGGCTTCGTCGAGCTCCTTCTGCGTCGGGCCCTCCTCGGCGATGCGGCGCACTTCCTTGTCGATGGCGTCGATGGTGTCGCCGGCCCGGTCGGCGCGCGTGCCGGTGTTACCGATGAAGACCGCCGAATGCTCCATCCAGAGCAGCGATTCGAACACGGAATAAGCCAGCCCGCGCTTCTCGCGCACCTCGCGATAGAGCCGGGAGGACAATCCGCCGCCGCCCAGGATGTGGTTGACGACATAGGCGGCCATGAAGTTCGGATCGTTGCGCTTCACGCCGGGGCCGCCGAAGGTGATGACGGTCTGCGGCACGTCGAGCGGCACGAAGGCGCGCTGCGGCGGTTTTGCCGCCTCGACGTCGGCGACCGGCGTGAGATTGGCTTTTGCGGGCAGGCTACCAAAAGTGTGGTCGAGCAGCTTGCCGAGGGTGGCCGGATCGACGTCGCCGACCACCGCGATCTTCAGCCCGTCCTTCGCAATCACGCGGCCGACATAATCCTTCATGTCGGCGACCGTGATGGTCGGCACGCTGTCCAGCGTGCCATTGGTCTGCCGGCCATAGGGATGGTCGCCGAACGCGACCTCCAGGAACTTGCGGCTCGCCAGCGACGACGGATTGGTGGTCTCGCGGCGCAGGCCCGAGATCACCTGTGAGCGAATGCGCTCGACGTCGGCGGTGTCGAAATGCGGCGAGGTCAGCGCGCTCCTGAGCAGGTCGAAGGCTTCGTCCTTGTTGTCGCGCAGCATCCGCAGGCTGCCGCGGAACGTATCGCGGGTGGCGCTGAAGGAGAGCTCGATAGCGCGGCGGTCGAGCCGCTCATGGAAGGTCTTGGAGTCGAGATCGCCGGAGCCTTCGTCGAGGAGATCGCCGACCAGATTGGCGACGCCGGACTTGTCCTTGGGATCCTGCGCCGAGCCGCCGGCAAAGGAATATTCCATGGCGATCAGCGGCACCGTCGCATCCTGTACGAACCAGGCTTCGACGCCGCCCGGCGAAGTCAGGTGCTGGATTTTTGCAGCCGCCTGTGACGGCGAGACCGTAGCCAGCGCGAGTGCCGCGCCGGTGGCAAGCGAGAATGCAACACGTCGAAGGAAGGGATAGGTCACGAACGCTTCTCCTCGCGCTTGGCGGCACTGGTGTCCTTGATCAGATAGCCAGTCACCGAGCGCTTCTTCTCGAGCCATTTCTGCGCGACGGTGCGAACCTGCTCGGCGGTGACCGCGCGAATGCGGTCGGGCCAGCTCCTGATGTCCTCGATCGAGAGGCCCGTGGTCAGCGCGCCGCCATACCAGCGCGCCAGCACCGCCTGGTTGTCCTGGGCGTAGATCGCTTCCGCAATGAGCTGGGTCTTGACCCGCTCGAGGTCCTCGGCGCGGATCGGGTTCTGTGCGATGTCGGCGATGACGCCGTCGACCACTTGCTCGACATCGGCAAAGCTGACGCCCGATTTCGGCGAGGCCGAGATCGCGAACTGGGTCGGGTCGAGCGAGATGCTCGAATAGCTGGCGCTGGCGGACACCGCGAGCGGCTTGTCGACCACGAGCGCGCGGTAGAGATAGGAATTGCTGCCGCTGCCCATCAGCTGCGCCAGCACGTCGAGGGCGGCGCTTTCACCTGCGGCGGCGGTCGTCGCCGACGGTACGAGATAGTAGCGGCGCAGGCTCGGCTGCTCGACGCGCGGGTCGGCCAGCGTGACCGTGCGCGGCGCCGCCGGCTCCGGCTCCTGCGGACGGATGCGGCGCTCCGGGATCGCGGGCTGGGCCGGAATGGAGCCGAAATTCCGCTCGACCAGCGGGCGGATGTCGGCGGCTTCCACGTCGCCGGCGATCACGAGGATCGCGTTGTTCGGCGCGTAGAAGCGGCGGTAGAAGGCGAGCGCATCCTCGCGGTCGAGCTTCTCGATCTCCTGGTGCCAGCCGATCACCGGCCGGCCGTAGGGATGGTTGAGATAGAGCGCGGCCATGATCTGCTCGTTGAGCCGCGCGTCCGGATTGTTGGCGACCCGCATGTTGTACTCTTCGAGCACGACGTCGCGCTCGGGCAGCACGTTCTCGTCCTTGAGGATCAGGCCGGTCATGCGATCGGCCTCGAACTCCATCATGGTCGGCAGCTGCTCTTTCGGCACGCGCTGGTAGTAGTTGGTGTAGTCGACCGAGGTCGAGGCGTTCTCGTTGCCGCCGACGCGGAGCACGGTCTGGGAGAATTCGCCGACCGGATGCTTCGAGGTGCCCTTGAACATCAGATGTTCGAGGAAGTGCGCGAGCCCGGACTTGCCCGGGGTCTCGTCGGCCGAGCCGACCTTGTACCAGATCATCTCCGTGACCACGGGCGTGCGGTGGTCCGGGATCACCACGACCTGCATGCCGTTGGCGAGCGTGAAGCTGGCGGGCGGGGCCGATGTCACCGTGGTCTGGGCGAGGGCGGCGCTGGCTGAGAGGACACTCGTCGAAAGCAGCGCGGCAAGGAGGCAGGCGGCCGATCGGTAAGAGGACATCATAATCCTTATGAAAAGGCCGAACCCGGATGTCCGGCTCGGAGGCACGGCATGCTACACCGTGCGGCTGAGGCTTCGCGTCACGAAGCAGAGAACTCAACGCGCTGGCAAGTTACTGATAAGCAATATGCAGACTGCGTCCGGCGTGCGTAAGCCGCCGGTGCCAGGATGCGCCTGTCAGGATGTCGCGGTGGGGCAGGAGCGCTATTATTCCTTTTCCTTGCCCGACATGATGTCGAAATAGGTCCGGCGCGACTTGTCCGGCCCGGCGCCATAGGCGTAGTTCGGGGACGGCGTCTGGTAGCCCGGCGGCGGCTCGACCAGCGACGAGCGCGGCGGCTCGCTGGTGAATTTCTTCTCTTCGGAGCTGTTGCCGCCCTTCATCATGTTCCAGAGACCACCGGCGTAACCGAGCTCGGTGGGGCTGAGCGACGGGTTGCCGTTGGTGCCCGGCTGGATCGGATCGTTGCTGGTGCGGGGGGCTGCGGCGACCTCGCCGGCCTTCATCTCGGCGGGCGTCAGCGGTTGGGCCGCCTGCCAGTTCTCCGTCGCCTTGGTCGCCTTCTTGCGCGCTGCGATGGCTTCCTTGCGGCGCTTCTCTTCGGGGTCCTTCGGCCAGTTCGGAGCATTCTTGGCCTGGGTTGCCGGAGGCGGCAGGTCGAGCTTGGGCGGCACGACGAGCGGCGAGCGCTCGCGGTATTCGATGCCGGGCTTTTCCATGCTCTTGGCACCGATGCCGGACATCAGATTGTCGATGATCTTCTCTTCGAAGGTCATCCCGTCATCATCATCGTCGTCGTCACCGGCACGGACCGGGCCTGCCGACATGACGAGGCCGATGCCGAGCACGACCGCGGACAATTTCAACGCCCGCCAGAACCCTGCTTTGGGGTCTCGAACCATCGAACCGCTGGTCTCGAAGCTGCGCATCACTGTACCTGTTCCATATTGTGGCAGATTGCTGCACTTTGCCGCTCGCACGCGGCCAATCCTCGCAAAAAGCAGGGTTCCACCTGCCGGTCCGTATCGGCCGGGATCAGGGCGCTTTTGCGGCGGGTACCCCCAGGAAGGAATCATACAATAGCGCCGCCACCCCGACAACGATGGCCACGTCCGCGAGGTTAAACACATACCAATTATAGGTATTTCCGGCGATCTCGATGTGGAACAGGGCGAAATCGACCACCGCGCCGTAGGCGAAGCGGTCGATGCCGTTGCCGATCGCGCCGCCGATGATCAGCCCGAGTGCGACCGTGGCGAGCAGGGTGTGCGAGCGGGCCATCCAGATCGCCAGGGCGACGACAGCGACGACCTTGACCGCCATCAGCGCGATCTGCGCCGACTGGCCGTCGTTCTGGAGCCAGCCGAAGCTGATGCCGATGTTCCAGGCCAGCACCAGGTCGAAGAACGGCATCACCTTCACCACGCCACGGCGGGCAAGGTCGAACACGTTCAGGAGCCACAGCTTTGAGGCCTGGTCGGCCACCAGCGTGACCAGGGCCGCGAGGATGCCGGCGCGAAGCGGGGTCATGGCCGGGGATCAGACCCCCACCCCCAGCGCCTTCCATTCGCGCAGCGCCTGGGCGTCGCGCGGGGTGACGTCGGGGTATTCAGGGTCTTCACCGACCATGGGCGAGATCTTCCAGGAGCGGGCGCATTTGGTGCCGACCGCCTTCTCGACGACGACCGCGACGCCGGGCACCGCATCGAGACGGAACGCGCCCGCAGGCGCCTCGCCCTCACGCACCTCGTAGTTCGAGGTGATGCAGACCTCGGCGAGATCGGTGTCGAACAGCGTCGCCAGCATGTCGCGGTCGGCGACATAGATCGCCGGTGAGGCCTCGAGCGACGAGCCGATGTTCTTGGCGGCGCGCTCAAGCTCCAGCGCGCCGGTGACGACGCGGCGGACGTTGCGGATGGTCTCCCACTTCGCGGCGAGCCTGTCGTCGCGGAGCGTCTCGATGCCTTCGGGAAACAGGGTCAGATGGACGGAAGGCTCCGCGTTCGGCCGGAACATGCGCCAGGCTTCATCGGTCGTGAAGCTCAGGATCGGCGCAAGCCATTTCAGGAGGGCATCGCACAACAGGTCGATCGTGGTGAGCGCGGCCTTGCGCGCCGCCGAGGACGGCGGGTCGCAATAGAGCGTGTCCTTGCGGATATCGAAGTAGAACGCCGACAGCTCGGAGTTCATGAAGGCTGCCAAGCTCGCGACCACGGTCTTGTAGTCGAAGGCGGCATAGGCCTTGCGAACGGTTTCGGCATGGCCGGCCAGTTCGTGCAGCATCAGCCGCTCGAGCTCGGGCATCTCGGCATAGGCGACCTTCTCGCTCGCCTTGAAGTGATGCAGCGTACCGAGCATCCAGCGGATCGAGTTGCGCAGCTTGCGATAGGTCTCGATGGTGTTCTTCAGGATCTCCGGGCCGATGCGCTGGTCGTCGGCATAGTCGGTGGCGCAGACCCACAGGCGCAGGATGTCCGCGCCCGAATCCTTGATCACCTTCTGCGGCTCGACGGTGTTGCCGAGCGACTTCGACATCTTGCGGCCGTTCTCGTCGAGCGTGAAGCCGTGGGTGAGCACGACGTCGTAGGGCGCGCGGCCCCGCGTGCCTGCGCTTTCCAGCAGCGAGGAATGAAACCAGCCGCGATGCTGGTCGCTGCCTTCCAGATACATCACGGTGTCGTTGCCGCCGTCGATCTTGCGGACGATGTTGCCGAGCTGCGGGAAATTCTGGCGATCCTCGAGCACGAAGGCGTGCGTGGAGCCCGAATCGAACCAGACGTCGCAGATGTCGTCGACCTTCTTCCAGTCCTCGCTCGCGCGGGACCCGAGGAAGCGCTCGCGGGCGCCGTCCATGTACCAGGCGTCGGCGCCTTCCTCCATGAAGGCTTCGGCGATGCGCTGGTTGACGATCTCGTCCTGCAGGATCTCGGCCGAGCCGTCGCTCTTCTCGCGCACGAACACGGCGATCGGCACGCCCCAGGCGCGCTGGCGCGAGATCACCCAGTCCGGGCGATTGGCGATCATGCCGTTGATACGGTTCTCGCCCGACGGCGGCACCCATTGCGTGACCGAGATCGCGTGCAGCGCGCGGGCGCGCAGCGTGTCGCCCTTCTTCGCATGGCCGTCATCGCTGATGTCCTTGTCCATCGCGATGAACCATTGCGGCGTGTTGCGGAAGATCACCGGCTTCTTCGAGCGCCAGGAGTGCGGATATTGATGCTTGAGGCGGCCGCGTGCGAGCAGCTTGCCGCCTTCGATCAGAGCCTTGATCACGGCCTCGTTGGCATCGCCCTTCTCGCCCTTGTCGTTGAGCACGCGCTTGCCGGTGAAGCCGGGGGCCTGCGCGGTGTAGGCGCCGTTCTCGTCGACGGTGTAGGGGATCGCGGTCGGGATGCCGCGCGCATCGAGCTCGCGGGTGTTGGCCGTCCAGACGTCGAAGTCCTCGCGGCCGTGGCTCGGCGCGGTGTGCACGAAGCCGGTGCCGGTGTCGTCGGTGACATGCTCGCCGGCGAGCAGCGGCACGATGAACTCGTAACCGCCACCGAACCCGCGCAGGGGATGGGCGCATTCCACGGCGTCCAGCGTGTCGCCGGGAATGTCGCGCACCTTCTCATAGGACGTGACGCGCGCCTGCTTGAACACCTCTGCGGCGAGCGCATCGGCCAGGATCAGCAGATCGCCGGTCTTGGCCCAGTTGTCGGCGGGCGCATCCGTCACCTTATAAAGGCCGTAGGCGATCTTCGGCGAGAACGAGATCGCGCGGTTGCCGGGCAGCGTCCAGGGCGTGGTGGTCCAGATCACGACGGAGGCACTGGCGAGTGCGCCATGCGCCGGTGACGTGACGGGAAACTTCACCCACACCATGTCGGAGGTGTAGTCCTCGTACTCGACCTCGGCTTCCGCAAGCGCGGTCTTCTCGACCACGCTCCACATCACCGGCTTGGAGCCGCGATACAGCGTGCCGTTAGCCGCGAACTTCATCAGCTCGCGGGCGATCTGCGCTTCGGCCGGATAGCTCATCGTCTGATAGGGATGATCCCAGTCGCCGATGATGCCGAGCCGCTTGAACTCCTCGCGCTGCACGTTGATCCAGTGCGTCGCGTAGGCGCGGCATTCCTTGCGGAACGCCACCATCGCGGCGGAGTCGCGGAAATCGGGCTTCTGCTTGCCCTTCTTGCGGTAGTTCTCCTCCTCGATCTTCCATTCGATCGGCAGGCCGTGGCAGTCCCAGCCCGGCACGTAGTTGGAGTCGAAGCCGAGCATCTGCTGGCTCTTGGTCACGACGTCCTTGAGGATCTTGTTCAGCGCGTGCCCGATATGGATGTTGCCGTTGGCGTAGGGCGGGCCGTCATGCAGCACGAATTTGGCGCGGCCCTGGGCTTCCCGGCGCAGCTTGTCGTAGAGGCCGATGTCGTTCCAATACTTCAGCAGTTCCGGTTCGCGCTGCGGCAGGCCGGCGCGCATCGGGAAATCCGTCTGCGGCAAATAAAGGGTCTTGGAATAGTCTTTGGCGTCGGACTTTTGCGGCTTTTCGGACATGGGGCTGACTGGCTCGGAAGGGCGCGGAAACGGATAGCGACTGGAATCGCGGGGTGAAACGACGAAATCCCGGTCTTGCGCCGAGCCTTCAGGCTCAGGCGGAAGCCGGGCCGCTAATCCCTATGATGCGCCGCGCAAACATGGGCTCTCCATAGCAGGGGCCCAAGGGAAGCGCAAAAGGTAGAAGCGCAAAAGGTTCGGCGGGCCGGATTTGGGCCTCAATCGATCACGCCAAGCCGCGGAAACGCGTCCGGGGCGGCGGCCAGCACGGCGCGGGCGCGGGCGGAATCGTCGTCCATCTGGCGGATCAGGGCCTCCAGGCTGTCGAATTTCAGCTCCTCGCGGATGAAGCCGACGAAGGCGCAGTCGAGCGCTTGTCCGTAGAGGTCGCCCTTGAAGTCGAACAGGAAGATTTCCAGCAGCGGCGCGCCATTATCAAAGGTCGGACGGCGGCCGAAGCTTGCCACCCCGTCCAGCCGCTCGGCGCCGCGGCCGACCCGCACCGCATAGATGCCGTGCTTGAGGCCGCAATTGGCATCGAGGCGGATGTTGGCGGTGGGATAGCCGAGGTCGCGGCCGCGCTTCTCGCCGTGGATCACCTCGCCGGTGATGAACCAGGGCGCGCCCAGCATGGTGGTGGCCTCGTCGATGAGGCCCTCGGCGAGCGCGATCCGGATGGCGCTGGAGGAGACCGGCCGCTCGTCGATGTCGACATGGGCCTGCACGTCAACCTCGATGCCGAGTCGAGGCGCCTCGTTGACCAGGAGGCTCGGCGAGCCGACGCGACCCTTGCCGAAATGGAAGTCGTAGCCGACCGCGATGCCGCTGACGCCGAGGCGTCCGATCAGGTCATGGTGAATGAAGTCTTGCGCGCTGGTCCCGGCCCTGGCCTTGTCGAAGGTCATGACCACGGCGCCGGCGAGCCCGGTGCCGGCTAAAAGCCGCAACTTGGCCGGCTCGTCCGTCAGGCGGAATTGCGGGGTGTTCGGGCTGAAAAACCGGCGTGGATGCGGCTCGAAGGTCAATGCCAGCGCAGGGTGGCCATGCGCCCGGCCCATTTCCAGGGCGGCTGCGATCACCGCGCGATGACCAAGATGAACGCCGTCGAAATTGCCCATGGCGACCACGGCGCCCCTCAAAATCGCGGAATCCGGCGTTGTGTCGCGGATAACGGTAAAATGCGGGACCATCAGGGGAATTCTCGAAGCGGCAGGACCTGCGGACCGTGGCTTGACCGGCCGGACGAAGTCAAGCGGCAGGGGGAGCGGCCGCATGAACGTGATTTCAGTCCTTCGGAGGCGCCCCCAGTTAACGCGCTGTTTAACGCCTTGGTGCTAGTCCTTGAAATGTGGAACAGCGGGGCTCCGGCTCCGGTGGGTCCGATCGTAATATTTCCTGGGTTTGCGTTGGGGGAGTCGAGATGGCGGTTGATTTGTCGATGTCGGTTCTGGTGGTTGATGACTACAGCACCATGATCCGTATCATCAGGAATCTCCTGAAGCAGCTTGGCTTCGAGAATATCGATGATGCAAGCGACGGTTCGGCGGCGCTGAACAAGATGCGTGGCAAGAAGTACGGGCTCGTGATTTCCGATTGGAACATGGAGCCGATGACGGGTTACGACCTGCTGCGCGAAGTGCGCGCCGATCCGAACCTCGCCACCACGCCTTTCATCATGATCACCGCGGAATCGAAGACCGAGAACGTGATCGCGGCCAAGAAGGCCGGCGTGAACAACTACATCGTCAAGCCGTTCAACGCGGCGACGCTGAAGACCAAGATCGAAGCGGTCTTCCCGGACATGGCGAGCGCGTAAGCGCGCTCTTCGCCGGACAATAATCTTCCATTTTGGAACGTCGTGCCCGGGCTTGTCCCGGGCATCCGTGTTTGTGGATGCCAGAGGCGTGGATGGTCGGCGCATAGGTGCGCGGAAGCGACGCCGTCCTTCGGCCGGCTAAGCCGGGCCATGACGACGATTGGGGCTTAGCAATTCGTCTAAGCCGGCGTCGGTTCAAGCCGCAGCCGTCACCACTTCAATTCGCGCATCAGCGCCTTCGGCGGGTGGCCGAACAACTCCATCACCGATTTCGGGTCGAGCTGGTCGAGGCCCTCGAACTCCTCGGCATGGATGCCGCGGGTGACGAACAGGCAGTCGATGCCGAATTCGCGCGCGCCGGTGAGGTCCGTGCGGACGGAATCGCCGATCGCCAGCACCTTTTTCCGGTCGATCATGTGACCCTGGCGTTCGCCGGCGAGCATCATCGCACGCTCGTAGATCGGGCGATGCGGCTTGCCGTAGAAGATCACCTCGCCGCCGAGTTCGCGATAGAGTTCCGCGATCGCGCCGGCGCAATAGATCAGCCGGTCGCCGCGCTCCACCACGATGTCGGGATTGGCGCAGACCAGCGTCAGCTTGCGCTCGCGCGCCTTCAGCATCATGCCGCGATAGTCTTCCGCCGTCTCGGTCTCGTCGTCATAGAGGCCGGTGCAGACGATGTAGTCGGCTTCTTCCAGCGGCGCGGTTGTCGCATCAAGGCCGCGATAGATCGAGTTGTCGCGCTCGGGTCCGAGCCAGAACATCTTGCGGCCGGGATGCTCGGCGACATAGAGCCGCGTCAGGTCGCCCGACGAGACGATCGCGTCATAGGTCTCGTCCGCGACGCCGAGCTTGCGCAATTGCCGTTGGACAGAGTCGGCCGGGCGCGGGGCATTGGTGATCAGGATCACCGTACCGCCGCGGCTGCGATAGGTGTGCAGCGCCTCGCAGGCCTCGGGGAAGGATTCCAGGCCATTGTGAACCACGCCCCAGATGTCGCTGAGCACAACGTCAACGCCGCCCACGAGCTCGCGCAGGCTTTCGGCGAAATGCAGCGTGGTCATGATGCGTGCGGCCGATCAAATCCGGCGCGCGAGCGCCGCGTTGCCGGTGATACGTTGGGCTGGAGGCGCTGAAGACGTGGCGCCTGGGCTGGGAGAAGCGGAGCCATTGGATCCCTGAATTTCCTGCGGGTTCGGCGAGGCCCCGCCGGTAGCAGATGCCCCTTCAGGCCGCAATGGCCGGGGCGGCGCGAACAGGAACCCCTGACCGAACCGCACGTCAAAGTCGAGCAAATCGACCACTGCGCGCTCGCCCTCGATCCGTTCGGCGATCAGGTCGATGCCGAAGCGGCCGAGCAGGTCGGAGAGGTCGGAAGGGTGGATGTCCGAGGTCGAGGCCTGCCTGGGGTCGAGCAGGAGGGACGCCGGCACCTTGATGAAGCGCACGCCGCGATCGGCGAGCTCGCGCGGCTCGATCCTGAGGTCAGTGACATGGTCGATCGAGAAGCGGAAACCGCGCTGGGCGAGCGCCGCGAGGTTCTCGGTCTCGACCGGGCCGAGATTGCGGAAGGTCGACTGCTTGAACTCCAGCACCAGCGAGGGCGCCAGCGCCCGGTTGGCTTCGAGGAAGTCGAGGCACTGCGCGAAGGTGGTGGAATTGCCGAGCGTGGAGGCCGCGACGTTGCAGAACACGCCGACATCCTTGTTGCGCACCATCAGGCGCCGCAGCACCTGCACACAGCGCAGCATCACCATGTTGTCGATGCGTCCGATCAGACCCGAGGCTTCGGCGATGCTGATGAATTCCTCGGCGGCGATCAGCTGGTCGCGCTCGTCGCGCAGGCGCGTCACGGCTTCGTAGAACCGCACCTTGCGCTGCGGCAGCGTCACCATCGGCTGGAGGAAGATGTCGATGCGGTTCTCGTCGATGGCGTTGCGCAGTGTCGCCAGTAACTGGGTCGGGTTGCGGCCATTGGCCGTCTGAACCGGAACGGCGGCCTGGCTCTGGATCGCCGGTGTTGGCCGCGGCGGCGGTGCGGGCAGCGGCGGAGGGGCGGCCGGCCGCTCCTCGAAGGCCGCAATCAGGTCGAGCGGCGCCTCCGGCTCTGGCCGGGCGACCGGAGCGGGGGCGGGTGTCGGTGCGGCCCCGGCCAAGAGGTCTTCATGGGCTGACACGGTGGTGGCGAGCTGCCTGACCAGCCCACCGAGCTCGTTGATCTCGCCGACCACTGACTGGATGCGGTCGGAGTTGGTCGAATTGGCCGAGGCGATGCGCCCCTCCATCGCCGCGAGCCGGCGGCCGAACTCGGCGACCTGGCGGGCGAGGTCGGCGGTGCCGCGCGAGAGGTCGGCGATCTGGCCGCCGACGTCACTGCGGTCGCGCAGCCGCATCGAGACCGCGTTGTAGAGGATCAGGAAGGTCAGCGCGGTCAGCGCCACGATGGCGGATTCGGTTCCGCTGATGCCGGCGACCGAGTAGAGGACAAGCCCGAGCGAGGCCGCGACCAGAACCATGCAGATGGCGATGAAGATCGTCGAAATGCGAATCATGCCGCGCGTTACGCCTCAAAGAGCTGACTGCCTCATCCGGGAAAACACGGGTCAGTGTGCGAACCCGTCACGCCTCATGCTCCCCTAAGCAAGGCGACCTTAACATCATTGTTGATTCGAGGGGATAGCGGCCTGTTCGCGGCGCCGGAGCATGATCCGGAAAGTGTGCAACGGTTTTCCCTCGCGACAAACGCGGAACGCGTTTGTCGCGGAGATCATGCCCAGACAGTCTAGGTCAGGCCGGCCCGGCGAAAGCCTTCGAGGTAGTGCTCGCGGTCGGCGGCGAGCTTGATCGGCATGAACTCGGCGATCCAGGCGAGCGAGACGTTGGGCTGGGCACGCTGGAGTTCCTTCAGCGCCGCGCGGGCGGTCTCGGTTTGCCCGGCCATCGCCGCGGCCGCGGTCAGCACCCGGTGCCCGCCGACGAAGTCACTGCGCTGGCGCAGGGCCTCCTGTGCGAGCCGGATCGCTTCCGCATAGTCCCTGCCGAGGAAGCGGGCAAAGGCGGCGATGCCGAAATAGACGGGTGCATAGGGGTCGCGCGGGCTGAGGCGGATCGCCCGCCGCGCGGCGTCGTCGGCATCCCGCCAGCGGCCGCAATAGCTAAGCGTCAGGCCATAATAGCCCTGCGCCAGCGCAAAGTTCGGATTGAGCCGTAGCGCGGTCTCGAATTCGGCAAGCGAATCCTCGAACCGGCGTGCGAACAGATCGACATGGCCGAGCGCGTTATGCGCCCAGGCATCCTGGTCGTCGGCGCGGATCGCGGCCCGCGCTGCGCGCTCGGCCACCGGCAGCGCCGCGGCCATCTCCATCCAGCCCATATGCGCCGTGAACATGTAGCTGGTGCCGAGCAGCCCAAGTGCCTTGCCGTAGTTCGGATCGAGCGCGATGGCCTTTTCGAGCAGGGCTCGCGCCGCGACGTGGTCCTGCCGCGTCACGCGCCAGTAATGGGAGAGGGCGCGCATCAGAAGGTCCCAGGCGTCCAGGCTGTCGGGCGGCTTGCGCTCGGCGCGAAAATTCTCCGCGGCATAGAGCTGCGGCTCGATCGCGGCGACGATGCGTTCGGTGATCTCGTCCTGTACGGCGAAGACGTCGGCGAGCTCGCGGTCGTAGCGTTCGGCCCAGAGATGGCTGCCGGTGGCGACATCGTTGAGCTGCGCGGTGATGCGGACGCGATCGCCCTCCTTGCGGACGCTGCCCTCGACGACGTAGCGCACGCCGAGCTCCTCGGCGACCTGCCGCAGGTGAACCGTGCGGCCCTTGTAGATGAAGGACGAGTTGCGCGCGATCACGAAGAACCAGCGCAGCTTCGACAGCGCGGTGATGATGTCCTCGCTGATGCCGTCGGAGAAATAATCCTGCTCGGCCTCGCCGCTCATGTTGGTGAAGGGCAGGACGGCAATTGCGGGACGATCGGGCAGTGGCAATTCCGTCGGTGTTGGGTCGGGCGGCTTGCCCGGCGCCGACGATGAGGCTGCGGCGGAGCGTTCGGTCACTTCGCCGACGAACCGCACGCCCTTGCGCGCGACTGTGCGGATCAGCCGCTGATCTTCGCCATTGTCATTGACCGCGCGCCGCGCCGCGTTGATCCGGCTGGTCAGCGTCGATTCCGAGACGACGCGGCCATTCCAGATCGCGTCGAGCATGTTGTCCCGCGTCACCACACGCTCGCGGTTGCGGACCAGATAAAGCAGGAGATCGAACACCTGGGGCTCGAGCGCGACGAGCGTCTCCGCCCGCCGCAATTCGCGGCGCGCGGGGTCGAGCACGAAATCCTCGAAATGAAATGTCACGCCGCCCTCGGCTCGCGCGGGGAAATCAAGGTGTTCTCAGCGTAAAATAACGCCACTCTCAAGGCCAGCGAGCCGCATGCGCCCTATCGTCCCGGCGTCTTCAACCGCAGGAGAATTGCCATGTCGACATCCGCCGCGCTCAAGCCGGCCCTCGCCCAACCAGATCTCGCCGCCGTCAAGCAGCGCCAGCACAGCGCCTGGTCATCCGGCGACTATGCCATTGTCGGCACCACCTTGCAGATCGTCGGCGAGCAACTCTGCGAGGCGCTCGACTTGCGCGCCGGCAGCAAGGTGCTTGATGTCGCCGCCGGCAACGGCAATGCGACGCTGGCCGCCGCGCGGCGCTGGTGCGACGTCACATCGACCGATTATGTTCCAGCGTTGCTCAAGCGGGGACGCGAACGGGCCGCGGCGGAGCATCTGATGGTCGAATTCCGTGAAGCGGATGCCGAAGCGCTGCCGTTTGCGGATGCCAGCTACGACGTCGTGCTCTCGACCTTCGGTGTCATGTTCACGCCGGATCAGGACAAGGCGGCGTCCGAGCTCGCGCGGGTCTGCAAGTCCGGCGGCAAGATCGGCCTCGCCAACTGGACGCCCCAGGGCTTCATCGGTCAGCTCTTCAAGACCATCGGCAGGCACTTGCCGCCGCCAGCGGGCGTGAAGTCGCCGGCCTTGTGGGGCACGCCGGCACGGCTTGAGGAGATGTTCGGCAGCCAAGCCTCCGAGATCGCCGCCGAGCCGCGCATGTTCGCCTTCCGCTATCGCTCGCCGGAGCACTGGCTCGAGGTTTTCAAATCCTATTACGGGCCGATGCTGAAAGCGTTCGTGGCGCTGGAGGAGACCGGCCAGGCCGCGCTGCGGCGCGATCTCATGGCGCTGCTCGGCGAATTCAACCGTGCCGACGACGGTACGGTGGTGGTGCATAGCGAGTATCTGGAGGTCGTGATCAGCAAGCGCTGAATTGCCGTCGTGATCCGGTCAGGCCGAGCCCCGGCCTGACCGCCGGCAATCACGATGGCGCGGCTGCGCCGACCGTGTCGGCCGAGACGGCCTGCCGGGTGCCGAGCGGCTTGGGCGGTCCGGTGGTCGTATCCCGAAGGGTCTGCCGCTCGATCTCCGAGTTCAGCTCGGCCCCGAACATGATGACGATCGCCGACATCCACATCCACATCATCAAGCCGATCGCCGCGCCGAGCGAGCCGTAGGTCGCGTTGTAATTGGCGAATTCCGAGAGATACCAGGACAGGAGCGCCGAGCCGGCGATCCAGAGGATGGCGGCCGTCACCGCGCCGAGGCTCAGCCATTGCCAGCGCGGCGCGTCGCGGCTGGGCGCGAAGCGATAGAGGACGGCAAGCGCTGCCAGCAGGATGACGAACAGCACCGGCCATCGCGCGAGAGCGACGATCAGCCTGCTTTCCGGCGCGATGCCGAGATGGTTGAGCGCGAGCGGGAAGGCGACCACGGTGCCCACCATCAGCAGCAACGCCGCGATGCCGCCGACGGTGAAAGCCAACGACACCGTGTTCAGCCGGACGAAGCTGCGCTTTTCGCGCTCCTCATAGGCGACGTTGAGGGCATCGAAGATGGCTTTGACGCCCGCATTGGCGCTCCAGATCGCGAGCAAGAGGCCAAACAGGAAGGTGACACCCAGGGCGGTATTGCCGTTGGACACCACGCGCGTAACCTGGTCCTCGACGATCTGGAACGCGCCCTCGGGCAGCAGCATCGCGAGCGAATGCAGGTTGGAACTGATCGTCGAGGGATCCGCGAACAGGCCGTAGGATGAGACCAGCGCGGTCACGGCGGGAAAGACCGCGAGCAGCCCGAAGAAGACGACGCCGCCCGCAGTCGCGAGCAGGCGATCGTCGTCGATGCGCTGATAGGTGCGCCAGAAGATGTCTTTCCAGCCCGCCCACGGGATCGCGAAAGGGCTTTTCGCGTGCCGGCCGTGGCCAAGCTGCATCGCCGCGCCGGCCGGGCTCGTTTCCGGCGAGTTTGCTTCATTATTGCGATGGTCTTGCGGAGGCCCCGGCCGGATGGGGCCGGACTCCTGAAAGTAGCGTTCCGCGGACAGCACGAAGACGGCCGTGGCGGCGACCAGCAACCAACTGTCGAGGTGCTCGGTGCGCCGCGCGCGCATTTCAAGCGTCCAATCTGTGGCCGTGCCGCCGCCGCCGTGCGGCCGTGAAGCCCAGCAGCCCGACGGCTGCGAGCATCAGACCCAGCTGCACGGGCCGGTTGGTCCGAGCCGACACGGCGTTGCCGCCACGGCCACGTTCGCCCGGTGCGAGCGACACCAGCGGAATCGTCGTTGCGACCTCTTTCACCGCCTGCTTGACCGTTCCGCGCGGGATCCGCGGGGTGGCGATCGCGACGCGCATACGGCTGGCAAGCGGCACGATCGGCTTGTCCCGACGCTTCATTTGAGCCTGAGCCACGCCGGCGCAGGCTACGGCCAGCACCAGGAGCACGGCCGCGACGGCACCAAAGCCCCAGAATTGTCCCTGGGTGATTGCGACCCAACGATAAAGGGCGATCAGGCCGACAAAGAGGGTGGCGATCAGGAACAGCCCGGCCATTGCGAACAGTCCTGCCGCGACCGCATAGGACGTCGCGCGGCCCGTGGCCTGATTGGTGCGGTCGCGCAAGTACGATCGCGCGGCGCGCTTGAGATGATTGATCTTGAGCGCCATGCCGGCGCGCAGCAATTCGCCCGATGGCGCGAGCATGCGGACATCCTCCGAGAACGAAAAAATCGTCGGGGGATGAACGTGGCGGAATTTGACTTGTTCCGCGCGGAGCGCGGCTGCCGGGACGGATCAGCCGAGATCGGCGGCCGCGATCCAGAACACCTCGCCCTCGGACTCCTCGGTGTCGAGCCAGAGCAGCGGCAGTTCCGGAAAGGCCTCGTCGACCAGGTCGCGGCCGCGGCCGATCTCGCAGATCAAGCCGCCATCCGGCGTCAGGTGATCGGGCGCATCGCGCAGGATCCGGCGCACCACGTCGAGACCGTCGGGGCCGCCGTCAAAGGCGAGCTTTGGTTCGGCCCGGCATTCCGGCGGCAGGGCGGCCATGCCTTCCGCATCGACGTAAGGCGGATTGGTGATGATGAGGTCGTATCTGTTGTCGCCGAGCGGGGCGAACAGGTCGCCGCGATGCAGGCTGATCCGGTCATCGAGCCCGAATTCGCCGACATTTCGCGTGGCGACTTCGAGCGCGCCCTTGGAGATGTCGACGGCATCAACGGTGGCATTCGGGAAATGATGCGCGGCGAGGATGGCGAGACATCCCGAGCCCGTGCAGAGATCGAGCACGCGTTCGACGGCCGTGGGGTCGTCGATCAGCGAGCCCGCCTCGCCGTCGCCGCCGAAATGCGACTCCAGCAGCTCGCCGATGAAGGAGCGCGGAACGATGACGCGCTCGTCGACATAGAAGGGCAGGCCGCGCATGTAGATCTTGTTGACGAGATAGGCGGTCGGTTTGCGCGTGGTGACGCGCTGATGGATGAGGTCGACGATGGTCTTGCCTTCCGCCGACGTGACGCAGGCATGGGCAAAGATCTCGAACTGGTCGGGATGCAGATGCAGGGCTTCGCAGACCAGGAAGGCTGCTTCCGCGACCGGGTCGGTCGTACCATGGGCGAAGGCGAGCTTCGCCTCGGTGAAGCGGCTCACGGCGTAGCGCACGAAATCGATCAGCGTGAGCAACTCGCCGCGGCCGACCTTCGCGAGCTTTGGCGCGGCGCGGCCGCGCGTGGTCTTCTTGGATGCTCTTGCCATCAGGATCGGGTCCAGCGTGCGGCGGCCTCGTCGTCACGGGCGTGGGCTTCGACCCAGCCGGTGCCGGTGGCGCTCTCTTCCTTCTTCCAGAACGGCGCGCTGGTCTTGAGATAGTCCATCAGGAACTCGGCCGCCTGGAACGCCGCCTGGCGATGTTGCGAGGCCGTGAGCACCAGCACGATATTCTGCCCGGGCATGAACCGCCCGACGCGATGAATGATGGTGACGCCGTTCAGCGGCCAGCGCGATGTAGCTTCGTCGGCATGGCGCTTGATCTCTTCTTCCGCCATGCCGGGATAATGTTCGAGCGTGAGGGCGGCGATCTTCGCGCTGTTCTCGTCGCCGCGGCAGATGCCGGAAAAGCTCACGACCGCGCCGATGTCGGTGCGGCTCCCGGTCAGGATCGCGATCTCGCGCGCGATGTCGAAATCGTCCTGCTGGATGCGGATGGTGACGGGGCAGGGGGTGACGGGAGAGGCGGTGACGGGGGAGGTCATGGCCTAGCCGCCGGTCATCGGCGGGAAAAACGCGATCTCGCGGGCGCCCGCGATCACGGCGTCCGATTTGACGTGGGCATGATCGATCGCGGTGCGGATCACCTTCGGCTTCTCGAAGGCGTAGGCATAGGCCTCGCTCTGGCCGGACAGCCAGGCGATCAGCTCCTCGACGGTGCGCACGGTCGCCGGCGGCTCGATGGTCTCCTCGGTCTTGCCGACGCGCTCGCGCACCCAGGCGAAGTACTTCACCTTCATGCCTCATCCTCCTTGATGAGGTGATGGATGCCGGCGCGGAAATAGTCGTAGCCGGTGTAAATGGTGAGGATCGCCGAGGCCCAGAGCAGCGCCAGCCCGATCATCGAGACCACGGGCACCACCTCGTCGCCGGCCGGGCCAGCGAGCAGGAAGCCGATGGCGATGAGCTGAACGGTCGTCTTCCACTTCGCAAGCTTTGTCACGGGAACGCTCACCCGCAACGCCGCGAGATATTCGCGCAGGCCCGAGACCAGGATCTCGCGGCACAGGATCACGATGGCGGCCCATAGCGACCAGCCATGGATGATGCCGTCGGCGGCCAGCATCAGCAGGCAGGAGGCGACCAGCAGCTTGTCGGCGATCGGATCGAGCATCCGGCCGAACGCCGATTGCTGATTCCAGATCCGCGCGTAATAGCCGTCGAGGTAATCGGTCACTGCTGCCGCGATGAAGATGGCGACCGCGACCCAGCGCAGCCACAGCGGCTGATCCAGAATCGACTGCGCATAGATGCACCCGACCACGACCGGGATCGCGGCGATCCGGCCATAAGTCAGGATGTTCGGGAGGGACATCGCGCGGCTGGTCGTCCCTCGTGTCGTGGCGATGTTCATCCGTCCTACCAATACCGCTCGTGCCTGAAGGTCAACCGTCCCGCTCCCCAAATGAGGTGCAGCATGCGACGACCATATGACCGCGGCTCCCTTAGTTCACCCCGGCTGGGGATGGAAATAGTCGAAAATCCTGCGAGCGCTCTCGGCGCTCACCCCCGGAACCTTGCCGAGATCGGCGATCGAGGCCCGCTCGATCTCCTTCAGGGTTCCGAAATGGTGCAGCAAGGCACGTTTGCGTGACGGGCCGATGCCCGGAATCTCCTGCAAACCGGCCTCGCGGATGTCCTTCTTGCGCAGCTTGCGGTGCGAGCCGATGACGAAGCGGTGGGCCTCGTCGCGCAGGCGCTGGATGAAATAAAGCACGGGATCGCGCGGCTCCAGCTTGATTGCCTCGCGCTCCGGCATGAACAGGGTTTCGCGGCCGGCATCCCGGTCCGGTCCCTTGGCGACCGACATCAGCGACACCTGGGTCAGGCCGAGATTCGTAAAGATCTCCCGGACGGCGTTGAGCTGGCCGCGACCGCCGTCGATGATCACGAGGTCGGGCCATTGCGGGAAGTCGTCGTCCTTGGCCTTGCCGGCGGCGTCCTCGGGCGGATTGATCAGGCGCTTGAAGCGGCGCTCCAGCACCTCTTTCATCATGCCGTAATCGTCGCCCGGCGTGAGCCCTTCCGACTTGATGTTGAACTTGCGGTACTGGTTCTTCACGAAACCATCGGGCCCGGCGACGATCATGGCGCCGACCGCATTGGTGCCCTGGATGTGGCTGTTGTCGTAGACCTCGATGCGCTTGGGCGAATGCGGCAGGCTCAGCGTCGTGGCCATGGCGTCGAGCAGGCGGCTCTGTGTCGCGGTGTCCGCGAGCTTGCGGCCCAACGCCTCGCGCGCATTGGTCAGCGCGTGGGCGACCAGCTCCTTCTTCTCGCCGCGCTTGGGCGCCGTGACCTCGATCTTGTGGCCGGCCTTGATCGACAGCGCATTGGCGAGCAGCTCGCTTTCCTCGATCTCGTGCGAGAGCAGGATGTTCTTCGGCGGCGGCTTGTCGTCGTAGAACTGGGCGAGGAAGGACCCCAGCACTTCCTCCGGCGTATAGGTCTTCTCCGCGCGCGGGAAATAAGCGCGGTTGCCCCAGTTCTGTCCGGTGCGGAAGAAGAACACTTCGACGCAGGAGAAGCCGCCCTCCTGGTGGATGGCGAACACGTCGGCTTCTTCCACCGTGCGCGGATTGATGCCCTGCTGCGACTGGATCGCCGACAGCGCGGCGAGGCGGTCGCGGTAGAGTGCCGCGGTCTCGAATTCGAGCTCGCCGGAGGCCTTCTCCATCTCGCCGGCAAGCTCCTGCTTCACCGCTTGGCTCTTGCCGGAGAGGAAGTCGGTCGCCTCGCGCACCAGCGTCGTGTAGCCGGGGAAATCGATCTCGCGGGTACAAGGGCCGGCGCAGCGGCGGATCTGGTAGAGCAGGCAGGGCCGCGAGCGGCTCTCGAAGAAGGAATCGGTGCAGGAGCGGATCAGGAACGCGCGCTGCAAGGCGGTGATGGTGCGGTTGACCGCGCCGGCGGAAGCGAACGGGCCGAAATAGCGGCCGGGCCGCGACTGCGCGCCGCGGTGCTTGAGGATCTGCGGCGCCCAATGGTCGCCGGTGATCAGGATGTAGGGAAACGATTTGTCGTCGCGCAGCTGCACATTGAAGCGCGGCCGGAGCTGCTTGATGAGGTTGGCTTCCAGCAGCAGCGCTTCGGTCTCGGTGTTGGTCGAGACGATCTCCACGGTCACCGTGGCTGCGATCATGCGCAGGATGCGCGCCGGTTGCGGCGCGCTCTGGCGCGCGTAGTTCGACAGGCGCTTTTTGACGTTCTTGGCCTTGCCGACATAGAGCACGTCGGCATTGGCGCTGAGCATGCGATAGACGCCCGGCGAGGTGGGCGCGAGGCGGACCGCGCGCTCGATCGCTTCATGGCCGGTCGCCAGCGGCTCTTCGCCGACCGCGCCGCTCTCCTCCAGGATGTCAGGCAGCAGCGCGTCGTCCTCGTCCTCGCCAGCGGTGGTGGCGGGATCGAGGTCCGGCGGCGCCAGGCTCTCCGGCGGGGCGTCGGCCGTCGTGCCGCGCGGAGATTTGCGCGCGCGTGCGTCGTCCGGATTGTCGGTGGAATCGTGAGCCATGATGCGAATTTAAGCGCTGGGGGTGCCGATTTGAAGTTCCAGCCTTGCGGCACACACAGGATGGCGGCGCGGTTCCGGGTAACACTTGCTTAAGCCTGTTAAGAGCGTGGTAACCCGGCTTAACAGGCCTTTAACTTAAAACTCTCGATAAATCTTACGCGAAAAAGAGGAGGTTCCGTAACCATGCGATTTTGCCTTGCGCGGCGGCGCAGGCATCGCGGGGGGCGGCCGTTGCGTTGGAGAGTACCGATGAGGGGGTTCGTTGTAGGCGCAGCCGTGTTGGTTGCAGCCGGCTGGACAGCTTCGGCAGAGGCCGCCGATCTCAATTACGGGCAGGGTGCGCCCTACACCGTCAATCAGCCGCTCAATGCGTATAGCTGGGCCGGTCCGTATCTCGGTGCCAATCTCGGCTATGAGTGGGGCTCGGTGAGTAATTCGCCCGTCAAGCCCTCCGGTTTCGTCGGCGGTGTGCAGGCCGGCTACAATTTTCAGAACGGTCCATGGGTGTTCGGCGTCGAGGGCGATATCCAGGCCGCAGGCGCTGATGACACCTTCGCGCCGTGGAAGTTCTCCAACCCCTGGTTCGGCACGCTGCGCGGCCGCGCCGGCTATGCGTTCAGCAACGTGCTGTTCTACGGCACCGCCGGCCTCGCCTTCGGCGAGCTGCGCGCGCAGACATTCGGTTGGACGGAGTCGCACACCACCGCAGGCTGGACCATCGGTGCCGGCGCGGAAGTCGGCTTCGCGCCGAACTGGAGCGCCAAGCTCGAATATCTCTACATCGATCTGTCGACGAGCCAGTTCGCAATTACCGGCGTGTCAAACGGCTATAGCGCCAGCGTTGTGCGCGCAGGCGTGAACTATCACTTCTGATAGTTGAAGAAGAAAATACCGGACAACAGCCTCCCGGCCGCTCGCGGCCGGGATTTTTTTCGCCAGGTGTTCGCTCGAAAACGCTCTAGGAGACGATGACCAAATTGACTGCCTTTGGTCCCTTCCCCTTCTTGTCCGGCTCGACTTCAAAAGTAATGCGCTGTCCTTCGGCGAGATCTTTCAGTCCCGCCCGCTCCACAGCAGTAATGTGCACGAAGACGTCGCGCCCGCCGTCGTCGGGCTTGATGAAACCGTAGCCGCGCTCGCCGTTAAAAAACTTGACCGTTCCCGTCATGGCCATCGGGAAACTCCCCCTCATTGCTCCTCCGTCGCGACGCAGACTCACGTCACGACATGACCGGGCCTTACGAAGCCCGGGAGCTGGCCATCCTTGGGCGGACCTTTCTTTCGGTCCGATCGGATCTTTCTTAGGCCTTCACTCCGCCGCAACCATTCGCGGAAGCGGAACGTAAAGCCAGTCACGGAAACAGCATAATACGGTTCTCTGCAGATTGACTACCGCTCCTGCATCTTTTTCCCAAGAATGCCGGTGTGTTACGGCCTCGGCACCTCTAATCGGAATCTGGCAGCTCCGCCCTGTCCGAGCGGTATCTCCAGCTCGGGCAGGATCGTCTTGAGCTCGCCATGCAGCGTGTACGGCGGATTGACGATCAACAATCCGGCGGAGGTGAGGGTGGCGCCATCAAGCTGCGGCGCGACACTGAATTCGAGACGCAGACATTTTCCTGGTGGTTTTGCTGCGGCTGCGAGCCGCGCCACTGATTGCACCAGCGTGTCGGTGGCGCGCCGGCTCTTGGCCGGATACCAGATTACATAGATACCGGTCGGCCATTTGGTGAAAGCCGCCGCGAAGGCGTCGCCGAGCTTTTCGAACTCGTCTTTCGCCTCGAACGGCGGGTCGATCAGCACGAGCCCGCGCCGTTCTTTCGGTGGCACGAAGGCCGGCAGCGCGACCCAGCCGTCGAGATCGACCACGCGCGCCTGTTCGTCGCGGCGCAGCACACCGATCAGCGCCTTGCGCGCCTTCGGCTCGAGCTCGCAGGCAACGAGGCGGTCCTGCGGCCGCAGCAGGCCGCGCGTGATCAGCGGCGAACCCGGATAGGCCTTGAGCTCGCCCTTCGGATTGTAGGCGCGAACGATGTCGAGATAGGGCTTGGCCAGCGCCACGGCGTCGTTCGACAGGCGCGCCTGCATCAGCCGCGCGATGCCGGTCAGCCATTCGCCGCTACGGCGCGCCTCGTCGCTTTCGAGATCGTAGAGGCCGGCGCCGGCATGGGTGTCGATGACACGGAATGCCCCCGGCTTGTCCTGGAGGTAGGTAATGATGCGCGCGAGCACGATGTGCTTGATGACATCGGCGAAGTTTCCGGCGTGGAAGGCGTGACGGTAGTTCATGAGACAGGACTACGCTACGTCACGGCTTGAGCAAAGCGGCATGCGCGCCTGTGCCGGCATGGGCCCCGAATCTGCAGCGCACCGCCGAACCGGCGCTGCGTCCGGGGCACAAACACTTGGACTAGCCACCTCTGATCGGCGGCATCGTCACCTGGTCGCGGCGGCAGGCGCGGCGCTCGATCTCCTCGCAGGCCCGGAATTGCAGGTCCTTGCTGAGGCAGATGCGGACCTCGGAGAGCCGGGTCCGATTGCAGGTGACCGAGATGGCCGCGTTGCTCAGGCCCGCATTGGCCTTGATGAAGGCTTCCTCCACCTCGCCCGGCGCCACGGTCTTGGCCTGTGACAGTTCGAGATATTCCGCGGGGATCTTGATCGCGGCGCGCGCCTTTCGGATCATCTCGAAATAATTGCGGCTGTCGAGCCCGGAGCAGGTGCCGTGCTTGTCCCACTCGTTGAAGATCAGCCCCGGCGCCGGCATCAAATCGAGCATCGAAGAGACGATGTTGCGGTTCAGGCGTGGCGACGGCCGCTGGCAATATTCAGGGAAGCCATTCTCATATTGCGGCCACAGCCCGTGCACCACGAACGCGTAGGGCCGCCCGCTGCACTGCATCTGCGAGCGACCACCGCCGCCGCCGCGGTTGCGCTCGGACGCCTCCTCGCAGAACGAGGGCGACCATGACAGCGACAGCACATAGAAGTCGAATTCGCCGGGCGCGTTCTGCCGTTTGTCCTGGGCCTTCGCGCCGCCCGGCAGCGCGACCAGCCCGGCGGCCAGAACCAGGGGGAGGGTCAGTGAGATCACGAGACGGGTGAACGAACGCAATCTAAAATGAAACATGGCGACGCCCCTCAACTAGACTGTGCAATCAGCCTAGCAGGCAACAAGAACATTTCAAGAACAAAATTCGGGCCGGCCCGTCAGGCGCCTGATCAGTCCGATTCAGGCCTTTCGATCGAGGCTCAGGGCCTGGCGGCGCGGCAGGACGGATTGTAGGCCCAGTTGCGGTCGAGCCCGACCACGCACCATTCCACACCATTGCCGTAGCCAGAGAAGCCGCCATCCTCGATGATCGAGAAATGCACCTTGCGCACCTTTCCGTCATTGAGCATGGCGTCGCCGGTGCAATAGCGGCGCGGAATGTTGTCAGACTGCCAGGGCCGGAACGCGATCTCGTGAACGGCGGCGAAGCCGGTGATCTTCAACGAGGAATTCCAGAACGAGCTTTCCTTCTCCCAGAACTGGGTGGCGATGGTCGGCAGCGCCCTCTCGCAATCGACGACGGCGCCGTCATAGCGCGGCCCGTTCAGCCAGAAGTTCAGCTCCAGCGGATTGGCGGCCCTGGCCTCACCGAGCGACAGCGCTCCGAACATGAGGCCAAGCAAGGTGGCAAAGCGGAGCGATTTCAGGGGGAGGGCGCGCATGGGCAATCCGGACAGCTGGGTCTTGCGAAGGATGGACGGTGCCGCGAAGGCCGGGGCAGGTCAAGTGCAGCGCGGCAACACTTGGCCAAGAGTTGACCCTAACCTCGCAGCCGGCGGGGCATCAGTTCTTTTCATGGACCTCCCGGCACCGTAAACTGGTGCCAACCAATTGGAGTGACGGGAATGCGAATCATTGCGGCCGCGGGCCTTTTTGCCGGCCTGGTTGTCTCGGGAATGATGGCCAGCCAGTCGGCACGCGCCGATCTCCTTCCGGTGCCTCCGTTCAAGGGCAACGACACCGGCGGCATCATCGCTTATTCGCTGGCGACCCAGGCGGATGCGCGGCAGGTCGCGGTCGATCACTGCGCGCGCTACGGCAAGGTCGTGAAATTCCTCGCGGTGCAGGCCTTTGAGGGCGGCTATATCTCGTTCTCCTGCCGTTGGGTGCCCTATGGCGCTGCCCAACAGCCGATCCGTACGCTGTACTGAGGCGCTTTCGGAACGTCGGGAGCTTCCCACATGACGCGCAAGCTCGCTTTGCTCGGCTCGGCCCTTTGTCTTGTGGTGTCGGCAGGCAGCGCCAGCGCCGACGATCTGCCGGTGCGCAAGGCCGGTCTCTGGGAAATGAAGATGGTCAGGACCGGCACGCCCATGCCCGAGATGACCATGCAGCACTGCACCGACGAGACCGTCGATAAGGAGATGAACAACAACGTCTCCCCGATGGCCAAGCAGATCTGCGCCAAGCAGGACATCAAGAAGACCGCGACCGGCTATGTCAGCGATTCCGAGTGCAACGTCGCCGGCATCAGCACGACCTCGCATGCCGAGATCACCGGCGATTTCAACTCGGCCTATACGGTGAAGACCTCGTCGCATGCGCAAGGCGGCGCCGCCGGCGCAGCAGGCCGCGACACCACGATGCAGCTCGAAGCCAAGTGGCTGGGGGCCTGCAAGCCCGACCAGAAGCCCGGCGACGTCGTAATGCCCGGCGGCTTCAAGATGAACGTGCGCGACATGGACAAGTTGAAGGCGCTGCTGCCGAAGTAGGCTCACCGCGAAATCGGTGCGCTCCCTCGCCCCGTTCTTATGGGGAGAGGGTTGGGGTGAGGGGCCTCTCTCCACACGTGCGGTCGTTGAGGGACCTGTACCCCCTCACCCGGATCGCAAGAGCGATCCGACCTCTCCCCGCAAGCGGGGCGAGGTGAAGGAAAGCTAAACCGGAATCCTGACACTCGCCCTTAATCCCCCCATCGGGCTGTCGCCGAGGGTGATGTCGCCGCCATGCGAGCGCGCGATGTCGCGGGCGATGGCTAGCCCCAAGCCGGTGCCGCCTTCGTCCTGGTTGCGGGCGTTGTCGAGCCGCAGGAACGGCTTGAACACCTCTTCGCGCAAGTGCGCGGGAATGCCGGGGCCGTCGTCCTCGACCGTGACAGTCAAATAACGGTGATCGCGCTGGCCGTTGATGGCGATGCTCTTGCCGTAGCGTGCCGCGTTGGTGACGAGGTTGGCGAGGCAGCGCTTGAACGAGGCCGGCTTCACGGTCACCACGGGCAGACCGTGGAACGCGACGGTCGCGGTGTGGCCGTGGCGCTCGGCGTCGCTGCGCAGCTCCTCGAGCGCCTGCGCCATGTCGGTCGGCTGCGACTGTTCGCCGGAATCGCCGCGGGCAAACGCAAGGTAGTCCTCCAGCATCATCGACATCTCGTCGACGTCCTTGCGCATGCCCTCGAGCTCCGGGTTGTCGCCAATCAGCGCCAGCTCGAGCTTGAAGCGGGTCAGGATGGTGCGCAGATCGTGGCTGACGCCGGCAAGCATCGCGGTGCGCTGCTCCATCGTGCGCTCGATGCGTGACTTCATCTCGAGGAAGGCGACCGCCGCGCGCCGTACCTCGCGCGCGCCGCGCGGCCTGAAGTTCGGCGCCTCGCGGCCCTTGCCGAAACTCTCGGCGGCGTCTGCCAGCCGCAGGATCGGCTTGATCTGGTTGCGCAGGAACAGCACGGCGACGATCAGGAGGATCGAGGAGGTGCCGACCATCCAGAACAGGAAGATCTCCGAGTTCGAGGCATAGGCGGCGCTGCGCTGCGCGAACACGCGCATCACGGCATCGTCGAGCTGGATCCGGATCTCGACGAGGTTGGAGCGGCCGACGGTGTCGATCCAGAACGAGCGTCCGATCTGGCGACCGAGCTGCACCGACAGCGTCTGGTCGAGCAGCGAGAAGAACGGTTTTGGGCCCGGCGGCGGCATGTCGCCGGCGGGCAGGAAGTCCACCACGAGGCCGAGGCGCTGCTGGGCGATGCGGCGGATCTCGTTGCGGTCCTTGTCCTGCGGATAGCCCTTGTAGACGTCGATCAGCGCGGCGATGTCCTGCACGACGGCAGCCGACAGGCGGCGCGTCACCGTGTTCCAGTGCCGCTCCATGAACACGAAGGCGACGACCGATTGCAGGATCACCATCGGCACGATCATGATGAGGAGCGCGCGGGCATAGAGGCCGGTCGGCATCCAGCCTTTGAATGCGTTGCCCATCCAGCCATTGGCGGCGGAGACGCGGCCGGCGGCGCTCTTCAACAGCGTCAGGCCGGTATCGATCGTGCTCATCGGTCGCGCTTCACTGCTTTATGGCGAGGCCACCAGGCGGTAGCCAATGCCGCGCACCGCCTGGAGGAACAGCGGATTAGCGGGGTCGGTCTCGATCTTGCGCCTGAGGCGGTTGATCTGCACGTCGACGGCGCGCTCGTTGACGCTGCCATTGCCGGTGAGCGCGCTGCGGGGCACGGTCTCGCCCGGGGTCTCCGAGAGAATCCGCAACATCTCGCGTTCGCGGTCGGTGAGGTGAATGACCTCCTCGCCCTGGCGCAGCTCGCCGCGATCGAGATGGTAGACGTAAGGGCCGAACGCGATCTTCTCCACCGCGGCGGTTTGCGGCGGCGGTGCGGCGCGCTTGAGGATGTTGTTGATGCGCAGCGCAAGCTCGCGCGGCTCGAACGGTTTTGCCACGTAATCGTCGGCGCCGATCTGCAGGCCCTCGATGCGGGCTTCGGCCTCGTGCCGTGCCGTCAGCATCACGATCGGCACCGAGGAGGAGGTCCGGATGAAGCGGGCGAGATCGAAGCCGGTCTCGCCGGGCATCATGACGTCGAGGATCAGGAGATCGAAATGCAGGCCCATGAGCTTCGAGCGTGCATCGCCGGCGCTTGCGGCGGTAGTGACGCGATAACCTTCGCTGGCGAGGAAGCGCGACAACAGATCGCGGATGCGGCGGTCGTCGTCGACCAGCAGCAGATGCGGCGCATCGTCGGCCGGTTCTACCGGCGGGCGGGCGAGCGTGGCAGCGAACGGCACGTTCACTCCTTTCCGTCCTGATTGACGTTGGCGAAGATCGTCTCCAGCACCTTGTCCGGATCGTCGCGGTCGATCATCGCGCGCAGGAAACGCTTGACGGTATCGGCATCCTGCGGCGCCAGCTCGGCGAGCGCCTTGGTGATCCGCGTGGTCTGGAGCCCGGCGAGCTTCTGCACCAGCGCCTCGCCCTTCGGCGTCGCGTAGAGCAGGCGCTGGCGGCGGTCATTGTCGCCGGTCTTCTGCACGATATAGCCCTCGTCCAGGAGCTGCTTGAGCACGCGGCCGAGCGACTGCTTGGTGATGCGCAGGACATCGAGCAGGTCGGCGACCTTGAGGCCGGGATAACGATAGACGAAATGCATGACCCGGTGGTGGGCCCGGCCGAAGCCGAAAGCCTCCAGCTCCTGGTCGGGATCGCCGACGAAATCACGATAGGCGAAGAACAGCAGTTCGATGATATCCCAGCGCAAATTGCCTCCATCGCCTGCGGCCGGCCGCGGCTCGGCTGCGTCTTGAGAGGGAGTTGCGAAATTTATGTCAGGCATATTGACGTATCTTGGGTTCAATGTTACAAAACGATCAACCCGCACGAAATTTTAGATCGCTTCGCGTCGGGTGGCAGTTCTAGGAGCGGCCGGAGAGAGCCGGACAGGCGGCGACGGCCGAAGCAGATCTACCGTGCGATTGTCGAGCGGCATTTCGGCAAAACATACTGGACTTCCGCCTTCCGCAAAAGCATGTCCTCGGCGACATGCTGGCCACGGAAACCGGCCGTAACAAGGCTGGCGGCGGTCCAGCCACAACCTAATCAAGCCAGCCGGGCCCAAACAGGGCAGGCGGGCGCCAGAACAGCGCCGCTACCGGCAGCGGGAGGCAAGGACATGAGTATGAAATTCGACATCCAGCCCGCATCCAATCCGACATCCGAGAAGGACCGCGTCGCCAAGCTGGTGGATCCCGGCTTCGGTCGGGTTTTCACCGATCACATGGCGATCGTCCGCTACAACCAGGCCAAGGGCGGCTGGTACGAAGCACGCGTCGAGGCGCGCGCCAACTTCCAGCTCGATCCGGCCGGCGCAGTCCTGCACTACGCGCAGGAAATCTTCGAAGGCCTCAAGGCCTACAAGCGTGACGACGGCGGCGTGAACCTGTTCCGCCCCGACGCCAATGCGCGCCGCTTCAAGGATTCCGCCGACCGCATGGCGATGGCGCAGCTGCCCGAGGACGTCTTCATCGAGGCGGTCGAGCAGGTCGTGCGCATCGACCGCGCCTGGATGCCGGGCGGCGAGGGCAGCCTCTATCTGCGCCCCTTCATGATCGCGAGCGAGACCTTCCTCGGCGTCAAGCCGTCGTCCGAATACATCTTCGCGGTGATCGCTTCGCCGGTTGGCTCCTATTTCAAGGGCGGACCTGCGCCAGTCTCGATCTGGGTCTCGGAGAACTACACCCGCGCCGCGATCGGCGGCACCGGTGCCGTCAAGTGCGGCGGCAATTACGCGGCGAGCCTGCGTGCGCAGGCCGAAGCGATCCAGCACGGTTGCGATCAGGTCGTCTTCCTCGACGCGGTCGAGCGCCGCTACATCGAGGAGCTCGGCGGCATGAACGTCTTCTTCGTGTTCGAGGACGGCTCGCTCTCGACGCCGCCGCTCGGCACGATCCTGCCCGGCATCACCCGCGACTCCATCATCGCGCTCGCGAAGGATGCCGGCAAGACGGTGCGCGAGGAGCCGTACTCGCTCGACCAGTGGCGCAAGGATGCGGCAAGCGGCAAGCTGAAGGAAGCGTTCGCCTGCGGCACCGCTGCCGTGATCTCGCCGATCGGCAAGGTGCGCTCGGTGAGCGGCGATTTCGACATCAGCGGCGGCGCCGCCGGCCCCGTCGCCACGGGCCTGCGCAAGCAGCTCATCGACATCCAGTACGGCCGCACCAACGATCCGCACAACTGGATCCGCAAGGTGTTTTGATCGACGGCGATTACGTTTCCCCTCTCTCACAAGGGAGAGGGGAAACGCGCAACGTTTGTGGCTTTTCGCGCTATGAACGTGCGGCTGCCGACACGCGACAAAGCCAGGAGACATCGAAGCATCCTGGACATCGCGAACATGGCAACAAAACTCTCCCAGCCCATGAAATGGGTCGTTCTCGCCGCAATCACCGGCTTCAGCGTTTTCGGCATCCTGACCATCGGGCCCATGCCGGAGGTCGTAGCGCAAGACCGCTCGCCGATCGTCGACGTGCGCACCACCGATCCCGAGATGAACACCGCGATCGCGCGCGCCCGCGGCACGCTTCCCACCTTCTGGGCGTCCTATGACGCGCCAAAGCCGTCGGAGACCGGGCACGCCTTGAAGGTGCGCTTTTCGACCCGCAGGGGCGGAGAGCATATCTGGATCGGCGACGTGAAGAAGCTGCCGAACGGCACCTATTCGGGCCTCTTCGCCAACGAGCCGCGCGATCTGCCGGGCAAGCGGGCCGGCGATGCGGTCAAGTTCAGCGAAGCGGACATTTCAGACTGGATGTTCATGCGTAACGGCAAGATCGTCGGCGGCGAAACCATCAAGCCGACGCTGAAGTCGCTGCCAAAGGCGGATGCGGATGCCCTGCGGGCCCGGATGGAGCAGCCGTAAATTCTGTCCCCGCAAGCGGGGCGAGGTAAAGCGAACTTCGGTTGCCGCTTTGCGCGTCGGCTGGTAAACGCCGCGCATGGCCGAGAAACCCAAAAAACCCCAGAAACTGAAGGCGCGCCTGCCGCGCGGGCTCGAGGATCGCGATCCCGCCGCGATCCGGGCGACGCGCGAGATGGTCGAGAAGATCCGCGCCGTCTACGAGCTCTACGGGTTCGAGCCCGTGGAAACGCCGGCGATGGAATACACCGACGCGCTCGGCAAGTTCCTGCCCGATCAGGACCGTCCGAACGAGGGCGTGTTCTCGTTCCAGGACGACGACGAGCAGTGGATCAGCTTACGCTACGATTTGACCGCGCCGCTCGCGCGTTACGTCGGCGAGCGCTACGGGACCGACGGTCTGGTCTTGCCCTACCGCAGCTACCGCGTCGGCTATGTGTTCCGCAACGAGAAGCCCGGACCCGGCCGCTTCCGCCAGTTCATGCAGTTCGACGCCGACACGGTCGGCTCCGCGACGCCGGCGGCGGATGCCGAGATCTGCATGATGGCTGCGGACACGATGGAAGCGCTCGGCATCGCGCGCGGCTCCTATGTCGTGAAGGTCAACAACCGCAAAGTGCTCGACGGCGTTCTGGAAGCCATCGGGCTCGGCGGTGACGAGAACGCAGGCCGCAGGCTGACCGTGCTGCGCGCGATCGACAAGCTCGACAAGTTTTCTGCCGACGAAGTGCGCAAGCTGCTCGGTCCCGGACGATGGGATGGCGGGGAAGAAGGCAAGGGCGACTTCACGAAGGGCGCCAATCTGAGCGAAGCCGAGGGCGACGTTGTTCTCGCCATCACCAAGCCGCGCGACGATTGGAAAGACGCGATCGCCGCGGCGGAAACTTACCTCGCCAAGAGCGAGATTGGTCAGGCCGGCGTGAGCGAGCTGGAAGAGATTGCCAAGCTGGTCACGGCGTCGGGTTACGGCGCGGACCGCATCAAGATCGACCCCTCCGTCGTGCGCGGCCTCGAATATTATACCGGCCCCGTCTACGAGGTCGAACTGCTGCTCGAGACCAAGGACGAGAAGGGCCGCCCGGTGCGCTTCGGCTCCGTCGGTGGCGGCGGACGTTACGACGGCCTCGTCTCGCGCTTCCGCGGTGAGCCGGTGCCGGCGACCGGGTTCTCGATCGGCGTGTCCAGGCTCCAGGCCGCGCTGACGCTGCTCGGCAAGCTCGACACGCGGCCCGACTTCGGCCCCGTCGTCGTCACCGTGTTCGATCGCGACCGCGTTGCCGACTACCAGAAGATGGTGGCGTCCTTGCGCGCTGCCGGCATTCGTGCCGAACTCTATCTCGGCAATCCCAAGAACATGGGCAACCAGCTCAAATATGCCGACCGCCGCAACTCACCTTGCGTGATCATCCAGGGCTCGGATGAAAAGGCGCGCGGCGAGCTGCAGATCAAGGATCTGATCGAAGGCGCCAAGGCCGCCGCCGCGATCGCCTCCAACCAGGAGTGGCGCGAGAGCCGTCCGGCGCAGTTCTCGTGCAGCGAAGCCGACCTCGTCGCCAAGGTGCGCGAAGTCCTGGGCCGCCATGACGTAAAGTGGGGATAGCCATTCCGGAAGGCCGTCACGCCCGGGCTTGTCCCAGGCATCCACGTCTTGTTTGATGGCGACCGTCAATGGCCGGTGTTCGGCCGCACGGGAGAGAACGATGCCTGAGATTACCGTCAGCATGGCCGAAGGCCGCACCGACGAGCAGAAGGCCGGCATGATGCGCGACATCACCCAGGCCCTGGTGAAGAATCTCGGCGTCGATGCCGATGCCGTCGTCATCCAGATCAACGAAGCCCCGCTCCGTCACAAAATGAAGGGCGGCAAGACCTTTGTGGAGCGCGCGGCGGCTGCGAAGAAATAGCCAAAGCTGTAGCGGCATTTTCCGCTGTCGTCCCGGACAAGCGCAAGCGCAGATCCGGGACCCATAACCACAGGGAGTGGTTATGCGGTGAAGCGGTAACTCCGAGTCCCCCGAAACCACGACGTCCTGTGGTTATGGGTCCCGGATCGGCGCGCGCTTAAGGCGCGCTTGTCCGGGACGACACCGTGTGTGAGGCCCCCATGGACGCACGCGACTTCATCACAATCGGCATGAGCGCCGAGCGCACGCTGGTGGTGCCGGCTGAGCGGACGGTCGGGCATTTCGTGCCCGGCATGCCTTTTGTTTATGCGACGCCGATGATGATCCTGGAGATGGAGATGACGTCGGGCGATGCGATCCGCGCCGCGCTTCAGCCGGGCTGGGTCACCGTCGGCACCGAAGTCGATATCCGCCACCTCGCAGCCGCTCTCGTCGGCGCGACGGTGCGGACCACCGCGAAGGTGGTCGCGGTCGAGCGCCGCGTCATCCGCTTCGAGGTCGAGGCGTTCGAGGGCACGCGCAGGCTCGGCGAAGGCCGCCACGCGCGCGGGCTTGTGAATGTCGAGATGTTCAACAAGCGGCTCGGGGCGTAGCGGCGAGCGCGATGCCGTAGGGTGGGCAAAGGCGCGAAGCGCCGTGCCCACCATTTTTTCGGGATCGCGAACGAAGTTGGTGGGCACGCTTCCGCCTTCGCTCGTCGAGCTTCGGCGGACAAGCCGCTTTGTCCACCCTACGACACCTGCTTACTTCGCCAGTTCCTTCGACCGCTTCGTCGCGGCCGCGATCGCGCGGATCATCAGATCGCGCAGGCCCGGCTCACCCATCAGCACGCCGAGTGCTGCGGCCGTGGTGCCGCCTGGCGACGTGACGTTCTGGCGCAGCGTGCTGGAGGGAAGCTCCGACTGATGCAAAAGTTCACCCGAGCCGGCGACGGTTTCGCGTGCAAGCTTCGTCGCCAGCGCCTCGGGCAGTCCGGCCTCGACGCCGGCGCGCGCGAGCTCTTCGGCGAGCAGGAACACATAGGCCGGGCCTGAGCCGGACACCGCGGTGACCGCATCCATCAGGCCTTCATCCTCGACCCATTCGACCGAGCCGGTGGCACGCAGCAGCGCATCGGCTACCGCGCGCTGCGTGGTGCTGACGTTCTTCGCCGCGACGGCGACCGTGATGCCGCGACCGATCGCGGCCGGCGTGTTCGGCATCGCGCGCACCACTGCGCCACCGCAGACCTCTTCGAGCGATGCGATCGTGGTTCCCGCCATGATCGAGACCACCGAGGTCTTGTCCGAGACGAATGGCTTCAGCCTGGCGCCGGCCTCGCGGAACATCTGCGGCTTCACCGCGACGACCAGAGTCTCGACCGTGCCGGCGGCGCTGACATCGGGATTGAGCGCAACGCCGTTGGCGGCAAGCGCGGTGATCTCAGGTGAGATGTGCGGATCGATCACCGCGACGCGACGCGGGTCGAGTCCGCCTGAAAGCCATCCGGTCAGCATCGCGCCGCCCATCTTGCCGGCGCCGGCGAGGAGGATGGTGCTGGTGATGTTCTTGAGAGTGCTGCTGTCTGCCACTGTGGTCACCACAAACAAAGGTGTCGTCCCGGCGAAGGCCGGGACCCATAACCACAGGCGGTTCTAGTGGATGGAGGGCGGAGCAACAAGCATCGCGCGATACGGAGAAATCACACGGTATGGGTCCGGATCTGCGCTCCGCCTGTCCGGCACGACGCTGAGGAGGGCGCGCGCGCCCCTCACCATCTTGGAGAGAGACCTTACGCCTCTCCCACCGTGTCGAACATCGCCGCGTCCATCGCCTGCGCGGTGGTCTTGCCGGCCCACACCACGAACTGGAACGCGGGAAAGTAGCGCTCGCAGGCATGGATGGCGCCGGCGAGCATGGCTTCGCATTGCGCGGTCGAGGCGGTGAGCCCGCCCGGCAGCACCAGCGCCTGGCGGTGCATGATCATGCCGGTGTTGGTCCACAGGTCGAAATGGCCGACCCATAGCTGCTCATTGACCGCGGCGACCAGCCGTTGCACTTCGCCCCGCCGCGCAACCGGAATCTTCATGTCGAAGGCGCAGGCCAGATGTAGCGCCTCGATCTCACCCATCCAGGTGAAGGAGATCTGATAGTCGGTCCATTGTCCCTTGGAGACAATCGTGAGCTCGTCTTCGCCGGAGCGTTCGAACGGCCAGTTGTTGCTGGCAGCGATGTCCTCGACCACCGCGAGCGGGTGATTTCTGGAATCGATAGTGCCTTCGAGCAGGGACATTCCGTCTCGACCTCTTGCCTTTTTGTTGTCTTTGATACGCACGCGGTCGGCCCGGCGCGCTCCCTCAACGTCGCTGTCGCGATCCCCTCGGATCAGCGCGAGCCTGTCGCGGATCAAGTGATGTGATTTGCGGAATCTGCGCAACTGGCTGCCGAGTCCGTCCACAAGCCAGGACTCGTTCGTCCACAGCTCATCTCCGCCACAATTCTTAACGAATGAGAACAAATCGGAATCGAATTCGCCGATGGCGCGCCAATCGTTAATTCCGCCGGGCGAGGCCACACCCGTCATGGCGGCATGGGACCATGCGGTTTTTCATGCGGAACGCGCTTGCTGCGGCCGCCGGATGGCGTCATATTTCCGGTCAGGCCGTTCATCCCGGGCGGCCGATGTTCTCAGGGCGGGGTGAAAGTCCCCACCGGCGGTAAGGGTCGCAAGGCCCAAGCCCGCGAGCGCCTTCCCCCAGGAATATTCCTGAAAAGGAATTTGCCGAAGGGAAGGGTCAGCAGATTCGGTGCAACTCCGAAGCCGACGGTTAAAGTCCGGATGAAAGAGAACGGTCGGTGGCAGACGCATCGCAAGGTGCGGCTGCTTGTCGTTCCGTGTGCCCTGATTCTGGTCCTTTGAAGGAAAGCCATGAATCAGATGTTGCAAGATCCCCAAACCGAAACTTCCGAAGTCACCCAACCGCCGGTTCCGCAGGATCCGGCACCCGAGCATCCGCGCTTCGCGAAACCGCAGCGGGTGGCCTTCGTGCAGGCCTGTTGGCACCGCGACGTGGTCGAGGAGGCCCGCATCGCCTTCGTGAAGGAGGCGGCCGCGCGTCACCTCAATCATGTCGACGTGTTCGAGGTGCCGGGCTCGTTCGAGATCCCGCTGCATGCGCAGATCCTCGCCAAGACGCGGCGCTACACCGCGATCGTCGCGGCGGGCCTTGTCGTCGACGGCGGCATCTACCGCCACGAGTTCGTCGCCGACACCGTGATCAAGGCGCTGATGGACGTGCAGCTGCGCACCGAGGTGCCGGTGTTCTCGGCGGTGCTGACGCCGCAGCAATTCCACGAGACTGAGGTGCACTACGATTTCTTCCGCAGGCATTTTGCGATCAAGGGCGTCGAGGTCGCCGCAGCCTGTGCCGAGACATTGCTCGGTCTGGAGCGCCTGCGCGGTCAGGTCGCGGCGGGCATCGTGTAGCCGTCCGCTCACACGCCGCTGATTGTCAATCCCGTCGCCGTCCCTATAAAGTCGGCGGCGGGAGGAGGCCGTGCCGTGGAGACGGGCGGCCGACAAGATCATGTTCGAAGGACACGATCCCTATCTCGTCGCGCTCTCTGTGGCGGTCGCGAGTCTGGGTGGCTATACCGGCTTTGCGCTTGCTGCTCGCATCCGCAACACGCCCGGCGTCAGCAACCGCGTTCTGCTCGCGGGTGCGGCTGCGTTTCTGGCCGTGGGCATCTGGACCATGCATTTCGTCGGCATGCTGGCCGCGCCGCTGCCGCCGGACACGGTCTATCTGGTGCTTCCCACCATCATCTCGTTCCTGATCTGCGCGCTGGTGGTCGGCATCTCGCTTTTCTTTGTCTCGATCGGCGAACCGTCCCTGAAGCGGGTGGCGTCGTCCGCAGTCTTGCTCGGCGTCGGCATCGCCAGCATGCATTATGTCGGCATCCACGGCCTCGCCGGTCATTTCGGTATCGTCCACGACCGGACCATGGTGCTGCTCTCGGTCGTGGTCGCGATCGTCACCGCCTATGGTGGTTTGCGCGCCTTCCTGGCGCAGCAGGAGGGCGTCCGGCTAATCGTCAGTTCGGTTGTTTTTGGCGTCGCCGTCTCCGGCATGCATTACACCGCGATGCTGGGTATGCATTTCGAGCCGCTGACCGGTGCGGCGCATCACCACGCCGGCGGCGGTCTTGCCGCGTCGCAGCAAATCCTGTCGATCATCGTTGCGGTGCTGTGCTTCGTCATCGCAGCCGGCTTCCTGCTGTCGCTGGTTCCCGACCAGCGGCGTCAGACGTCGACCTCTGTTGCTGCCGAACCGGCTGCTTCGCCGGTCGCGGCGGCCGCCATCGAGCTGATCGCTGCGCCGGCTGCAGCTCCGCGCCCGGTGGCCCCGCTCGGCGGTCTCGGCCAGCCGCCCCGCGCGCCGGTTCCCCGGTTGCCGGTCGAGAGCGCCGATGGCACGCACTTCATCGAGACAGCCAATGTCCGCAGCGTCCGGGCCGATGCGCACTACACCCGTGTTCACGACGGCACCCGCGAGCGAATGTGCCCCTGGTCGATCTCGGAGGCCGAGGCCCAGCTCGATCCCTCGCTGTTCCTCCGGGTGCACCGCAGCCATATCGTCGCGATCCCCCATGTCGCGCTGGTCCGGAAAGAGGGGGATGGCGCCGTGCTCGAGCTCGACGGCCCGTCGCCGCATCGGGTCCCGGTCAGCCGGGCCAAGATTGCCGAGGTGAAGGCAAGGCTGGGACTGGCGAATAGGCGGCACGCGTAGAGTCGGGCCGCACGGGAGGCGCGTTCTTTCTTACCCTCCCCTGGAGGGGGAGGGTCGCTTCGCATGGAGCGGAGCGTAGTGCGGAGCGGGGTGGGGTGACGGTCCCTCCGCGATGAATACTCCCCGAGTGGAGAGATCACCCCACCC